>JACXWA010000010.1 GCA_014764485.1 Candidatus Sulfomarinibacter kjeldsenii
GATATCGCTGTTGTAGGAGCGGGTCTCGCCGGTCTGACAGCGGCCCTTCGGCTGACCGAGGCAGGTCACAAGGTCAAGGTATTTGAGAGGTATCCGCGCCCCGGTGGTCTCGCCCGTGTCGTGGAGGTCGGAGGCGAACCCCTCGAAGCGTTTTATCACCACCTCTTTACGAGCGACACATCGTACGTCGATCTCGCTCAAGAACTCGGAGTCGCCGACCTCATCGACTGGCTCCCCTCGCGGATGGGCATCTGGACAGAAGGCAGACTGTGGGATTTTGGAACGCCACAGTCCCTTCTCCGTTTTCAGCCCCTTTCGCTGCTCGACAAAGCTCGATTCGCGATTTCGACTTTGCTCCTCCAGCGCAGCAAAGACCCTACGCAATTCGAAAACGTCACCGCTTCCGATTGGATCCGTCGCCACCAGGGCGAGAGAGTTTGGCAAAAGGTATGGGGACCCCTCTTCCATCAGAAGTTCGCCGAGGATGCTGACAAGGTCGCGATGGTGTGGCTGTGGGGCAAGCTCTGTTTGCGCGGAAGATCCCGTTCAGCGTCTGGGATGGGCGAACGACTCGGTTATATGAAGGGTTCGTTCGCGAAATTCGTCGAAGCGCTCGAATACCGGCTCGAGGCCAGCGGAACAGAGCTCTTCCTGAGCGACCCTGTTCAACGTATCGAGAGTGGCGAGGACACTTTAACGATTTTCACACGCAACTCTTCTTGGATAGCCGATCGGACCTTGGTGGCGACTCCGGTGCCGGATTTCATCGAGATCGCCGGTCATCTTCTCGCAGACGACGAACGACGTCACCTGGCGAACCTCAGGGCAACCGGGGCCATCTGTACGGTCCTCGAACTCGAGCATTCGCTGACCCCATTTTACTGGCTGAACATTGCCGATCCCACGATGCCCTTCGGCGGCCTCATCGAGCACACCAACTACATTCCAAAGGAACGTTATGGCGGTCGCCATATCCTCTATATATCGAACTATCTATTCCCAGACCACCCACTGTTTCACGCTCCGAAGAAAGAGGTCATTGCTGCTTACCTCCCGGCTCTGACGAGGGTCAACAGCGCTTTTGACCCCTCATGGATCGTGAAGAGCCACCACTTCAGGGCCGAGTACGCACAGCCGGTGGTACCTGTTGGATATCGGAATAGGATTCCACCGTTCCGGCAGAGCGTGCGCGGGCTCTATCTCTGCACGATGGCCCAGATCTTCCCTGAAGATCGCGGCCAGAACTACGCAGTGGCCTATGGGGAGAAAGCCGCGAAGGCCATGCTCGAAGATATTGGACCCTGATGTTCTTCTCAGATTTCCGCTCTCAATTGTCGCAATGCAAAAAATATCGACGAAAACCGAGAGCAGAAATTTGAAACGAGAAAAATTTGAGTCGTTCGCGTCGATTTGCCAATGGTGTATCATCGGCCCGTCCGCGATCAAGCGGCGATGAGTTTGGAGGCACGACTCGATGGCAGGTCAAGCAGTGGAAATCACAGACGCAAATTTCGAAGATACGATCCTCAACGCGGGCAAGCCCGCTTTGGTTGATTTCTGGGCGGTGTGGTGTGGGCCGTGTCGTGTCATCGGGCCGATTGTCGAAGAACTGGCCGAAGAGTACGGCGACCGTGTCGTGGTGGGAAAGCTTGATGTGGACGCCAATCGAGACACCGCTGTCAAGTACGGGATTCAGGCCATACCAACTCTGCTCCTCGTCAACAACGGCGAGATCGCCGATCGCATCGTGGGCGTTACCGACAAAACGAGTCTGACATCGAAGCTGGAAAGCCTGCTATAACCGGATTCCAACTCCCTCGCTCCTGCGGCGGTGGTTGCGACAGAAAGCGGCGCCTCCATCCATTGAACGACCCACCGCATTCGATGATGATGACACCTTGGATGAATAAATGACCAGTCGCTATCACTCCGTGCCCGAAGAGGGCTGAAGCTTTGTTCTGCCAGTCCTGCGGTGCCGTCAACCCCTCCGAGCAGGAGGCGTGTCACCGTTGCGGTAACAAACTGCTGGTGGTGTCAGGTGTCGCCGAATCTACCGAAACAAACGAGGAATTCTTCATCCAGGCCCAGGAAGACCTCGAGGAACACCTGCTCGAACGCATCAGCACCCTGGAGGATGGCGTGCGCCGATTGTCGCAGGCCCTCGCCTCAAGCGGCCAGCACATGGCTCAGCTCGAGCACAATCTGACCGTCGCCCATGCCGGAATTCAGTCCCTCGGGGGCCTTCTCGAGGCCCAGGGTGTCGTAACTCGTGCCGAAGTTGTCGATGGCTGGGAGAGTGTTGCTGATCGAGAGCTGATGTCTCGCGATCTTTCCAGGCGTTTCAAGGCCCATGTCGAACGCATTCTCTCTCAGGCCTCCCACTCCGGCCAGGCTACAGACGAGTTTCGTGACAAGCTCCGCGCCCTCGAGTTCGCCCTCGTCGGCTCAGATACCGAAATCGTCCGTGAGATGCTCACCGATCTTGCTGCGATGGCACCAGACAGCGACGAGCTGTGGTCATTTATCGGTGAAGCGTCATTCCACTCTAACGAGCTCGAAACCGCCCGGATAGCTTTCAGAAAGGTCGTCGAACTCCGCGGCCCCCAGTTTGAAGCGCTCGTGTATCTCGGGGCGGTGGCTTCGGACCTTGGCCAATGGGACGAGGCCGAAGAAGCCCTCACCCGCGCTCGTGAAATGGCTCCGGACGCATTTCTCCCACATTTTACGCTCGGCGCCCTCAAGGTCGTGTGCGGTGAGCACCGCGACGCAGTCACCCATCTGGAGCGCAGCCTGAGCCTCGAGGAGGCCCCACAAAGCTTGTACCTGTTGGGTCTCAGCAGGCTCGAGCTCGGTCAAAGCGGGCGCGCCGTCAAAGCTCTCCGACGCGCAACCGAGCTGGCGCCCGAGTTCGAGGATGCTCTCTATCACCTGGGTATCGCATACCTGAGACGCGGTTGGACCAATAAGGCCATGGATGCCTTTCAGCGTGTCCTTCGTCTGGACCCACAACGCCTGCAATACCAGGAAACCGTACGCCTTCTGAGCGGCACTCCCCCGAATGACCTCCCGGACGACAGTGCGGACCTGGTCCGGCAAGCAGAGACAGCCCTCGAGGAAGGCAACCCTGAAGACGCGTTTGATCTCTACGCGAAAGCTCTAGACTCGGCGCCAGGCCAGCCCGAGCTTCAGGCCACGGCGGCCCTTCTCGCCTCGGCCCTCGGCCGGATTCGTGAAGCGATCGTCTACGCTCACAGGATCCTGCAGGAGAGGCCGCAAGATTCGCCGTACCAGGCGGCCGCTGTCGTGGCACTCCTGGAGTCGCTGCGACACGCCGGCAGACTCCGCGCAGCACGCCGGATTGCGACCCGTCTGTACCAGGACGAAGATATTGATGAGCTGGCCCGCGCTATGGCGACGTACGAGCTCGCCGTGACGGAGTCGGAGCTTGGCGATAACCTGGCCGCTGCCCGCGATCTCGCCCGCGATGCGTTGGAGATCGCCCCCCGAGAACTTCGCCACTACCCGCTCGCGGTGCTCGGCTCAATCGCTCTCAAAAGAGGACGGTACAGGGAAGCGATGCAATACCTCGAACAGGCGTCGCGAGCAGGCGGAGCAGAGCCGCCACTTCTGCGCCAGCTTGCCCTCGCCCGTCTCGGGACTGGAGATGGACCTGGCGCCGAAGAGGCCCTACGTGAAGCCAACGGGGGCCCGGATGGCGGTATCGATCAGGAGTTGCTCGATCACGTGCGCCGTCTCGGCGGATTGATCGGCGATCTTACCCGCAATCATCGCCCGGCCCGGAATAACCGGGTTGGGAAACGGAGCTGAACATGCGTTGGACACAAACATTCATTCATACGCTGCGTCAAGATCCCTCGGACGCCGAGGTCGTATCCCACCGATTGATGACCCGTGCCGCGCTGATTTCGAAGGTCGCGGCCGGCATCTACAATTACCTACCGCTGGGCTTGAGGTCGATGTCAAAGCTTCAGGCCATCATCCGCGAGGAAATGGAACGGGCCGGATCAGCCGAGTTAGCCATGCCCGCGATCCAACCGGCAGAACTTTGGCAGGAGTCAGGACGGTGGTTCGAGTACGGGCCTGAGTTGCTGCGGATGAACGACCGCCACGAACGAGATTTCTGCTTCGGTCCGACACACGAGGAAGTGATTACCGACATGGTGCGACGAACCGTTACGTCGTATCGCCAGCTGCCGGTCAACCTCTTCCAAATCCAAACCAAATTCCGCGACGAAATAAGGCCCAGGTTTGGTCTCATGCGTGGTCGAGAATTCGTCATGAAGGACGCCTACACCTTCCACGCCGACGCCGAAGACCTCGACAAAGCCTACCGCGCGATGGAGAAGGCTTACTGCCGGATATTTGAACGTTGCGGTCTCGGCTATACCCAGGTCGAGGCCGACACCGGTAATATCGGCGGTTCCGAGTCGCACGAATTCATGGTCCTCGCCGACACCGGGGAAGATGCAATCCTCTCGTGCCCAGACTGCCACTACGGTGCGAACGTGGAGAAAGCGGAGGCGGGTCCGGTACCGTCGGCGCCGGATTGGCCACTCGATCGCAGCGACCGACCCAAGTCTGTCCATACCCCGGAGATGCGCACGGTCGAAGAAGTAGCCACGTTCCTCGGCATATCGCCGGCGCACCTTATCAAGACCCTGATCTTCGAAACCGACGAAGATTTTGTTGCCGTCCTGATCCGCGGAGATCTCGAGGTCAACGAAATCAAGCTCAAGAACGAGCTCGGTTGCACTCATCTCCAACTAGCCTCCGAGGCCAAGATCGAGGAGATTACAGGTGGCTCACAGGGCTTCTCGGGGCCGGTGGGCCTCGAGGGCGTACGGATTGTTTCGGATCCGTCTGTCATGGCCCTCGAGGTCGCGGCCACCGGCGCGAACGCGGCCGATGCCCATCTGATCGGGGTGGAGCCGGGTCGCGACTTCGAGCCTTCGATGGTGGTGGAGATCCGACTCGCAACGGCCGGAGACCCATGTCCGTCATGCGGAAAGGATTTGGTCGAAAAGCGAGGCATCGAGGTCGGCCACATCTTTAAGCTCGGTACCAAGTACTCCGAAAAAATGGACTGCCGCTTCCAGGACGCGGATGGCAATGACCAACCAATGATCATGGGTTGCTACGGTCTTGGCGTGGGGCGCACCGTGGCCGCCGCGGTCGAGCAGAACCACGACGACAAGGGCATCATCTGGCCGCTGCCACTGGCGCCGTTCGAGGTAGTGTTGGTCGTCCTCAATGCTGACAAGCCGGCGGTTGTGGAGGCTGCGGATAGCCTTTATGTTCAGCTCATCGAGGCCGGAATCGACGTACTTTTCGATGACCGCCCCGAGCGGCCGGGCGTGAAATTCAACGACATGGATCTGATCGGATTCCCGGTCCGGGTGGTGCTCGGCGGACGCGGCCTCGAGGCCGGTGAGGTGGAGGTCAGTTTACGCAGCGATGGAGAGAAGCGGGCGACGCCGATTGCACAAATGGTCCCTGCAGTCCAAGCCCTGCTGGTGCAGCTGCGAAGCCAGTAGGCGCTTCTCGCTTCGCCCACCAACCCGGGGAAGCGCTCCTGATTGCAGCGTGCAAGGTGCCACTCTTCGCATTGTTTGCCTGCGAGGCGTCTGTAAAACGGGAGGCGACGAATTCAAACAATGCGAAGGGTGGCACCGGTGTCGTCGAAGCGGCATCGCGCTCCTCACTGGGGTGTCCGAAGCCCCAAAGCGCACGTCATTGGGGGGAGCAAGGTGCCATCTTTTGCATTGTTCGGATTCGTCGCTTCGCAATCAGGCAACGCATTTCGGGCGAACAATGCTAAAGGTGGCTCCTGTGTCGCCGACGCCCCTACGCGCTCCTCACTGAGGCAGGGACAGCACTGACTGGGCGATATCGACCATGTCCCCTTTCGCCTGGACAAGCACCTTCAGATCCGAACCCATCCCCTCAGGATCGAGGAGGCGTTTGACTTCCTGGCGGGCGGTGATCGTGGTGGCGTCGAGGTCAGCTTCCATTCCGAGGCCATGGTCTTCGAGCTCTTCGGCGATGCCTGCTCGTACAAGGAACTCGGCCAGCGGCCACAAGCCTATTTCTCGCCAGGCGGCGTGGGCCGCCGCGTCCCTCAGATCGTCCCAGTTGACGTGAGCCGTCAGATCGACCTCCCCAGGCGAGATCAGGGGATCACGACCCAACTCGTGGCGGCGGAAGGTCGACAATGACCCTCCCCTCCTCCCCCTCGGATTGAAGAGTCGTTTCGCCTCGTACCCGTAGTCCAGGACCAGGCTCAGCCCGCGTTGACCTGCGGCCTCGAGGAGCCTGGTGTGGAGCGGCTCAGCACCGAGGTTCGCCTCCGCGACCTGCCCCTCTTCGAGTTCCACTCCGTGGCGCACAAAGTACGCCTCCACCTCACGGCGCGGCGGCCGCCTCCTCCACACGAGTTCGCCGGCCTGCACGCCCACCGCAAGCTCCTCCACGCTTTTCTCGACACCCACCACCCGCGCAACAGGAAGGGCGTCGTAGAGCTCGGAGGCGTGAATCACGGTGGGATCGGATGATGACACCATTTGCGCCACATCCTCAGCCCAGTGCACGTCCACCGGCGCTGCGGCCAATCGATCACGCTGGAGACGGCGCATCGCCGGCGATCGTTCGACCGACACCACCCCCGCCAACACGTTGGAGGCACGCGGACCAAGGGTTTCGAGAACGCCACTGATCACCGCTCCATCGCCGGATGCGACATCGATCAGGCGAAGAGGACCGGTCTGGTCGAAGACCCTGACCAGCAGTCGGGTCATCACTCTCGAGTACCACTCGGATGCGGTCGGAGCGGTCAGAAAATCGCCCTCGCGGCCGTACCGGGGTTCATCACCCGAGTAGTAGCCGTGTATCGGGTGGTAGAGGACGAGATTCATGTACTCGTCAAAGAAAACCTCGCCACCTTGCGCGACGATCTCGTCGATAATCCAGCTCATGGGGGGATAGTAACCCGGGAAGCGCTTCTCACTTTGGTGTGCAGGGTGCCACACTTCGCATTGTTTGCCCTGAGCCAGTATCTCAGCTGGAGAGCGACAAATTCAAACAATGCGAAATGTGGCACCGGTGTAGTCGAAGCGACCAGGCTCTCTCAATTGGCGGAAACCCTTGCGCCCTCGGCATCTATGTGCTATAAAAACCGCTGCTGCTTTCGATTGGAAAGTGGGCCCGAGGCCCACTTTTTTTTCTGCAGCGGGGAGAGATATGAAGCTGGAACAGCCAGTGCAGGATCAGCTTGCCGCCATCGTGGCGGACGAGGGACTCGAGCTCGTCACGACCGAGGTCGTGGGCTCCGGGTCGAAGACTATCCTGCGCCTGGTGGTTGAGGGAGCTGAAGGAGTCAACCTCGACAAATGCGCCGTGATTTCGCGCCAGGCTTCGGTGATGCTGGATGTCGAAGACCCGTTCCGCCACCACTACACGCTCGAGGTGTCCTCTCCCGGACTCGACCGCAAGCTCTACCAGCGCAACGATTACGAGCGCTACGTAGGCCATCGCGTCAAGGTCCGCATGGCACCTTTGTACCGTGATCAACGAACCGTCGTCGGCGAGTTGATGGGAACACGAAACAACGTCATTCGGATCTTTGACGACTCCGGTCAGGAGATCGAGCTCCCGATCGAAGAGATCTTCGAGGCCCGCCTCGAAGTGGATTGGATCTCGATCTTGAAGGAAGGGAAAGCCCGTTCATGAAGCTCGACATCAATATGCTCGTCCGGCAGATGGCCGCAGAACGTGACATCGAAGCCGAGACCCTGGTCAACGCCGTCGCCGAGGCGATTTCCTCGGCCGCGCGTAAGCACTACAAGGAACGAAACGTGCACACCGACATCGACGTTGAAACCGGCGAGGTGGAGTCGTGGATCGCACGTGACGTGGTGGAAGAGGTCGAGGATCCCGAAATCGAAGTGACCCTCGAAGAGGCACAGGCAATCGACCCATCGGCAGAAGTCGGCGGGATCGTCAAGCTCGACGCCCTCGACACATCGGTATTGGGTCGCATCGCTGCGCAGTCGGCCCGTCAGGTGCTGTTTCAGCGAGTGCGTGAAGCAGAGCGAGCAGTCATTTACAAGAACTACTCCGGTCGCGTCGGCGACATGATCAACGGCATCGTCAAACGCATGGACCGGGGAGCGCTGATCGTCGAACTCGGTGACACCGAGGGCATCGTCCCGCGCAGCCACCAGGTGCGTCACGAGAGATACAGCCAGGGCGACCGTGTTCGAGCGGTGGTAGTCGATGTCACCATGGACGCCAACCGACCGCAGGTGGTGCTTTCGCGAACTTCGCCCATGCTGCTCGAAAAGCTCCTCGAGATGGAGGTGCCCGAGATTTACGACGGCACCGTGATCATCAGAGTCTGTGTTCGCGAACCCGGGGAACGGGCCAAGGTCGCCGTCTTTTCGAAGGACAGCGATGTCGATCCGGTCGGTGCCTGCGTCGGCCTCAAGGGCTCGAGAGTCCAGGCCATCACTCGTGAACTCAAGGGCGAGAAGATCGACATTATTCCATTCAACAGTGACCTCGTCTCATTCGCGCAGAATGCTTTGTCTCCAGCCAAAATCAACCGGGTTGCAGTACGCGAGGAACCAATCACGGTCGTTCTCCGAGATGAAGAGGGCCAACCGATCCTCGACGAGAACGGTGAATCGTTGACCGAAGAGAAGAAAGAAGTCGTGCTCGACGTCATTGTCGGCACAGAGCAGCTATCGCTGGCCATCGGTAAACGCGGCCAGAATGTACGCCTGGCATCCAGACTTCTTGACTGCCGTATCGAGATCAAGAGCCAGGAAGCAGTGAAAGACGAACTTGCGACAGCGCTGGCGTCAATGTTACGGGAAATGGAGGGCATCTCCGAAGAAGAGGAGATTCCCGATCTAGAGGTGGCAACCGAAGCCGTGTCGTATGACGAGATCATACCTCTCGAGGAGATGGAATCTGTCACTGAACGTCTGCGTGAGCGTCTCCAGGGGCACGGGATCCACACGGTCCAGGATCTTCTCGCACTTGACGCGAAGGAACTGTCCACGATCCCCGGCATCGGACCGGTCACCGCCCAAAAGCTCCTGGACACGGCCTCCGAAACCCTCGAGGAGAACCTCGCCGAGGCAGCGGAGTCCGCGGTCGGGGAGGAGTGAGGAAGCATGGAGCAGCTTCGAGTCGTCGACCTAGCCCACACCATGGGCATCACATCGCGCGTACTGATATTCAAGCTGCGCTCGATTGGCGTCACTGTCGCCGGCGAAGAGGACACCCTCGATCTGGCAACGGTGCGAGCAATTATCACCGGTGAAACTCTGCAACGGCGTCCGCGCGAAGTGATCTCGCGGCGCGAAAACGCAGAGGAAGAAACGGCCACCGTCTCGGCCAAGGACCGGCTCGTCCGCCGTCGCAAACGGCAGGTCGTTGAAACTGACAAAGAAATTAAAGAAGTCGTTACCGAAGCCAAATCGACTGAAGTCGAAATTGCGGCAGAGGACGAGACCGCGCCTGTCGAAGCGGTCGAGGAAGTGGCGGAGGTCGAAGCCGTCGCCGAAATTGCCGAAGTTGCCGAAGTTGCCGAAGTTGCCGAAGAAATCTTCGAGGAAGGTGTCGAACTCAAGCCGGAGGTCGAGATCACTGAAGAGGAGATCACCGCCGAGCGCGAGGCCTCAGAGGAAGAGGAGGCCCCGAAACGGATACGCCCGACACGCGCCAAGACGCCGCTCGAGCAGAGCCTGAGGGAACTTACCGCGGATGAAATCAGGCAGCGCCTGGCCGACCAGAAGGCGGCCGCCAAAAAAGCCAAAATCGAAAAGGCGGCAGACCGGGGCACCGGACGCAAGGCCAAAGCAGCCGCAGACGCGAAGGAAATTCGCGATCTGCTCAACAAGTTCGAGGAGCAGAAGCTCAAGGGACAAGAGGAATCGAAGCCTCCAACACGGCCCGCGCCACGCCCAGGTGGCGGCCGACCGAGTAAGAAGGCCCGTCGCCGGAGGGGGGACGATGAGCGTCGCACCGCACCTCCGCGACCGACCCGCACCATTCAGTTCAAGGATGGAGAGAAGCCCGAAGGCCCAATCATCCTGTCGGAAATGGTGACCGCACGGGAGCTTGCCGAAAAACTCAACGTCACCGCCAAGGAACTCCTCGGCCTGCTGATCCAGAAAGGCGTGATGGTCACAACCAACCAGTCGCTTCCGCACGAGCTTGCGGAGGAGATCTGCGCCGACCTCGAGATCGAGGCGATGGTGGCCTCGGCTGAGGAACTCATCGAGTACGAGCGCGAGGAGAGTGCCGAGGTAGCCGGACCGGAGGAACCGAGGCCACCGGTTGTCACCGTCATGGGCCACGTCGATCACGGAAAAACCTCCCTGCTCGATACGATGCGGTCGAGCCGCGTTGCCGAGCAAGAAGCCGGCGGTATCACCCAGCACATCGGGGCCTCGCGGATCGAGGCGTCCGGCGGGCGGACGGTAGTCTTTGTTGACACCCCGGGCCACGAGGCCTTCACGCACATGCGTGCTCGAGGCGCCCAGGTGACCGATATCGTGATCCTGGTTGTTGCGGCTGACGACGGCGTTATGCCCCAGACAAAGGAGGCGATTACACACGCCCGCGCTGCCAATGTGCCGTTGATCGTGGCCATCAACAAGATCGACAAAGGGAATGCAAATCCCGACCGCGTCAAACAGCAATTGGCGGAGTTCGATGTCCTTGTCGAATCGTGGGGCGGAGAGATCCCGTCGGTAGACGTCTCAGCGAAGAAAAATCAGGGCCTCGACGATCTCCTCGACATGATTCTGTTGGTCGCCGAAATGAAAGAGCTGAAAGCTGTCGCCGAAGGCCCGGCCCGAGGCATCGTCCTCGAAGCACGCAAAGAGAAGGGACGCGGCATCGTTGCCACCGTCCTGATCCAGCAGGGTCACATCGGCGTTGGGGATTACTTCTTCTGCGGCTCCACATGGGGGCGCGTCCGCGCGATCGCCGATGATGCAGGCGAACGGATCGAGTCTGGTGGGCCCTCAGATCCGGTGGAAATCACCGGTTTCGAAAATGTTCCGGCAGCAGGTGACGTTCTGCAGGGTACCGAGAGCGAGGACAAGGCCATCGAGGTGGCCAGCTATCGCAGCCAGCGGGATCGAGAAGAAGGGCTTTCGTCGACTCGAAAGGTATCTCTCGACAATCTCTTCGATCAGATCGCCGAGTCAGAGATTCAAGAGCTCAACGTGGTCATCAAGGCCGATGTTCAGGGCTCGGTCGAGGTTCTTCGGGAGACCCTCATCAGCCTCGGCACCGAAAAGGTCAAGGTCAACGTCCTGCAGGGCTCAGTGGGTGCTGTGACGACCAATGATGTCATGCTCGCCTCGGCGTCGAACGCTATCATCATCGGATTCGCCGTGCGCCCTGAGCGCACTGCCCGCGAGCTTGCCGAAACGGAGCAGGTCGATCTCAGGCTCTACACCGTTATCTACGATCTGGTGGATGATGTCAGGAAAGCCATGGTCGGGCTTCTCGAGCCCGAATACCGCGAGGAAGAGCTCGGTCACGCCGAGGTCCGGGAGATCTTCAAGGTGCCGAAGATCGGTGCCATCGCCGGTAGCCGTGTCGTCGACGGAATCATCACCCGCTCCGCGAAAGTCCGACTCCTTCGCGACAACGTGGTGATCTTCGAGGGTGAGCTGGCCTCGTTGAGGAGATTCAAAGATGATGCCTCAGAGGTGCGAGAGGGCTTCGAATGCGGCATCGGCCTCGCCCGCTATCAGGACATCAAGGAAGGCGACATCATCGAGGCTTACAAGATGGTGGAGATCGCGCCGGAACTATAACGTTCAGGGACTCGACAGAAGGCCGAGCGGGAATTGAGCGGAGAAACCTACATCGGAGTTGCGCATTTGGAACTGCACATTCCTGAGGCACGCAACCTCAAAGCCAAGCGTGCCCCGGTCCGCAGTCTCGTGGAGAAAATCAGGAATCGTCACCAGGTTCTGGTGATCGAGGCCGACCATCAGGATCTTTACCAGCGGGCGAGTCTCGCAATCTGCGCTCTTTCGACCAATCCGGTGGACGCGGAAGCACGGCTGCAGAGGGTCGAAAAGACAATCAACCTCAACTGGCGCGGCCATATTCTGAGCTGGGACGTCGAGGTCATTCAGAGTTGATCGGAAAGTAAATGGCTCACAACAAATCGTTTGAAAGAAACGCGCGCCTCGAGGGCGAAATCAGGTCGGTGCTGTCCAATCTGCTGCGATCCGAGGTCAACGATCCGCGACTGGCGGACGTCACCGTGTCCACAATCCGCCTCTCGGCCGACCGGTCCAAAGCCCGAGTCTTCTACTCAGTCATCGGCGACTCAGAGCAGGAACGTGAGGCAGGTGACGGCTTTTCGGCCGCAGCGCCATTCATGCGGCGGCAGCTCGGTCAACGGATGCGCTTGAGGGTCGTTCCGAGTCTCGAGTTTCACCGTGACACCTCGTACGAGTATGGCGACCGGATGGAACGGCTCTTCGACCGCCTCTCCGACGAGGGCCTTCTGCCTGAAGCAGATAACAAGAATGGCGTGCCGGAGGACGAATCGTGACAACCACCAGCACCGACCCCCATGATGCTGCGATCAAGCTCTCGGAGGCCTACCGGATTCTCCTTACTTGCCACCGCAACCCGGATGGCGACGCGATCGGCTCGGAACTGGCGATCGCAGAGCTTGCCGAGAAAAGTGGCGTCAAAGCGGTGATCGTCAACCGGGATGAAACTCCCGCAAACCTCCGGATGCTGCCCGGCGCGGACCGCGTCGTGGTCTCCAACGAACTCCCCGAGGATTTCCCGGAGAAGTACGACCTCGTCGTCACGGTCGAGTGCCCACAGATCGAGAGGTCCGGCTTCGAGGGGCTGACCCAGCTCCCGATCCTCAACATTGACCACCACCCGGACAACCCCGCCTATGGCGTCGTCAACTACCTCGACGACCAGTCGCCGGCGGTCGGCGAGATGGTGTGGCGGCTCTTCGGGGAAGTTGGGGTATTGCCGTCTCCGGAAGCCGCGACGAATATGTTCACCGCGCTCTCTACAGACACCGGCGACTTCAGATATTCAAACGCCACTGGACGGGCCTTTCGTGCAGCCGCGGAGATGGTCGACGCAGGCGCCCAACCACCTCAGGTGGCCAACTGGGTCCACAACAACCGTAGTTTGGCGTCAGTCCGGCTCCTCGGCGAATCCCTGCGCACGCTGCGCATTGTCTGCGACGGCAGACTGGCGTTGATTACCGCCGATCAGGAGGCCTTTCAGCGCGCTGAAGCAGGGCCGGAGGACACCGAGGAGACCGTCAACATCCCGAGGTCCATTGCCGGTGTCGAGGCGGTCGTTTACTTCAAACAATGGGAGCCGGAGGTGGTCCGGATCAGCCTGCGCGCGCGTGGATCCGTCGACGTTCGAAAAGTAGCGGCCTCCTTTGGTGGAGGCGGCCATCCCAATGCGGCCGGCTGCACCGTCAAAGGCAAGCTTACCGAAGTTGAAGAGATGGTCGCTGCGGCAGTTGCCGAGGCTCTCGGAGGTTCGGTGTGAGCCGTCGCCGTCCATCTCGTTTTCATGGACTGCTACCAGTCTTCAAAAAGGCCGGTCCAACGTCGCACGATGTGGTCGACATGGCCCGCAAGGCGCTGGGTGAACGCCGCATCGGCCACACCGGCACCTTGGATCCGATGGCCGAAGGGCTGTTGCTGTTGTGCGTCGGTCAAGCAACCCGGTTCCAGCAGTATCTGCTGCTGTGGGACAAGACCTACCGGGGAGAAATCAAGCTCGGCCACGCTACGACGACATACGACGGCGAGGGCGAAGCGCAAGATCCCGCCGGTACCCCTCCGGAACTGGACGTTGCAACTCTAGATGGCCTTGCATCGCAGTTTCGGGGCGAGATCGAGCAGGTGCCACCCTCTTATTCAGCCAAAAAGGTAGCGGGTAAGAAACTGTACGAACTGGCGCGCAGCGGAGAAAAGGTAACGCCGGAACCTAAGACTGTAGTGGTCCATCATCTCGAGCTCGAGGCGGCTCCTCCCGATCAACTCTTGGTCGAAGCCACTACATCCTCGGGCTTTTACGTCCGGTCGCTGGCTCATGATATCGGCGCTGCCCTCGGCTGCGGCGGTTACCTCCAGCATCTTCTACGCACGGCGATCGGCCCCTACGCTGCAGATCGCGCCCTGTCGCAGGAAGCCCTTCAGGCCGCCGAAAGCGCGGAGGTGATCATCGACGGCGAAGCGTGGATCCCTCTCGACGACGTCGCGCTGCCGTTTACGGAGGTCGAGCTCAACTCCGCTGCAGCGAGTCGTTTTGTACACGGCCAGGAGGTGGTGGTCTTCAAGACAGGAGTCGAAGACCTGACGCCGGACTCAAACGTGATGATTCGGAGCTCCGACAAGCGCCTGCTGGGTATCGGCTCAGTCCGTGCGGTTCTGGCCCGCGGCCGGACCCTCAACATCACACCTTCGATGGTCCTCAACACTGCCACCAAAGCTTCCTCCGGCCCCAAAAACACTGCCGGAGATTTGCCATAAAGTCCGTATCCTGTTAACGTGCCGATGCCTCCTCGCCACCGGAGGAATGTGGAGAAAAAGAAGATATGAGTCACTTTGACGCCCAGAAAATTTCAATCATCGACGACTTCCGCACCCATCCGAAGGACACCGGGTCGCCGGAGGTCCAGATCGCGCTGCTGACGCGCCGTATCCAGTTCCTGACGGAGCACTTCAAGGCCTACAAGAAGGACTTCCACTCCCGTCGTGGCCTCTTACGACTGGTCGGCCGTCGCCGCCGCCTCCTCGAGTACCTCAAGGCGAAGGACATTTCCCGTTATCGCCAGCTCGTTGAGAAACTCGGACTCAGGGGATAACCCACTGATCAACCCAGGAAGATGCGTATCGGGCCTTCTTACTGCTGCAGAGGTGGCAGACTAGAGGGCCTGATGGCGCGCGCCTGAAGAAGGAAAAAAAATGAACGTCATTCGAAAGACCGTCGAAATCGACGGCAAGACCCTCAGTTTTGAAACTGGAAAGATCGCCAAACAGGCCGACGGTTCAGTCGTCGTCAGCATGGGCGACACCATGGTCCTGGTCACCGCATGCTCCGAAGAGAGCCAGCGCCAGGGCGTGGACTTCCTGCCCCTCACGGTGGATTACCGCGAGAATACATACGCCAGCGGACGCATCCCAGGCGGTTTCTTCAAACGCGAAGGCCGTCCGACCGAGCGCGAGATCCTCACCTGCCGGGTGATCGATCGCGGCCTGCGTCCGCTCTTCCCGGACGGCTATCACCGTGAGACCCAGGTCATCGCCTGGGTCCTGTCCGCCGATGGTGTCTACAACTCTGACATCTACGGTATCTCTGGTGCCTCGATGGCATTGCTCATGTCAGCGAAAATCCCCTTCACCGAAGCCATCGCCGGTGTCCGGATCGGACGCATCGACGGAAAGTTCGTGATCTTCCCCACCTTCGAGGAGCTCAAGGAGAGCGAGCTCGATCTGGTGGTCGCAGGCACCAACGATGCGCTCGCGATGGTCGAGTGCGGCGCAACCGAACTCTCCGAGTCGGTCATCCTCGACGCGCTCGATCTGGCCCATCAGGAGGTCAAAAGGATCATCGCTCTGCAGCACGAGATCGTCGCCGAGCTTGGCGTCGTCAAAGAAGAGTTCGTTGCCGATCCCATACCGTGGTCCGACGATTTTGTCGAAGCCCTGCGGGGCCGGTGGACGGACGAGTTGCGTGAAGCCCTCAAGGTTCGCGGCAAATTCGAGCAGAAGGACGCCATCAAGGCGGTCCGTGAGAAAGCCCTCGCCGAGCTCAGCGAAGAAGAGGCAGACGAAAAGACCCCCTGGGTCAAGAACGTGTTCGGTTCGATGGTCAAGGCCATCACCCGAGAGACCATTCTCGATCAGCGCGAGCGCCTCGACGGCCGCGCTTTTGACGAGATCCGGTCAGTGACCTGCGAAGCCGGCGTCTTGCCTCGAACCCACGGCTCCGCCCTCTTTACGCGTGGTGAGACCCAGGCTATCGTCACCTGCACCCTCGGTACTTCTGACGACACACAGCTTATCGAAAGCGTCGAGGGCGACTGGCGCGAAACCTTCATGCTCCACTACAACTTCCCGCCTTTCTCGGTCGGCGAGGCGCGCTTCCTGCGCGGACCCGGTCGCCGCGAGATCGGACACGGCGCACTGGCGCGCCGGGCCCTGAAGCCGATGATCCCGAGCGCCGACGAGTTTCCATACACACTTCGCGTGGTTTCGGACATCCTCGAGTCCAACGGCTCTTCGTCGATGGCCTCGGTCTGTGGCGGCTCAATGTCGATGATGGACGCCGGTGTGCCCCTCAAGAGCCCGGTTGCCGGCATCGCGATGGGTCTGGTTGCGGAAGGTGACCGCTATGGCGTCCTCACCGATATCGCCGGCCAGGAAGACCACTACGGTGACATGGACTTCAAGGTCGCCGGAACCGCCAAAGGTATCACCGCATTGCAGATGGACATCAAGGTCGAAGGCCTCAGCCGCCAGATCCTGGAAGAGGCGATGGAGCAGGCCCGCGTTGGCCGACTGCAGCTCCTCGACAGCATGAGCCAGGCCATCAGCGAGGGACGAGAGGACATCTCTCAGTACGCACCGCGGATCATCCAGATCAAGATCGACGTCGACAAGATCCGCAACGTCATCGGCCCCGGCGGAAAAATGATCCGTCATATCGTCGAAACCACCGGCGCCAAGATCAATGTCGAGGATGATGGAACTGTCCAAATCGCAACCTCAGACGGGGAAGCGGCGAAGAAGGCGATCGAGATGGTCCAGGGCCTCACTCGGGTGCCCGAGATCGGCGAAGAGTTTGATGGAATTGTCCGGCGCATCGAGCCCTACGGAGCCTTCGTAGAGATCCTTCCCAACCACGACGGACTGGTCCATATCTCAGAGCTCTCGCTAGAGCGCATCCCGGATATCCGGGACGTCCTGACCGAAGGCGACGAGCTCAAGGTGCGGATCATCGATATCGACGCCAACGACCGCATCAAGCTGTCGCGGCGGGTGATCCTCGAGGACGAGGCGCGCGAACGCGGCGAAGACATCCCCGAACGCGACTCCCGTCCGCCACGCGACAATCGCCGAGGCGGCCGTCCGGGCGGTGGCCGTGGCGGCGGTCGCGACCGTGGC
Organism: Candidatus Sulfomarinibacter kjeldsenii; assembly: GCA_014764485.1. Taxonomy (GTDB): domain Bacteria; phylum Acidobacteriota; class Thermoanaerobaculia; order Thermoanaerobaculales; family Sulfomarinibacteraceae; genus Sulfomarinibacter; species Sulfomarinibacter kjeldsenii. The sequence goes on from JACXWA010000010.1 coordinate 17,223, forward strand.
CCGCGCCGTAACTGACAACAGACTCTCAATCGACAAAAACCGGCCGCAAGGCCGGTTTTTTGTCTGTGAGGGCTACTGGCGGTGAGCTGAAGGGCCAACCCACCCACCCACTTCACCACCAAGGCACCAAGAACACCAAGGGATTCCCTTGTTTTCACGATGCAACTGGTCGAATTTCAAGGTAACCCCGGGGAAATGGGAGTAACGCATCCAATGAGTCAATAAAACACTGATTGAAACCTTTGTGGTTTCTTGGTGCGCTTGGTGTCTTGGTGGTTCAATTCCAAAATCTGGCATGGACATGGAAGCTCAAATTGGCACGGGGCGGGCATTTGCCCGCATTGCCGCACCTTGACAAAATCTCCTTGCATTCTTGCCGCAGTTCGGAGAGAATGAATGAGTGTTCATTCATTATTGACTCTCACACCATCTGACCCAAGGAGGCCAGTCGTGGATTACAAGGTAGATCTTCGCGATATCAAGTTCCAGCTCTTCGAATGGCTCGGGCTCGACACGATGCTCGAAGCCGAGAAGTTTGCCGACTGGGATGCCGAAAACGTCGAGATGGTGCTCGACGAGGCCCTCAAAATTGCTCAAGAGCAGATGGGGCCCTGCAACGAAGACGGAGATCGGATCGGCGCCCAGTACGCCGACGGCAAGGTCACCTTGCCGGAGTCCTTCAAACCCGTCTACAAGACCATCTGTGAAGGCGGTTGGATTGGCCTTCTTGCCAGTCCCGAATTCGGCGGGATGGGGCTCCCCGACACCGTGGGTACAGCGGTTAACGAGTTCTTCAACGGCTCGAATGTGTCGTTGTCCCTGACCCTCATGCTGACCCGCGGTGCCGGTGCCATGATCGAGGGATTCGGCACCGACGAGCACAAGACCCTCTTCGTCGAAAAGCTCTACTCCGGGGAGTGGACCGGAACCATGTGCCTGACCGAGGCACAGGCCGGATCCGACGTCGGTGCGTCCACAACCAAGGCAGTGAAGCAGGACGACGGCACCTACACAATTTCCGGCGAGAAGATCTTCATCACCGGCGGTGATCACGATCTCGCTGACAACATCATTCATCTGGTGCTCGCCCGCACCCCGGACGCCCCGGCCGGCACCAAGGGTCTCTCCCTCTTCATCGTTCCCAAAATCCGGGCCAACCCCGACGGTTCGCTCGGCGAGCCCAACGACGTCTTCACCAACAATATCGAAGAAAAGATGGGCATCCACGGCTCACCCACCTGCACCCTCGTCTTCGGTCAGAACGACGGCTGCCAGGGCTTCCTCCTCGGCGACGAGCTGCAGGGCATAAAGCTCATGTTCCACCTGATGAACCCGGCCCGCATTGATGTCGGTCTCCAGGGTCTGGCGGCTGCCGGCGCCGCTCACCAGCAGGCGCTGGGCTATGCCCGCGAAAGGCTCCAGAGCCGGAACTGGAAAGAGTTCAAAAACCCCGAGGCGCCACAGGTTCCGATCATCGAGCATCCCGACGTACGACGCATGCTGCTGTCATCGAAGGCCTATACCGAGGCCATGAGGGCTCTGCTTTACCAGACCTCGTATTACCTCGACATGTCCCACCTCACCGAGGGCGAGGAAAGCGAGCGATACCACAGCTATGTGGAAATGCTGACCCCAATCTGCAAGGCGTGGTGCTCTGAATGGGGCGTTCAGGTCACCCACTGGTGCCTGCAGGTGCACGGCGGTTACGGCTACACCTCAGACTATCCGGCCGAACAGTTCATGCGCGATGCCGAGATCGCCTGCATTTACGAAGGAACCAACGGCATCCAGGCTCTCGATTTCGTGGCCCGCAAGCTGCCGATGAACAACGGTCAGACGATTCGCGATCTCCTGGGGATGGCCGAGTCCACCTTCAAGAAGCTGCGGAGTGACCCTGAGATGATGGAGCCGGCGTGGATGCTCGCAGCCGCCCTCAAGCAGATTGAGACCATCTCCAAGGAAATCACCAAACGCCCCGACGCGATCCAACTCATCCTGCTCAACGCTCCTCCCCTGCTGGACATGGTCGGCACCGTCCTTGGCGCCCACTTCCTGATGGATCAGGCGATTTTGGCGAAATCGAAGCTGGCCGCAATCCTCGAAGAGCAAGGCGTTGGAACTGACGACAAGAAGGCATACAAGCAGTTCCTCAAGGAAAACGAGGAAGCTGCGTTCTTCCACAACAAGGTGCAGACCGCGATCCACTTTGCCTACCGCGCATTGCCGACGGTGGCCGCCAAGGGAGCGGCCATCCGTTCTGGCGAAAAGAGCCCTTTCTACGCGATCATGTGATCGCGTTTTATTCCCCTCCTTCCTGGACGCCCCCGCTTGAAGCGGGGGCAATTTTTTGCAATTCATCTCGCCGAGTTCCTCGGCGGATGAATTGCTGTTGAAGGAAGATGGAGAATCACCGTGGCAGAAAACCGCGCAACCGTACGTGCCACTGGTGACGATTTTGGCGCTGGCTCGTTCGACGCGACCATCGCGTCAGATCCAAATATCGTCAGCGGTGGCACTCCACGGAGGCGCGATGGGAGAAGAGCGCTTCGAAGCCGAGATCGCCTTCCCAGAGCACGGACGCGTCTAAGCTACCGTGACATCCTCGCAGAGGAATACGTCCTGAATGGCGTTGAGGAGCGTGACTCCATCCTTCATCGGCTTCTGGAAGGACTTGCGGCCTGAAATCAGACCCATGCCACCCGCACGCTTGTTGATGACCGCGGTGGCCACGGCCTGCGCGAGGTCGTTGTCACCCGAGGCTCCACCCGAGTTGATGAGACCGGCACGGCCCATATAGCAGTTCACCACCTGCCAGCGGGTTAGCTCGATGGGGTTGTCCGGCACGAGCTTTTCGTAGACCAGCGGGTGGGTCTTGCCAAAGCCGATTGCGGTGTAGCCGCCGTTGTTGGTCGCCTGTTTCTGTTTGATGATGTCGGCCTCGATGGTCACACCGAGATGATTTGCCTGACCGGTCAGGTCTGCGGAGGCGTGGTAGTCGGTGCCGTCCTTCTTGAACGCCGAATTGCGCAGATAGCACCACAGAACCGTCGCCATACCAAGCTCGTGAGCCTGTTGGAAAGCGTCCGAGATCTCCATGATCTGCCGCCGGCAGTTATCAGAGCCGTAATAGATAGTTGCACCAATCGCCGACGCGCCCATATTCCACGCCTGTTCGACCGACGCCCACAGAGTCTGGTCGAATTCGCTCGGGTAAGTGAGCATTTCGTTGTGATTGATCTTGACCAGGAACGGGATCTTGTGGGCATACGTCCGCGACATCGAGCCAAGTGCGCCAAGAGTTGAGGCTACGGCATTGCAGCCGCCCTCAATCGCGAGCTTGACGATGTTCTCTGGATCGAAGTAGATCGGATTGGGAGCAAAGGAGGCAGCGCCCGAATGCTCAATACCCTGGTCCACCGGCAGGATCGAAACGAAGCCGGTGCCAGCCATGCGTCCGGTGTTGAAAATCCTTTGAATCGAACCCATAACCTGCGAAGAGCGGTCGGTCTGCGCGACAACGCGGTCGACGAAGTCGGGCCCGGGCAAATGAAGCTGGTCCTTTGAAATCCCCGTGCACTGATAGTCGAGCAGCGAGGCCTGGTCTCCAAGGTGTTTTCTGATGGTATCAATCATGATTTCCTCCTGTGTGCTGCGACATTGTACGGCATTCTCCCGCGTCCGTGTCCGTGTCCGCTTCAGCCGCGTCCGTAGCGGTATCCAAAGAGTGAAGCCAGAATCAGGCCTTTCACGACCGTTGTCGACGCAATCGCAAACCACACGGCCTCGACGCCCCAGCCTCGAGCAACCAGCCACATCGCCAACGGCACCCGAATAGCTGTGAGACCGACCACGATGACCGCCGGCCAGGCCGTCCATTGGACGCCGGCAAAAGCGCCGAGCATGACCACCTCGAAGGCCATGAAGAGCTGCGTCATCCCAACCAGCAGGACGTAGGTCGAGCCTAAGGCAATCACCCTGCCATCATTGGAAAAAACACCGATCGCCGCGTCCGGGAAGGAAACCAACAGAATGGTCACCGCACCGACCGGAAGACAGGTCAGGTAAAGGGCCCGCCAGGCGCTGCGAATCGCGCGCTTCGATTCGCCTGCCCCGAGATTCTGGCCGACCAGAGTTGTCGCGGCGGCCCCGATGCCGGCGCAGACAAAGTAGTTGAGCACCTCGAGCTTGTGTCCGATCCCGAGGGCCGCCACCGCCGGCGTCCCGAAGTCGGTGATAACCCGGGTGAGCAGAATGTAGATCAGAGAAAAAAGCGCCCCTTCGAGGGCGAGAGGTAGACCGACCTTGAGGGCCCGCAAGGTCTCATCCAGGGGCGGTCGAAGAAAAGCAAAGACCCGGGGGCGGATTCCGAGCCGTCCGAGCAGGACCCACCCCCGTGCCGTAGCCACAATCCACGAGGCGACCGTTGCCAGAGCCGCCCCGGCGACGCCAAGCGCCGGCACCGGGCCAAGTCCAAAGATCAAGATGGGATCGGCGATCAGGTTGACAACGGCGGCCAATGCCAGCAAGCGTAGCGGCGTCTGTGCATCTCCCACTGCTCGATAGGCCGCCGAGAGCCAAACGAAGAGGAAGTACAAAGGAATCCCGGCAAAGATGATCCACATGTACTTCATGCCCTCGGTCGTCACCAGGGCATCGGTCCCCATGAAGGCGAAGGTGGCGTGGCTGACGAGCAGGCCGATTGCCGAGACGATCGCGGACCCCCACACGCTCAGCGTCTGGCCGGCAGCCGCTGACCGGACGGCGCCGTTCTGGTCCTCGGCGCCGATGGCCCGCGCCAGCACCGAACCCGAACCGGCCGCGGCGCCCTCGCCCAAAGTCTGAGCGAGCCACATCGTGAATCCGGCGGTCGAAGCAGCTGCCAACGCCACCGGCCCGACCCGCCCGAGCCAGAAGGTATCGACCACCAGAAATCCGGCCTGCAGAAGAGCGGCCATCGCCGCCGGCGCTCCGAGGTGGAGGATGGCCTTGTCGATGGATCCTGAGACCATCAACTCGCGGTAACGGAGCGTTTCATTCACGGCGGCACTCGCCCGTCGGGCGAATATGAGGAGTTAGGAATGAGGAATTAGGAATTCCGCCCCACCCCCTCGGAAACACCGTCGACGACGGTCGGGTCGGCGGCATTCCTAATTCCCAACTCCTAATTCCTAATTCAAACTGTCTTAACTTCTTCGGTGAATTGAATCCCCAGGCGTTCCAGCTCTTCGATCGCCGGCTCGTAGAACTCCTTCATCACCGGCACGACCACGCCCGGTTGGTTGAACCGATCTTCGAGGATGAAGCGGACCGCCACTGCCGCCGGCAGACCGACGGTGCGATTCATCGAAGAGTCACCGCCGGGAATTCCGAAGTCGATCATCGTCGATGTGATGTGCTCGGTGCGATCGGAAAACTCCGCGACGAAGGTGTGCTGGAGCACCAGCATGTCGCGCTCGCCCTCGTTATACGACATTCTTTCGAGCATGTGCGCAGTGAGAAGGTCAACCGGCGCTTTTTCGTCCGGCAGCGGGCCGTCGCCGAGGAGTCCGAGCCACTCCATTTTCGAGATCTCGGGCCCGTCGGCCGCGATCCCGAGGTGCGACGCAAGCTTGTCTGCGAGATTCGAGGTATCGTCGACGCCGATCAGCAGAGCTGTCAGGTCGGCAAATGTCTTCCCCTCGAGGCCCTCGACGCCATCTGTCCGCAACCAACCGATCCGTGCCACCTGTTTCATGGCCGCACACCAGCCCCGGAAACGCAACGTGCCACGGAACATGACGTCGTGAGGATCGATGCCGTACGTTTCGGTGTACGGCATGCTGTCGCGATTCGGATAGCCCTCGAGCGCAGTCTCGGTGCCGTCGATGCCAACCGTGACCGGCCACACGTGATCGAAGAGCTCCTGTCCGGGCACCTCGACGACCTTCGCGTCGCGGCGGTACTTGCCATTGTTGAGGCCGGCCAGTAGCACGCCACGCGGGCTCCACGAAAACTTATAGCCGAAGGGGTTGTCATTGGCTTCTGGTGCCGGCAAGCCGCCGCAGTAGGACTGGAAGCTGGTGATCTCGCCACCCTCTCCCTGCACTCGGTCGATGACCTGCATCGCCGTCATGTGGTCGATGCCGGGGTCGACTCCGAGCTCGTTGAAAAGGATCACACCCTTTTCTTTCGCCTCGGCATCGAGCGCCGCCATCTCTTCCTTGACATAGGAAGTAGTGACCATGTGCTTGCCCTGGTTGAGGCATGCTCTCGCCACCTGTGGGTGGAACTGCCAGGGCAGCAGGCTCACCGCCAGGTCATGTTTGGCGATGATCTCTTCTAGTTTTTCCGGCTCGACCGTAACGTCGAAGGCCATCGGCGTGCCGTTGGGGTGTCCATCGAGGATGTCTTCCGCTTTGCTCACCGTACGACTGGCAACGGTGACGTGAAAGCCATGATCGAGCAGATATCGAACATGGGCGCGGACCACCAGACCGGCTCCAAAAACCACAACTCGTTTCATGTGAAAGTCCTTTCTCAGTGGCTACTCGAGGCCACACATCCCTGTGATTTTGCTTCAGTTCCCAAGAGTCCCAACCATCACGGCCTTGATGGTGTGCAGGCGGTTTTCGGCCTGGTCGAAGACCCGCGACTGCGGGCCCTCGAAGACCTCGTCTTCGACCTCCTGAATACCCGGGTTCTGCTTAGATACCTCGGTGTCCAGGTTGTGGAAGGCGGGCAGGCAGTGAAGAAAAATGGTGCCGGACTTGCCGGTCGAGGACATCATCTTCTCGGTGATCTTGTATGGCCCGAGGGTCCGGATCCGATCTGCGATGAGGTCTTCCTCCCCCATCGACGCCCAGACGTCAGCGTAGATCGCATCGGCGCCGGCGACGCCTTCATCTACCGACGAAGTGACGACAAGCGATCCTCCGGTGGATGCCGCGATTTCCTCGACCGCCGCCACCAGGTCATGCTCGGGGTGCAGCGTGTCAGGTGAGACGATTCGACAGTGCATTCCGAGCTTGGCGCAACCCACCATCAGCGAGTTGGCTACGTTGTTGCGGCCATCGCCGACGTAGGCCAGAGTTTGGCCCGCAAGGTCGCCAAACTCCTCCCGCATGGTGAGCACGTCGGCCAGGAACTGAGTCGGGTGCCAATCATCGGTCAGACCGTTCCACACCGGCACGCCGGCGTACTCGGCCAGGGTCTCGACCGTCTGATGGGCAAAACCACGGAACTCGATGCCGTCGAACATTCGCCCGAGGACCCTCGCAGTGTCGGCTACGGTCTCTTTCTTTCCGAATTGGATGTCGCTCTTGCCAAGGTACTCCGGATGCGCTCCCTCATCGATGCAGGCAACCGTGAAGGCGCAGCGTGTCCTGGTAGACGGCTTTTCGAAGAGCAGAGCAATGTTCCGGCCATCGAGCTTACGTTCCCGGACGCCGGCCTTCTTTTTGGCCTTGAGATCCGCCGCCAACGCCAGCAGTTCGCGAATCTCGTCAGGTGTGAAATCGAGAAGCTTGAGGAACGACCGTCCCTTGAGAGTTGCAGCCATCGCAGCCTCCAATGT
>JACXWA010000011.1 GCA_014764485.1 Candidatus Sulfomarinibacter kjeldsenii
ATTTTCTCGTTCGTATCCTGGGGCTCACGCCCCAGGCTATGTATCTGTCGCCGCTCCGCGGCTCGGGATCGCATGACAACTTTTCGTCAGGACTTGACATTTTGCCCGCAGATGACGCAGATAACGCAGATCCACACAAAGAAAATATCTGCGTCAATCTGCGTGATCTGCGGGAAATATTTCAGCCGCTCAAGCGGGTGAGTTCTAACTCGAGACGGTCTACCAATGAATCCATCTCTGCAACAAGCGCTTCCGTCGGTTCCGTGGTCGTGAAGTCGACGCCCGCCTTCTGCAGCTGACTGATCGGGTGGTCGTTGCCGCCCGAACGCAGCAGCTCGAGGTAGGCCTCGACGGTGGCAGAGCATTCCCCAGCATTGCCTTCCGTCATTCTTCGATGGATCAGGCTTGCAGCCGCCTTCGAGGTTGCATACTGGAAGACGTAGTAGGGCGAGCCGTAGAAATGCGGGATTCGAGCCCATGTGTTGCGATACCAATCCTGGTCGTCGAGTGCGTCGGCGAAGAAGCTCTTCAGCACTTCAAGGTACGTTTCCTGGAGAACTTCGGCGGTGATCGGATGGTTTTCTTCAACAATGCGGTGGGCCCGCAGCTCGAAGTCCGCAAACATCGCCTGCCGATAGAAGCCGGCTGCGATGTCGTCGATGGCGTGCTGGAGCAAGGTCACGCGGCGTGCCGGGTCTGTCTCTTCGGCGAGCAGGCGATCGAGGAAGAGGGACTCATTGGCCATCGATGCCACCTCGGCGACAAAAATCGAATAGGACGAGGTCGCAAACGGCTGGCTCTCATGGGAGAGCACGGTGTGCATGGTATGGCCCATTTCGTGGGCGACGGTGAAGGCATCGTTGAGGGTGTCAGCGTAGTTGAGAAGCATGTAGGGATGGACGCCGTAAACCCCGGCTGAGAACGCCCCTGAGCGCTTGCCCTCGTTTTCGTAGACGTCGATCCAGCGTTCGTCGAAGGATCGTTGCACCGTCCGCTGATACTCCTCACCGAAGATCGCTACCGAGTCGATGATGAGCCGGCCGACCGTGTCATAGGGGAGGGCCCACTCGATCTCGACCAGTGGTAGGTAGGCATCGAAATATCGGTAACGTTCGAGCCCCAGGGTGGCCCTGCGAAGGCGATGGTAGCGCTGGAGAGGGCTGCCACCTGTTCGCGCGGTGTCGATGAGATTTTCCACCACCGTCGCCGGAATGTTGTCGTCGTCGAGCTTGGCGTCAAGGGCGGACTCGTACCGGCGCGAGCGGGCGGTGAACCAGTCCTTCTGCAGGACCCCGTTGTAGATCGAAGCATAGGTGTTGGGGTAGCCGTCGTAGACCGAGAAGTGGGCCTTGAAGAGCTTCTCTCGGTCGACCTGATCGCGCAGCGTGTGCAGGCCCTGCGATAGATTTGCGTGGCTCGCCACCGATTTGCTGCCGTCGGAAAGGGTGACGGTCGGAAAGTCGACGTCGGCGTCGGCCATCATCGAGTAGGTCTGCGCGGGTGTGCCGCCGAAGGTCGAGGCGAAGGCGAGCAGGCGCTCGCCGTCCTCGTCGAGGACGTGGCGCTGCATGCGGTAGCTCTCCTCAATTCCAAAACGATACGGCGCCAGCTCGGGGGTCTTGTCAAGCCAGTCCTGCATCATTTCCTCGGGGATGTCGAGCAGCTCGGGTGTGTACCAGGCGGTGGCCTGGCGGAAGGCGGCGAGCGCCAGCCGCACCTGCTCGAGGCGCGCCTGAACAGCGTTGTCGCGAGTGTCCTGGCTCTGCATCAGTCCCGGATATTGGTAGACGCGATAGGCGAGTTGACCGAGCTCGTCCGAAGCCTGGCTTGCTTCGAGGATTCGCTGTGGGCCCTCGGAGAGAGTGCCCTTGAGCTTCTGGTAGGAGTCCATCAGGTTCTGTAATCCGTCGAGACCTGCCTCCCAGGCTTCCCAGTCGGAGTAAATCTGGTCCAGGTCCCAGGTGTATTCCTCGGGGATCTCAGCGCGGTCGCGGGCGTCAGGTTTCAGAGCGTTCTCTGGGGTCATTCTTGGCTCTCCTCGTTGTAAGTCGCGGGCACACGGTAACCGTGCAACCGCGAACTGTCTAGAAATGAAAAGTGGAATTGGTGAAAGTCGGTTCTGTTGTTCATGGTGGATATCAACGAAACGGGGGCTCCATGAAGAAGATACGGATTGCTGTATGGGACGACCTCGAACCTCTGAGCCCGGCCTACGCCCTGGTTGCCAACGTCGATCTGGTAGTTATCCGGTGGCAAGAGGAAGAGCAGGCGTCAGTCCTTTACGGCCGATGTTTGCATCGTGGAGCCTTAATGAGCGATGGCTCCATCGAAGGCAAAGATCTGATCTGCGGAGTCCACCAGTGGGATTACAGCTACAAGACCGGGGTCAGTTCCTATAACCCCGAAGAAAAGCTGCACAGATTCCAGTCCTGGATCGAAGAAGGCGCCATCTGGGTTGATGAAGAGGAGATCGTTGCGTGGGAGAAGGAACACCCTCAACACTATGACCGCGACGCCTATCAGGGCCTTTACAAGGACGTCCACGGAGGCGCTGAAGAACCCCACTACCAGTACATCCAGCATTTGGCCGAGCACGGCCTGAGCAAGCTTGGCCACCACGGCCGGGTGGCCGCGATGGGTGTACCGCGCGACGAGCTGCCGAGGTGGGACGACATCCAGATCCTGACCGCCCAGCTGTACAAGGTCCCACTCCTTGATGACGCGTCGGTCGGTACGCGGGTGGTGATCGGACCCAATGCCGCAAAACCGCTCGAGCTCGACGTCCCTCTTTTGGTGTCCGACATGAGCTTCGGTGCGCTCTCAGAGGAAGCCAAAGTTGCCCTCGCGAAAGGCGCCGAGTTGGCAGGGACCGGTATCTGCTCGGGCGAGGGAGGAATGCTGCCTGAAGAGCAGGGCAGCAACTCGCGCTACTTCTACGAGCTGGCGTCCGCACGCTTCGGGTACTCGATGGACAAGGTCCAGAAGTGCCAGGCATTCCATTTCAAATGCGGTCAGGGTGCCAAGACGGGCACCGGCGGTCACCTGCCGGGTGACAAGGTTCGGGGCAAAATCGCCGAGGTCCGCGGGCTGGCTGACGGTGAGGCGGCGATTTCACCGCCCCGCTTTCCCGATTGGGAGAAGGTCGACCAGTACCGCAATTTTGCGGAGGAGGTTCGCGAGGCGACGGGTGGGATCCCGATCGGCGTCAAGCTTTCCGCCCAACACATTGAGCGTGATCTCGAGGCCGCCCTCGAAATTGGGGTCGACTACGTCATCCTCGATGGCCGTGGCGGTGGCACGGGTGCGGCGCCGCTGCTGTTCCGGGACAACATATCGGTGCCGACGATTCCCGCACTGGCGCGCGCCCGGCGGTTCCTCGATCAGAAGGAGCGCAGCGATGTGACATTGGTCATCACCGGTGGTCTGCGGCTGCCGGCGGACTTCGTCAAAGCGCTCGCCCTGGGGGCGGATGCGATCGCGGTTTCCAATTCGGCACTGCAGGCCATTGGATGTCTGGGCATGCGTGCGTGCCACACCAACAACTGTCCGGTCGGCATCGCCACCCAGAAACCGAACCTGCGCCGGCGTTTGAAAATCGAAAAGGGGGCGGAGCAGCTGAGTAACTTCTTCCACGCATCAACCGAATTGATGAAGGTCATGGCCCGCGCCTGTGGTCATGATCATCTCGGTGAGTTTTCTGCGGACGACCTGACGACTTGGAAACGCGAGATGGCGCATCTCACCGGGATTCGGTACGGCGGCGTGTCGCTCGACTGAGCGCGAATCAAAAACCAAAGCTGGGAGAACGATGACCTCAAGAGGAAACGATCTCGTATGGACCAAGGTACTCGACGCGGATGAGCTGCCCGAGGGCCGGGTCAAACCGGTCACCTGTCGCCACCGGACGCTCTGCATGACCCGCCACGAAGGGAGCTATGGCGCTCTCGACAATCATTGCCCGCACCAGGGCGGGCCGCTCGGTGAGGGCTCGATCGAGAACGGGCTCCTGCGTTGCCCGTGGCACGGGTGGGACTACGACCCGATCACCGGCAAGGCGCCTGGTTATGACGACGGGGTCGAGACCTTCGAGGTCGAGGCACGCGACGATGGCGTCTATGTTGGCATGCCAGGAGAAAAGGAACATTTTCGTACGGTTGGCGATCTCATGATGGAGACCCTTGCCAATTGGGGCGTCAGACAGGTTTTCGGCATGGTCGGGCATTCAAATCTCGGACTCGCCGATGCTCTTCGAATCCAGGAGGAGCAGGGCAACATCAGTTACTACGGAATTCGCCATGAAGGTGCGGCGTCCTTCGCCTGTTCGGCATACGGCAAATTGACCGGGCGCCCGGCCGCCTGCCTGTCGATTGCCGGCCCCGGCGCGACAAATCTTCTGACCGGGCTGTGGGACGCCAATGTCGATCGCTCGCCGGTGATCGCGCTGACTGGACAGGTTGAGACCCAGGTCCTCGGGCCGGGTGCTTTCCAGGAGGTTGATCTGCAGGCTGCTTTTGGAAAGGTGGCGCAGTGGCAGCAGCCCGCCCTCCCGAACAGCAAGCATGCCGAGCTCATCAACCTCGCGTGCAAGAGCGCCATCCTCAACCGCGGCGTCTCGCAGATCATTTTCCCAGATGAGGTGCCCAAGATGCCCGCAGACGACGGGGCGCAGGCTGGTGGACCCGAGGGCCGGGTCACTCCACTCGAGATCGCCCCGCCCGAGGAGTCGGTCGATCGGGCGGTGGAGCTGCTCGCCAGGTCCAAGCGGCCGGTTATCATTGTCGGTCACGGCAGCCGCTTCCAAATGCCGGGTGTGATCGAGCTTGCCGAGATGTTGAGTTGCCCGATCATCACGACCTTCAAGGGCAAGGGACTCATCCCCGACAGCCACCCCCTCGCGGCCGGTGTCCTCGGGCGCAGCGGCACCCCGGTGGCCAGCTGGGTAATGAACGAGAGCGACTGTCTGCTGGTCTTTGGCGCCAGCTTCAGCAATCACACCGGGATCACCCCCAAAAAGCCAATCATCCAGGTGGATTTTGATCCGATGATCCTTGGCAAGTTCCATGCGGTTGATGTGCCTGTTTGGGGCGAGATAGGCGTTTCCTGTCGCATCTTCATGGACCGCCTGAAGGGAAAAATCTCTGCGGTCGATCAGCGCGGCGACCTCGAGAAGCGTTGGGCGATCTGGCGTGCAGAAAAGAAGAACCGCCTCGGCGACAAACGTGGCAAGGGCGTCAATTCCGCGTCGATATTTGCCGCCTTGACGAGAATGGCGCCTGCCGACGCCATAATCGCCGTTGATGTCGGCAACAACACCTACTCATTCGGACGCTACTTCGAGTGTGAACGGCAGGCGGTCCTGATGTCCGGATACCTCGGTTCGATCGGCTTCGGCTTCCCCGCGGCGATGGGCGCATGGGCGGCGACGCAGGAGGACGACCCCCGATTCAAAGGTCGCAAAGTGATTTCGGTTTCGGGCGATGGAGGTTTCGGTCAGTACCTCGCGGAGCTCACCACAGCGGTCAAGTACGGTATGGACATTACCCACATCCTTCTCAACAACAACGAACTCGGCAAGATCAGCAAGGAACAGAAGGCGGGCGACTGGGAGGTCTGGCAGACCTCACTCCACAACCCCGACTTCGCGGAGTACGCCAATCTCTGTGGCGCATTGGGTTTGTCTGTCAGAAAGGAAGGTGAGCTGGACGGGGCGATCTCAGCGGCGTTGGATCATGATGGACCGAGTCTGGTGGAAATCCACTCGGATGTGGAGCTCATTTAGTTGTAGTTTTTACAGGGTTTGGCGTAACCCGTCGGGATGGTCGGCGAACCAATGAGGGGTAGAGAACGACGTCGACCACGGTGGCTTCGCCATCGATCACGGCAATACCTTGAATCTCTCGAGAATGGTAGCCGCTGGCTTCGATTCTGAGATCGTAGAGTCCGGGCAGAAGGAGCCGGTGGAAGTCGCCGATGTCGGGGTCGGTTCGTGCCATCGATCCGTCCTCTTCGCGATCGACCCCGACCACCTCGATGGTGGCAGCCAGCGGTTCGCCGTCCCTGTCACTCACGACCCCGCGGATTCCCTGCTGCGCATGGGCGATGAAATCGAGCAACGCGCGTCTGTTCCACGACCAGAGCTCGTCCAACTCATCCGATGGCAGCAGCTTGGTTTCAGATATCTCGATGGTGACCTCGCGACCGCCATGGAAGAAGGTCATAAAGTCCTGGCGACCGCCATCGATCTCGTACCAATCCCAGCCGTTCGTAATGCCGCTGTTGTTGACATTCGTCATGTAACCGGGGGGACTGTCGGCCTGGGCGAGGTCGGCCCAGTCCTGGGACAGGGTCTGAAACCAGAGGTCGTCCGGGTGGCGGCGTCCGACGGTGTCCCAGGGATAGTTGACGACTTCGACGCCGCCGTGGAAGTTGGCCGACAAAACAAAGGTCTCGGTTTCTGCGAGCAACATCATCGTTTCGGTCTCGGGCCACCACGGGTTGCCGTCGGGGTGTTCGTCGCCAATAAAGCCCGGGAAATTTCGATTTGGGTCGACCTCTGAATCCTCGCCGCCGCTGGTGGTGTAGGAACGGATGGCTCCGGCCAAGGTGCCATTCCCCCCGAAGTACGTGCCGTCCGGGTTGGCGAGGGGATTGATCCAGATCTCGGTTTCGTCCACCAGGGCCGTGACCTCGGAACCACCGCCATAACCTCGCACGAGATGGTCAATGAGCCGCAACATCAAGATGAAGCCCGTGGTTTCATCGCCGTGCATCGACGAGGTGAGCAGGACCTCGGGTTCGTTCTCCTCTTCGCCTGGCCGGTCGGAGACGATCAGCGCCCACAATCGGTGAGGGTGAACAAGGTTCGCGCTCGGCCCGAGGTCCACCAGCCGACAGAGAGAGGGGTGATCAACCGCGAACTTGTGTAAAAGGGCCTCGTACTGCTGGTAGCTGGGGTAACAGGTCCAGGATCGGTCGATATCATCCACCCAGCCCTGGTTGCACATTTCGGGTTCCGCGGCGTGGGTTGCCGCGGGTAGGACCTGCCAGCTCCATCCTGCTGCCCGCAATCCCTCGAGTTGTCTCGGGGTCGCGGTGGCCCGCACTTCGTGGCCGCGAACGTCGTCGATACTCACCAGGCGGGTGAGTTGCTCGAGCTCCGAGCGATCGCAGATCTCGAGCTCAATCGTGACCGCAGATCGCGAAGCCTGGAAATCGTCCTCGCCAGCACCAACGAAAGAGACGGCTGCCAAGATCATGGCAACGATGACCAGAGAGTGGGAGGACATTAGTTCGATTTTACGCTATTGCGGTTCGGGTGGGGCGTCAACGCCATCGTTTGGGCAGTCGGAATATCGTCGAGGTACTGATGGTGACGGTGACGCCGGTACCGTCGTCTGGGACCGCAGCGTCAACCCGGAGCAGGGTGCTGCGGCCGATGTGAGAAAGGTCGAAGAGAAGGCCTGCGCCGGCATCGAACCGGACACCATCGGTGTCGGGACCGACCCGTGGATCCCAGGTCTTGCCGGCATCGCCAAAGAAAACGATCCCGAGTGAAAACAGACCCAGCAACTCCTTTTTGAGGAGCTTGCGCCATTGCACGTTGAGGAGCGCTCGCCCGGTGCCATCGAAGTAGTTGGGATCCCATCCACGGAGACCGATATCGGCGCCGAGAGTCAGCTGTCGGTCGCGGTCGAGGCGGCGTGATCCCTCGACGAACAGGCGAATCTGCCAGCCGCTGATACCGAGTTGGGCGGCGCCGATCTGAAGTCCGGCCACCAGATTATGAGTGCTTCCATCCTCCAGCCGCCCCGACAACCAGGTGTCTCCGAGCAAAAGCCATCGTCCGCGTTGGCTCGCGGCATGTGCTCGACCGGCCATCAACAAACGCTCGCGGTCGCCGCCAAACCTGGGAGCGGAGAAGATCGTGGTCAGGCTGAAGTTTGGTCCGAGCGGGACGTCCTCCTGGACAGTCCACGCCCGGAAGCCCTCGACGACGATAAAGCGGTCGACGACCTGCTCGTAGGAGAGGCGGGGACCACTGATGAGGCGGTCCTCGGGCTGTGGGTAGGGCGTTCCAGTATCTTCCCACATCCAGTCCGAATAGAGATTCTGGCTGTAGTCCCAGCCTGCGATGAGGCGCCGTGTGATGTGGCCGCCTCCCGGCAATCTTGCGCCTCCCCAAACGCTCAGCCTTTCGCTCTCATGGAGGCCTTCCACCACCGATTCCGACTGCGAGTAGAGGTGGTCGTTCAGCTCTTTCCGGAGACCCGAAACTCCCCAGGTCCACGGCGTCGCCAGAGAGTAAAAAGGCCGGTCGACCACGACCCGGTCGGAAAACCCGTCGGAGTAGGTTGCGTGAGCCAGGTTGACCCGCCATCGGCTGTTGAAGACGTTGGGGTCGAAGTACCCCAGCGACCAGCTGTCTCGCTCGATGTCAGACTCGTATGCCACGCTCACTGCTTTGCCCCAGCCGAGAAGGTTCTCCTCCTCAACGTCGACTTTGTAGCTGGCGTTGCTGCCGAAAACGCCGAGGCTGGCACCCGCCTTGAGGGTCCACTGGTCGCGGGTTTCGACCATCACGTCAACGCCGCCATCGACGCGGTGAGCGGTGATATTCACAGGGTTCATGATGCCCAGCCCGCGCAGCATGCGGGCGCTTTCCGCGGCACGGCTTGCCGAGAAGGCGTCGTCCTCTTTGAAAAGCAGCATTGAACGGATGAAGTCTTCTTTGCTGATGATATGGAGGGCGTTGGCCCAGCGGTAGAACCATGCTTTGGTCTTTGGATCCGAGGTATCGAAAATGTCCTTACGGTCGATGTGGATGGCGATGATCGGCAGACCTTCCAAGGTCGGGTCGACCTCAGGATCGGCCGTCGCGATGTTTGGAAGACTGAGAATGAGAATGCTGAGAATGCAAGCCCGTTCGAGGGTACGGATCACCGCGCTCTTCGCTTGCGTTCGGCCTCTCGTTCCCTTACCAGCTCCGCCACCTGCTGGATGCGTTTTCTCTCGCGCGTATCGCGCATCTTGTCGGCGCGCTTGCCGACGATTTGGAATACCTGGCTGAGCATGAGAAGGAGCTTGAGATGCCCAACCGAGGACGGCAACTTCGTGTTACGCACCTTGCAGCCCCACAGCCTGGTCTTGTTGAGGTTCGCCTTGGTGAGGTCGGAGTTGCGGAGATCGGAGTAGCGGATATCTGCATTTTCGAGGTCGATTCCGACCGCGTCGGTGAACCGAAAATCAACGCCGATCATCTTGGCCCCTCGTGCTTTGACGAGGATCAAATTGGTGCCTGAGAGGTCGGCTCCCTGGGCAATCAGGTCCTCGAGGTTTGCCTGCTTGAAGTTGGCGTGGCGGGCGTTGGCGTCGACCAGATTGGCGCGGCTCAGATTCGATCCCTCGAAGATCGCGTGGCGGAGGTCTGCCTGCTCGAGATTGGCCTCGACGAAGTTGGTTCCGCGAAGCTCACAACGCGAAAAGACGGCTTTGCGCAGGTTGGCGTGGGCAAAGGAAATTCGGCCAAGGCTCGGTGATCTGAAATCGAGCTCAGCGAGCTGGGCGCTCACCAGATTACAGCCGTCGAAAACGGCGCCAATGATGCTGGAGTGGCGGAGGTCAGCGCTCGACAAATTGGTGCGTACGAAGCTCACTTTTTCGAGGTCTGCGTGGCTGAGGCTGGCTCCCTCGCACTGGGCCTCGTCAAAGATCGCCTCACACAGGACTGACCCGTGAAAGTTGGCATTTCGCAATGTCGCACCGCGAAAGTCCGCCCGATGCAGACGACAGTTCTTGATTTGTGCGTTGTCGGCCTGGGCATCGGTGAAGACCGCCCCCTCCATGCTGAGGCTTTCGAGCTCGACGCCGTCGAGAATGGCCGATGCTCCCTGGACGCCTCGCAGGACCGCCCGGTCAAATCGACCGCCTCGCAACGATGTTCCCTGGAGGTTCGCCCCCGAGAGATCGGCCTCGTCGAAGAGGGCGCTCTCCATTTGCGTCTGTGAAAGATCGGCGTGGCGGAGGTTGGTTCGGGTCAAATTTGTACCGCGTAACGTGGATCGATGAAGGAAAGCGCCCGACAGGTCGAGATCGGTGAGATCGAGGAAGTCGAGCTGGACGCTTTCTATCTTGGCTTCAGTCAGTGAGGCATTGGTCAGGCGTGCTCCCTCGAGGATCGACCGCGAAAGATCGGCGCCGTCGAGTTGAGCGCCGGTGAAATCCGCGCCCCGCAGATGCGCTTTCGAAAAGTTGATCCCCCGGAGATCCAGTCCGGCAAGCTTGGCATCGATGAGATCAGGTGAAAGCGTCGGGTTCGCGGTGCGCCACTCATTCCACTGGCCGGCGCTCAGTTGGTTGAGGTGTTCTGGGTTGGCCATGCAGCAAGCTCCTGATTCGCGGGTGCGGACTCCATTATACGGTGCCGGTCTCCGACACCTTTCAGGTCAGTGCCTGTGATTCTTGTTTTTCACGGCGCACGATGCCGGGCCCGGTACTGTCTCGGTGTCAGCCCGACCGTTCTCCGAAACACCCTCGAGAAGGCACTCTGATCGAAGTACCCGCAGGAGTACGCAATCTCGGCGATGGGTAAGGGTTCTCCCCTCAGCATCTCGGAAGCGATATCGATGCGGCTCTTGGTGATCAGCTGGCTGACGGTGATCCCAAAGATAGCCCGAAGGCGTCGGTTGAGTTGGTAGATGGACAGACCGCAGATTTTCGCAAGCTCCTCAGCACGAATCTCCGATCCGTAGTTGGAGCGAATGTGTTCAAGGGCGGAAGCTACCTCGGCGAGGTGACCGGCCTCGACGCCTGGCGATTGGAGGTCGCGCGAGATTCCGGCAATGGCCGTGATCTGACCGTCGTCGCCGAAAAGCGGTAGCTTGTCGGTCAGGCACCAACCCTCGAGGCGGGTCGGATAAAGATGTAGCTCGAGGTTTTGGGCGATCGGAATGCCCGAGGCCAACACCATGCGATCCTGTTCGAAGAAGCGGTTGCCAAGCGGAGAGGGGAATACCTGTCGTGCGGTCTGGCCCAGAAGCTCGTTCTTGTGGCGCCTGCCGCAGCGCGTGACGAGGGTCTGGTTGACCACCGCGTATCGACCGCCGCGATCCTTGATGAAAAAGACGACGTCGGGAATGCGGTCGAAGAGGGTCTCCACGTAAGACGGTTCGTCGAGAACTGCATGAATTTCCGGTTTTATCGTCATAGCATATTGTGCTGTAAATGAAGTTTCATCTCTCGAATCATACTAGACCAAGTCATTCTTGTGAATCATCTTATGAGTTGAGGAATATGACGACGAACGCAGTTTCCGTAGAACCGATGACTTCAACAGGGAGGGTTTTCAATCTCCAGAGGTGTTCGGTTCACGATGGACCGGGTATCCGGACCACCGTTTTTCTCAAGGGCTGCCCTCTCTCTTGTAGTTGGTGTCACAATCCGGAGGGCATCGATGAGGCTCCGGTTTTGATGATCAGTGCCGACCGCTGCCTCACGTGTGGTGCCTGTTCTGAGGCCTGCCCAGTCGAAAAGGGCGGCGCGGTGCCGGCAGGGCAGGTCTGGGATCGTGGCGCTTGCACCTGTTGTGGATCATGCGTCGAAGTCTGCCCAGCCGATGCTCGTGAGCTCGCTGGTCTAGATTATTCGGTCTGCGAGCTGGTCGATGAGCTCGAGCGGGACCGGGTCTTTTTCGAAACCTCGGGAGGCGGCGTGACCTTTTCGGGTGGCGAGCCTCTCGCTCAAGCCGGGTTTCTGATCGACTGTCTGCGCGAGTGCCGCCGCCGCGGTCTCCACACGACCGTCGATACCTGCGGTCTTGCCGCGAGGGAAACCCTTCTCGAGGTGGCGCGGAGCGCCGACCTTCTGCTCTTTGACCTCAAACACATGGATCCGATTCGGCACCGGTCCGAAACCGGCTCCGACAATCGTCTCATCCTCGACAATCTGCGGGCGCTCAGCGAGAGCGATGTAGAAATCTGGGTCCGGATTCCACTGATCCCGGGCTTCAACGACGATGCAGCAAATATCGAGGCGACAGGCGCCTTCCTTGAAGGGTTGCGGCGAAGATATCGCGTTTTCGTGCTGCCCTATCACGGCATCGCGAATGGCAAGAGGTCTCGCCTGGATGGGACTTCCGTCGAGGCCGGGATGCAGCCTCCAGGTGTGGAGAAGCTTGGCGCAGTGGCCGCAGAATTCGCGAAACACAACCTTGAAGTGACCATCGGAGGCTCTCCATGAACGAACGCGTACAGAGGCTCAGACAGAAGAGCCTGGATGCCCACCCCTCGATTTCGATTGAACGAGCGGTTCTGTTGACCGAGTTCTATCGAGAAAACACCGGCAAGTACCCGCAGCCGGTGCTGCGGGCGAAGGCCTATCACCACCTGTGTGCCAACAAAACCGTCTACATCGGAGATGAGGAACTGATCGTGGGTGAACGGGGCCACGAACCCAAGGCCGCTCCGACCTATCCCGAGATCATCTGTCACAGCGCTGACGATCTCCGCATCCTCGACAACCGGGCGATGACCAGCTATCACATTTCGGCCGGGGACATCGAAACCTTTGAGCGCGAAGTGATTCCTTTCTGGCAGGGTCGTTCGCTCCGCGACCAGATCTTTGATTCGTTACCGAAAGAGTGGCATCAGGCATTTTCGGCCGGGATCTTCACCGAGTTCATGGAGCAGCGCGCGCCCGGCCACACCGTCGGTGACGGAAAAATCTTCGGCAAGGGCATGCTCGACTTCAAGGAGGAGATCGCCGCCGCCATCAAGGACCTCGATCCCGCGTCCGATCCGGAGGCCGCTGCCAGGAGAGATCAGCTGGATGCGATGGACATCGTTGCCGATGCGGCGATCCTCTATGCCGAGCGCCACGCCGAAAAAGCGGCTGAGATGGCATCCAGCGAGGCTGATTCGGAGAGGCAGGCTGAGCTCGAGCGGATCGCCGAGGTCTGTCGGCACGTGCCCGCCAATGCACCGCGGGATTTCTGGGAGGCGCTCCAGACCTACTGGTTCGCCCATCTCGGGGTGATCACCGAACTCAACGGCTGGGATGCCTACAACCCCGGCCATCTCGATCACCACCTGGAACCGTTTTTCGAGAGCGGCACTGCCGATGGCAGTCTCGAGCGCGACTTCGCCAAAGAGCTTCTCGAGTGCCTATGGGTGAAGTTCAACAATCACCCGGCGCCGCCCAAGGTCGGGGTCACCGCCGAAGAGAGCGGCACTTACACCGACTTTGCCAATATCAACCTCGGCGGTGTCCGAACCGACGGTTCCGATGCGGTGAGCGAGGTCTCCTACCTCCTGCTCGAGGTGATCGACGAAATGCACCTCCTGCAGCCGTCGAACAATATCCAGTTGTCGAGGAAGAACCACGACGATTTTCTCCAGGCCGCCCTCAAAGTGATCCGCAAGGGCTATGGCTTCCCATCGATTTTCAACTCTGACGCGGTCGTCGAGGAACTGGTCCGGCAGGGGAAGACGGTCGAGGACGCGAGGGAAGGGGGCACCTCAGGCTGTGTCGAGGCGGGCGCCTTCGGCAAGGAAGCCTTCATCCTGACGGGATACTTCAACCTCCCGAAGATGCTCGAGCTGGCGCTTCATGATGGGGTCGATCCGCGCACGGGTGCGCAGCTCGGTCCCCAAACCGGTGATCCTCTGAGGATCTCGTCGTTCGACGAAATCTTCGAAGCCTGGCGCACCCAGGTCCGTCACTTCGTCGACATCAAATACCGCGGCAACCTCGTCTTCGAGCGGATGTTCGCGGACTGGGCGCAGGCACCGTTTCTGAGCATCCTCACCGACGATTGCATCTCGAAGGGCCGCGACTACAACGCCGGCGGTGCGCGGTACAACACCAGCTACATCCAGGGTGTCGGCATCGGCAGCTTGACGGACAGCTTCTCCGTCCTCAAGCACCACGTGTACGACGATGAGTCCCTCTCGATGGCGGACCTCGTTGCGGCCATCGACGACGATTTCGAGGGTCAGGAGGCCCTGCGCCAGCGCCTCCTCAACAAAACTCCCCGCTACGGCAACGACGACGACCGCGCCGACGACCTCATGGTTCGTTGTTTCGAGACCTATTTTGAATCGGTCGAGGGCCGGCCAAATCTCCGCGGCGGCGAATACCACATCAACATGCTACCCACCACCTGCCACGTCTATTTCGGTGCGGTCATGGGTGCGATGCCAGACGGACGCTGCGCAGGCGTTCCGTTGTCTGAAGGGATTTCTCCCGTCCAGGGTGCGGACCGTCAGGGGCCGACCGCGGTCTTTAAATCGGCCGCCAAGATGGATCACCTCAAGACCGGCGGAACCCTCCTCAACATGAAGTTCTCACCGCGCCTCCTCGAGGGTTCGACGGGCATTGACATGATGACTTCTTTGGTGCGCGGCTACTTCGGGATGGACAGTCATCATGTGCAGTTCAACGTCGTCACCGCGGAGACCCTGCGCGAGGCGCAGGCAGATCCGACCAATCACCGCGATCTGATCGTCCGGGTTGCGGGTTACTCGGACTACTTCTGCGATATCTCCCGCGAGCTCCAGGAGGAGATCATAGAGCGCACCGAGCACGAAGGGTTCTGACGACGCTTCAAAAATGAGGAATTAGGAATGAGGAATTAGGAATGCCGGCCGCCCACCCCCTCGGACTCCAAATAGACTGTGGGGAAGAGGCGGAAATTCCTAATTCCTAATTCCTGACTCCTAATTCAACACGCGGCAGGTAAGCTCCAATAGCGACAACAGATGTGCTAGCGTGATGCCATGCGTCCGGTCGCGCTGCTCACCGATTTCGGTCACGCCGACCACTACGTCGGCGTCCTACACGCGGTGATCGAACGCGAGGCGCCCGGTGCTGTTCGCATCGATCTCGGCCATGGGCTGCACGCCGGCGACATCTGGGACGCATGTTTCCAACTTCGATGCGCCTGGCCCCACCTGCCGGCCAATTGCGTGGTCATGGCTGTTGTCGACCCCGGTGTGGGTACGGGGCGGCGTGCGGTCGCGGTGACTGTCGGAACGCGCTCCTTGGTGGCGCCCGATAACGGGATTGCCTCCGCGGTCCCCGAGGCGAGTGCTGCGGTAGTCCTCGACTGGCGTCGGATGCATCTGGATGAGCCGTCGAAGACCTTTCATGGCCGCGATCTCTTTGCTCCGGTGGCGGCGCGGCTGGCGTGTGGTGCCGACCCGCGAGACTTGGGTGAAGAGATCGGATTCAATACGCTGGTGGCATGTCCTTTGCCAGAACCGGTGATCACCAACGCCGAGATCGACGGCGTTATTCTCCACGTTGACGGTTTCGGCAACCTCGTGACTAACGTCCGTGGAGAGGACGTTGAATATTCGGCGGTGGCGAGCTGGCGTGTGGGCCGCTCGTCTCGCAGGGTGGCGACTTACGGCGAGGCACAGCTTGACGAAGTGGTACTGATCGAAGGCTCGGCCGGCTACCTCGAGCTGGCGGTCAATTGTGGCTCGGCGGCCGAAGCGACCGCACTCGAGCGCGGTGATGCCGTGCTATTCAGGAAAAATTAGGAATGAGGAATTAGGAATTAGGAATGCCGCCCACCACCCAGGTTCGAATTCGGAATTCGGAATGCTGATCACCGGTGCGAGTCTCGGAAAACGGCAGGAGGGTGGGGCGGAAATCCGAAATCCGAAATCCGAAATTGACGAGGGGCGGAGGCGCGATATGACCTATGGTTGGGAAGGCGAGAAGGTGCGGTTGGTGCCGCTCGATCGCGACAAGCACCTTGATAATGCGCTCAAGTGGTTCAACGATCCTGACATCACCGAGTGGCTCGAGACCGGCGACTGGCCGCTGACGCGAGGCGCCGAGGAGGATTTCTTTCGCGCCGCCGAGCGCCAGGATCGGGTCAGCGTGCAGTTTGCGGTCGAGAGCCTTCAAGGGGAGCATGTCGGCTTTTCCGGTCTGCGCAGCATCGACTGGCAGAGCCGGGTCGCGGTTTCGGGCAGTGTCATAGGACGCAAGGATTTGTGGAGTAAGGGACTCGGCGGAGACGCTGTCACGGTTCGTAACCGCTACGCTTTCGATGTCCTCGGCTTGCGGCTCTTGATCGCATCCGTGATCGCCGGCAATTCAAGATCGCTGGCGATGCTGGCGAAAGCCGGCTATGAGGAGGCTGGTCGGGTTCCGGAGCGCTACTGGAAGCGCGGCGCCTATCGCGACCAAATCCTCCTCGCCCTCCACCGCGACGGGTGACTGTCTTTAAATTCTGCGGCTACCCAGCAGGTATCCGTCCAGAAGAAAACGCAAAGGCGCAAAGTCGCAAAGGCGCAAAGAAATCAATTGAGTAGGTAAGCGAATCTGGAGTGTGAGTTCTCTATTCATGGAGGGGGCATCTGCAGAAAACCAGTCGAGGTTTGAGGTTTTTGTCCTCTTTGCGTCTTAGCGCCTTAGCGTCTTTGCGTTACGTTCGTGGGTAGGCGGAACCGCGTTTCTCTTCCTCAATTTCTTTTCGTTTCGGCTAGGATGGCTGACATGAATGGAGATCCTACCTTCGAGGACGTGCTGGCCGCCGCGGAACGAATCCACGGCCATGTTCATCGCACGCCGGTGATGACATCGAGCGCAATCGACGGCATAGCTGGAGCGCACCTCCACTTCAAATGTGAAAACCTGCAGAAGGTAGGTGCATTCAAGGCGCGCGGCGCGACCAACGCGGTGTTGTCGCTTAACGACGAGGCCGCAGGGCGCGGTGTGGCCACCCACTCCTCGGGTAACCACGCGGCAGCGCTGGCTTACGCTGCCGGGATCCGTGGCGTTCCGGCGAATGTCGTGATGCCGTCGTCGGCACCGCCGGTCAAGAAGGCGGCTGTTTCCGGCTACGGTGCGGTGATCACCGAGTGCGAACCGACTTTGGCGGCCCGCGAAACGACCCTCGATGCGGTCGTCGAACGCACCGGTGCGACCTTCATCCACGCCTACGACAATCCAATGGTCATTGCGGGACAGGCGACGGCGTCGTTGGAGCTGATCACCGACGTGCCGGATCTCGATGCCGTGATCGCTCCGGTCGGTGGTGGCGGCCTGATGTCGGGGACTGCAATTGCGGTCTCGTCATCACGGCCTGACATCACCATCTGGGGTTCCGAGCCGGCGGGGGCGGACGACGCCTTTCGTTCGCTTCGTGACGGAACGCTCTATCCGTCCGTGGCGCCGAAGACCATCGCCGATGGCCTGCTGACCTCATTGAGCAACCGGACCTTCCGCATCCTGAGTGACCGACTCGAAGGCATTCTCACCGTCAACGAGGAGACCATCGTCCGCGCCATGCGTCTTCTCTGGGAGCGCATGAAATTGGTCGTCGAGCCTTCGGGCGCAGTCCCTCTGGCCGCGGTCCTCGAACACCCCGAACACTTCGCCGATCGCCGAGTCGGTCTGATCATCTCCGGAGGCAACGTCGATCTCGATCATCTCCCGTGGTAATGCCATTCGCGTAATCGCTATCGCTATCGCTTGGCGATAGCGAGATGGGCCTCTCGAAGCGCAGGTACTGATCGGGGTCCCACTGCATTGTGTCGAGTAGGGCACCAACCGTCACGAGCGGATACTCAGGTCTCAGCCCCTCCCGTCAGAAGGTGGGGTGGGTGGGAAACCCGAATTCCGAATTCCGAATTCCGAATTCTGGCCCCGGATGGGTTATTCTATCGCTCGTTGTTCGGAGGCGATGGTCGGGAAGTGAGCGACGTCGTATCAGCAAGGGAGGCGGGAGTTGGGGCTGTTCCTTAGACAGGATCAACCGTGGCGCGCATCGCGTCGGGAGACCGCCCTCTCTGGTGTCGCACTCTTCGTGGTCCTGATGGCCGTCTGGCTCCTCAACTCCGGTCACTACACGCCGCTCATCATTGGATTCGGCGTCGCCTCGTCGCTCCTGGTGGTCTTCCTGAGCTGGCGCATGGGCATTGTCGACCGTGAAGGCCTGCCGGTCCACCTGCTGCCGCGAGCCACCGTGTACGCCCCCTGGCTATTCAAAGAGATCTTCACTGCCAATGTTGATGTCGCGAAGCGGGTTCTGACTCCGTTCGAACCCAATATCAGCCCGCGCCTCTTCGACACCGGAGTCACCCAGAAGACTGATCTCGGGCGCGTCATCTACGCCAACTCGATCACCCTCACGCCGGGTACCGTGTCGATCGGTGTCAAAGGTTCGTACATCACGGTCCACGCGATCGCCGAGGACGTGGCCGACGGCCTCCAGGAAGGCGAGATGGACCGGCGAGTCACCTGGCTCGAGGGGGAGCGTCGTTGATGGACCAGTTCGGTGCAGCAACCCTGGCCCTCCTGGTGTGCATGGCCATGACCCTGTTCCGTTCGATTGCCGGGCCAACCGTTTTCGATCGTGTGCTGGCAGTCAACAGCTTTGGCACCAAGACCGTGCTTCTGATCGCGGTCTACGGTTTTTTGACCGGTCGGCCGGACTTTCTCGATTTGGCTCTTGTCTATGCGTTGATGAACTTCATCGGCACAATAGCGGTCATGAAATTCACCCGTTTCGGCGATCTGGCCGGGATGGAAGATGACGACGAGGAGACCCTGTGAGCGGCGCCCTGGTTGCAGAGGTGCTGAGCTGGGCGTTCATCGTTGCCGGGTCTGTCTTCGTGTTGATCGGCGGCATCGGACTGATCCGTTTGCCGGACTTCTACACCCGGATCCACGCGGCCGGCATCACTGACACGATGGGTGCGTGGCTGATATTGATCGGCCTCATGTTTTCAGCCGGATGGACGCTGATCACCGTCAAGCTTTTCATGCTCCTCTTCTTCCTCGCCGCCACCAGCCCGCTGGCCAGCCATGCCCTCGCCAAGGCGGCTTTCCTGCGCGGTCTCGAACCGATGCTGGGACGCGGCCTGGAGATCGAGGGTGACCATGATTGACGTCATCCACATCGTCCTCTTCACCTTTCTGGCGGTGATCGCGATTGCCATCATCCGCCTACGGGACCTCTTTGCCGCGGTCATGCTGATGGGCATTTTCAGTCTGCTCTCAGCATCGCTTTTCACGGTCATGGACGCGGTCGACGTAGCCTTCACCGAGGCCGCGGTCGGGGCCGGAGTGTCGACGATACTGATGCTCGCAACCCTGTCTCTGACCCACAGCAGCGAGAGCACCCGCTACGCACGGCCGAGACCGATGGCCCTGGTGGCGGTAGTGTTGACCGGCGCTGCTCTCGTCTACGCCACCTTTGACATGCCGCGCTACGGGGACCCGGCGGCGCCGATCCACCACCACGTGGCGGACCACTATATCGAGGACACCGACGACGAGATCGGCGTGCCCAACATGGTGACCGCCATTCTGGCGTCCTACCGGGGCTATGACACCTGGGGCGAGACAGCCGTGATCTTTACCGCCTGTGTCGGTGTGATGATGCTGCTCGGCGGTGCCAGGACCTTCTATCGTTGGCGACACCGCGAAGAAGACGAGCCGGAGGAGGCGGGGGAGGCATCGTGATCCGCCACGTTATCCTCCGTGCGCTCTCCAAACTATTGATCCCGCTGATCATGCTCTTTGCCCTCTATGTCCAGTTCCATGGCGACTACGGCCCGGGCGGGGGATTCCAGGCGGGTGTGATCTTCGGTGCGGCGATCATCCTCTATGCACTGATGTTCGGGCTCGAGGCCGCGAAGAGGGTCTTCCCGCCGAGGGTGCTCGAGTTCTTCGTGGCCTTCGGGCTGCTGCTCTACGGCGGGGTCGGTATCGAGGCGATTCTTCTGGGTGGAAATTTCCTAGATTACGGCCACCTGGCCCATGAGCCGGTCCATGGCCAACACCTCGGTATCTTGCTGGTCGAGCTCGGAGTCGGCATCACGGTCGCCGCGGTGATGGCTTCAATTTTCTTCCTCTTCGCGGGGCGGGGGCGTTCCGATGTTTGAGGGCGGACTTTATCCCTATTGGATCGTCATCTTCTTGATGATGACAGGCCTGTACGTGGTCATCTCCCGCGACAACCTGGTCAAGAAGGTGATCGGCCTCAACATCTTCCAGGTCTCCGTCATCATGTTTTACGTTGCAATGGGCAAGGTGCGCGGAGGCACGGCACCGATTGAGGCCGAGGGCTTCACAATCTACTCGAACCCGTTGCCGCACGTGCTGATGCTCACCGCCATCGTGGTTGGAGTCGCGACTACAGCCCTCGCGCTGTCGTTGGTTGTGCGTATCAACGAGGCCTACGCAACCATCGAAGAGGATGAAATTCGCGAGCTCGAGAGGGAGGAGGAGGCGTGACCGGCGGCGAGGCTGATCTCATCACCCGGGTGAGCGACGACCTCCCGGCGCTACAAATTGCGGTGCCATTGTTGTCGGCCGCGATCTGCCTGCTCGTGCGCCGAGCGCGTGCAGCCTGGGCAGTGGCGATGGTCGTCGCTTGGGGATCGTTCGCGAGCGCCTGCGTGTTGCTGTCACGGGTCCTTCAGAGTGGAACGATCAGCTACGCCGAGGGTGGCTGGCGCCCACCGTGGGGGATCGAGCTCCGCATTGATCTTCTGAACGCCCTGGTGCTACTTGTCGTGACCGGCATATGCGCCATCGTCCTGACCGCGAGCCCGCGCAGCCTCGATCAGGAGGTGTGGCGCGAGCATCACCACAAGTTCTATGCCCTCTATCTGCTGTGCATGACCGGTCTTGCGGGCATGACGATCACTGGCGACGCCTTCAACATCTTCGTCTTCCTCGAGATCTCCTCGCTGTCGTCCTACGCCTTGATCGCTCAAGGCACAACGCGGCGGGCCCTGACCTCATCACTGCAGTACCTGGTGATGGGAACGATCGGCGGCACCTTCCTTCTGCTCGGCATCGGCATGATCTACATGGTGACCGGCACCCTCAACATCGCCGATATGGCGGTGCAGCTGGCGGCGGTCGGTCCCAACCGGACGGTCCTGGTGGCCCTGGCCTGCATCGGCATCGGCACCGGCATCAAGCTGGCGGTCTTTCCACTTCACATTTGGCTGCCCAACGCCTACACCTATGCGCCGGCCATCGTCACCGCCTTCCTTGCTGCGACCGCGACCAAGGTCGCGTACTACGTACTGGTGCGTTTCGTGTTTTCGGTATTCGGAGCGCCGCTCGCCTTTGGCGAACTCCGCCTCGATGCGGTGCTGATGCCTCTGGCGATTGCGGCGATGTTTGCCGGTTCCTTCGTCGCCATCTTCCAGGATGACATCAAGCGCATGCTGGCCTATTCGAGCGTTGCCCAGATCGGCTACATGGTGCTCGGTCTGAGCCTCGCCTCGGTCAGCGGTTTGACCGGCGGCCTGGTTCACCTCTTCAACCACGCCATCATGAAGAGCGGGCTCTTCCTGGTGATGGCGGCGGTCGTACTCCGGATGGGTTCGACTCGGCTTGACGCCTTTGCGGGTCTCGGGCGGCGAATGCCGTTCACCATGGCAGCCTTCGTGGTCGCCGGTCTGAGCCTGATCGGGGTCCCGCTCACGGTCGGTTTTGTCAGCAAGTGGTACCTGGTGGTGGGCGCTATCGAGGGCGGGCTGTGGCCGGTTGCTGTACTCATTCTCTTAAGCTCGCTGCTCGCCCTGATTTACATCTGGCGGGTGGTGGAGGTCGCGTACTTCCGCCAGCCGCCAGAAGACGCGCCCGAGGTCAGTGAAGCCCCCGCCAGCCTGTTGGTGCCGATTTGGGTGCTGGCCGGGGCCACCGTTTTCTTCGGAGTCTTCACCTCGCTCTCGGTCGGCCTCGCCTCCGCGGCGGCACGGATGCTGTTTGGAGTGGAACTGTGACGGTCGAAACCGCCGTTGGCCTGGCGGTCCTGTGGCCGCTTGCAGGCATCGGGCTGATCGCCCTCTTCAGGCGTTGGCCGAATGTTCGCGAGACCGCGACCCTCCTGACTGCCGGCTCGCTCTTCGCGATCGTCGCGAAAGTCATCCTGCCAGCCGTGATGGCGGGGGGCAGGCCGCGCCTCGACATTATCGAGGTCCTGCCGGGCCTCCAGCTTGCATTCGAGGTCGAGCCGTTGGGGATGCTCTTCGCCCTTGTGGCGTCGGGGTTGTGGATCGTCACCACGCTGTACTCGATCGGCTACATGCGGGGTCACCACGAAGAGAACCAAACTCGTTTCTACATCTGCTTCGCTCTGGCCATCTCGGGCGCCGTCGGCGTCGCCTTTGCAGCAAATGTTTTCACTCTCTTCGTCTTTTATGAGGCGATCACCCTCTCCACCTACCCCCTGGTGACCCACCACGGGACCGAGGCGGCAAAGCGTGCCGGACGAGTGTACCTCGGCATCCTCATGGGAACCTCAGTGGGCTTCCTGCTTTTCGCCCTGGTCTGGACCTATCTCGCGGCGGGGACCACCGAGTTCCGGCCGGGCGGGATTCTTGCCGGACAGATCGATGGCTGGCAGCTCATCGTGCTGCTTGGGCTTTACGCCTTCGGCACCGGCAAGGCGGCGTTGATGCCGTTCCATCGCTGGCTGCCGGCAGCGATGGTGGCACCCACCCCGGTCAGTGCCCTTTTGCATGCGGTGGCGGTGGTCAAGGCCGGCGTTTTCACGGTCCTCAAGGTCCTGGTCTATGTCTTCGGCATCGATCTTTTGGCGTCTACCGATGCCAGCCGCTGGCTGACGTGGGTCGCTGCCTTCACCATCATCGCCGCGTCGATCGTCGCCCTCACCAAGGACAACCTCAAGGCGCGGCTCGCGTATTCGACGATCAGTCAGCTCTCCTACATCGTCCTCGGTGGGGCCCTCGCAACCTCCGCCGGCGTGCTCGGCGGCGGTATGCACATCGCCATGCACGCCGTCGGCAAGATCACCCTCTTCTTCTGTGCCGGCGCGATCTTGGTGGGCGCCCACAAGACCGAGATCTCCGAGATGGACGGACTCGGGCGCCGTATGCCCTTCACCTTTGGCGCCTTTCTGCTCGGGTCGTTGAGCGTCATCGGTTTGCCGCCGATGGGCGGCTCGTGGAGCAAGTGGTACCTGATGCTGGGTACGGTCGAGGCAGGCCAGTTGACCATGATGTTGGTTCTGATGGCGAGCTCTCTGCTGTCGATCGCCTACCTCATGCCGGTGGTGGTGCGCGGCTTCTTCCGACCGCCAACTGCTGACGGTCACGACGACCAAGACGGAGAAGACAGCCCGAAAATCCGTGAGGCACCGCTGCTGTGCGTGATGCCGCCCGTTCTCACCGGCATCGGCTGTGTCGTGCTTTTCTTCTACGCCGACGACATCTATCGGCTACTGATGGGGATCGTGACGCCATGAACGAAGAGAAAAAGTACTGGCTGGACGAAAAAAAGAACGTCAAAAAGGTTATCTACGGCCTCTACATCGTCTGTGCCGTTGTCGCGCTGATCGATGTGTTCCCCTACAAGCACCACCTCCACTTCCGCTTTGAGTACTGGTTCGGCTTCTTCAGTTTTTACGGTTTCGTAGCTTGTGTCAGCCTCGTACTGGCGGCCAAGCAGCTTCGGAAAGTCGTGATGCGCGACGAGGATTACTATGATTGACATCCTGCCGCCCGGCCTCATTCTGATCGTCGGCGGGGTGCTGATCTCGTTGTTGCGGGGACGGGCGCAGGCTATTGCCGCGGTGGTACTGCCGGTGCTCGGGTTCGCGCAGCTGCTCATGCTCGAACCGGGATCCTATCTCCATCTGCAGCTCTTCGATTATGAGCTGACGGTGGTACGGGTCGATCGGTTGAGCCTGGTCTTTGGCTATGTCTTCCACATTGCGGCGTTTCTGACAGCAATTTACGCACTGAATGTGCGTGACGGCGTACAGCATTGCTCGGCGATGATCTACGTGGGGTCGGCGGTTGGCGCGGTCTTCGCGGGTGACCTGATCACGCTGTTCATTTTTTGGGAGCTGACTGCGGTCGGGTCCGTCTTCCTGATCTGGGCGAGCCGTACCGAGCGCGCCTACAGAGCCGGAATGCGCTACTTGATCATCCAGGTGGGATCCGGCGTGGTGTTGCTCGCCGGGGTCATCCTCCACGTGTCGGCTACTGGTTCGCTCGATTTCGGCCAGTTGATCGGCGCCGATGGGCTGTTGCGCTCGGCCAGCGTCGGGGTCGTGCTGATCTTTGTCGCCTTTGGCATCAAGTGCGCGTTTCCACTGCTCCACCCCTGGCTGCAAGACTCCTACCCGGAATCGACGCCAACCGGAACGGTTTTTCTCAGCATCTTCACTACCAAGCTTGCGGTCTACGCGCTGGCGCGCGGCTTTGCCGGCACCGACTGCCTGATCTGGATCGGCGCCACGATGACCGCTTTCCCGATCTTTTTCGCGGTGATCGAGAATGACCTGCGGCGGGTCCTGACCTACTCACTCAACAACCAGCTTGGCTTTATGGTCCTCGGCATCGGCATCGGCACCAAGATGGCGCTCAACGGCGCAGTCTCCTATGCCTTTGCCAACATCATCTTCGAGGGGCTGCTGTTCATGGCCATGGGAGCAGTCCTGCTGCGCACCGGGACTTGCAAGGGCTCCGAGCTTGGCGGGCTTTACAAATCGATGCCGTTGACCATGGCGTTCTGCTGCGTTGGCGCCGCGTCGATTTCCGCCTTTCCGTTCCTGAGCGGTTTCGTTACGAAGTCGATGATCTTGGACGAGACCGCGGCCGGCGGCCACACCATCGCCTGGCTGGTCCTGCTCTTCGCCTCGGCCGGCGTCTTCCATCACTCCGGCATCAAGATCCCGTTCTTTGCCTTCTTCGCGCACGACGCCGGGTTCCGCGTCAAGGAGGCGCCGCGTCCCATGCTGGTCGCGATGGCGGCGATGGCCGTGGCATGTGTGGTCATCGGCATCTTCCCCGGGTTGCTCTATTCGATCCTGCCGTATGCCGTGGACTACCAC
>JACXWA010000120.1 GCA_014764485.1 Candidatus Sulfomarinibacter kjeldsenii
TCGACTTTTTCGCCGTTGATGGTGACGGTGGCGCTGATTTCGGTCGCGCCCTCGAAGATAAACATACGGCCGAGTTGCTGCGGTTGGTTGACGATCAGTTCTGGTGGGATGGAGTCTTCGAGGAGATGTTCGGATGAGGTCGAAGAGACCCGGAAACGGCGCAGGGCGCTCCACTCGGAGTAGGCTGTTCCGTCACCAAGGGCGGCAACTCTCCAGAAATAGGTTCCTGGCGCCACCAGCCTGAGGCGGGCCTCGTCCTTCGCCAGGCGGGGAGCATCAACTTCGAGCTGCGTACTGTCGAAGCTCTTGGAACGGCTCACCTGGAGGTGGACGGTACCGTTCCGAGGCCGACCACGCCAAGCCAGCGCGATCATTGGGTTTTCGACGAGGTCGAATCCGGCGTTGTTGCGCGGTTCGACCGGGTACGGCGGAGCGGGAATTTTTTGCTTTTCGGTTATCGTGCCGCTGGCCATCGCTGCGACTGCTTCCCGCTCTCCGATCACGACCTCTCTGCCGCCGCGGTTGCTGCGCACCCGGGCTGAGCCTTGAAACGCGGCCACGGTTGTCTTCTGGTCATCCGCCGCGACGTCAACGGCGACTCGGCTGTCGCGATCGATCTCTGTTGCGGCCGAATCGGTTGTGACTGTTGAGGGCGCCCCCGATGTGTAGACATTGATTCGCCCGGCGACCATCTTGATGGTGCCCGGCGACTCCCGTGACATCTCGTGATGGATCTCGAGGAGCGAATTTGGAGAGATGCGATAGAGGCTGCCATCCGCGAACAGAATCTCGGCGTTGCCATCACGACCGGTACGAACGAAGTCTCCGTTAAAAACGGGGATATTCTGATGGGCGGTCTCCCACTCGGTCTGACCTGCCCGCTGGAGCTGCACGCGGCCCTCGAGGCTGAAAAACCGTCCAACGCCGACCAGCTCCTGGTCGCCAGCGCCCGCAAGTGCTTCGAATTGTTTGCGCGCACTGTCCGCCAGAGGTTCAGCGTCCTCCCAGTTCTGTTCGGCGTACTCCGAGCGAGCCATGTTCAATTGGTCTCTTGCCTGTTCGAGCTCATCCTTCCAATGAGAGGGGAGGGGCTGGGTTTCGGCGTGAGCGAGGGCTGCATCGGCGCGCTCGATTGCGCGCCTCGCTCGTGCCTCGGGTGAGAGATTGAGACTCTTATAGGCCAGAAAAACGAGAACCGCAGCAACCAATCCGATGATCACGACTGCCAACACCTTGCGCAGCGGTTGCACACGGATAACGACCCAGTCGAGTTCCAATCCTCGCGCCACCTTGGCCATACCTCCTCAATCACCGTAACATGAGCGTATTCAAGCGGCAAGCGCACCACGAGGGGTCCGCGACGACGGTCACAAAGGTGATGCCGGGGAGTGATCTTGGCCCTTTCTGGGAGACCACCGGCTTGCGCTAGTCTCAGCTCTTCGATAGACTTCGCTGTCCCGTTTTCGGGGCAGGTGGAGGACTGGAATGGCTCTCAAATGGCTGCGAGATAATCTGCGTCACCTCAAGTTCATTCTCTGGGGTGTGGTACTGGTTTTCGTGCTCCTGGTTTTTGTGGATTGGGGAGCAGGCCGTGCCGGTGGTGGCGGAGGGGGTAAAGCGACGGTTCGGGTTGGCAACAGGAGCATTTCCGAGACCGAATTTCTCGACGAAATGCGACGTCTCGATCAGCGTTTTTCGCAGATTTACGGCGAGCAATGGAACGAACTTCGAGGCCAGGTCGATCTCGCACGGCAGACTGCAAATATGTTCATTGATCGCGAGCTCCAACTCACCGAGGCCCGGAGAATCGGTCTCGGGGTTTCCCGGGAAGAGCTCCAAGAAGTGATCTTGGAGGATCCGTCGTTCCGCGATGAAAGCGGCGAGTTTGTCGGCACAGAAACCTACAAGCGGATCATTCGCGCATATTTCCAGACGACCCCGGAGACGTTCGAGGAACGCCTTACCGAGGATCTCCTGATCGGGAAGCTCAACACCCTGGCCGAGCGCAACGCGTGGATCAGTGATGATGAGGTCGATCGTGAGTTTCGACGGCAGCGGGAACTCAGCGATTTTGATGCTATTCAACTCCGATACGAGCCGTTCCTGAGCGAGGTCGAAATCTCTGAAGATGATGCTCGTGCAGCGTTTGAAGCGAACGCAGAGGACTACCATCGAGACGAGGAGCGGTTGATTCGGTACCTGCTCGTGGAAACCTCCCGATTGCGACGCACCCTGCCGGTCGATGAAGCTGAACTGAGGGCTTACTACGATCAGCACGTCGACGAATTCCTCGAGGGGGAGCAGGCGAGCGCCCGCCATATCCTATTCCGCCTGGCCCCTGACGCGACGGAGATTACACGGGGAGAGACCGAACTCCGTGCCAACGGTGTCGCAAACATTGTTCGGTCAGGCGGCGACTTTGCGGTATTGGCCGCCGAACACTCCGAGGACCCCGGATCGAAGGACATGGGTGGCGATCTCGGGTGGTTTGGTCGTGGGCAAATGGTGCCGGAGTTTGAGGATGTCGTCTTTTCTGCCAAACCGGGCGACATTGTCGGCCCTATCAAGAGCCAGTTCGGATACCACGTCATCAAGGTCGAGGGATTTCGGCCTGAGCACCAGCAGCCCTTCGAGGAAGTCCAGGAACAGGTCCGGTTTCGGGTTTTGGAGGACCGTGCAGTGGGTGAAGCCGAAGCCAGGGCTGGTGCCTTCGCCCGCCGGCTGAAGGCGGAGGGCCCGGATACCCAGGATCAATGGCAGGCGATAGCCGACGAAGACGAGGCAGTGGTGCTCAACCAAAGCCCCCCGTTTTCTGTTGGCGAAGCCATTGCCGGCGCGTCGGATGGACCGGAACTGGCGGATGCCGCGTTTGCCTCCTCGGTGGGCGAAATCACCGGGCCGGTGGCTGTGCCGCGTGGATGGATCGTCTGGCAGCTCGCCGAGGTTCGGGTGGCGGGCATCCCTCCCTTGGAGGATGTTCGGACGGAGGTCGAACAGAAGCTTCGCCGGGAGCGCGCTGTTGAGCTTGCGACCGACCAGGGACGGCAGCTTGCCGAACGATGGCGCGGTGGAGAGGACGGTTCGACGTTGGCTGCCGAGTATGGTTCGAACGTAACCGAGGCTCGCCAGCACCGGCGCGGACAGCTTGTCGGCACTCTCGGTGTGATGCCCGGCCTCGATGGTGCGGTCTTCACGGCGAGCGAGGAAGAGGTGCTCGGACCGATCGTGGCGGGGGTTGCCGGTGGGGTTGTGGTGGCGAAGGTCAATACGCTGGACTTGGTGGATCCAGTCGAACTCTCAAGTTCGCGTGACGATCTTCGTGCCCGCTTGATGACCGAGAGGGGCGCCCAGCTCATGCGTTCCATCGTCAACGAGCGGCGGAGAGATACTGTAGTGACAATAGACGACGAGTTCCTGCAACGATTCGCCCCTACCAGTTCATGATCGGCCGACTCGAGGGACACCTGCATCGGGTGGACCCGGGCACTGTTCTGATCAGTGTAGGAGGCGTCGGGTACCTGGTCTCGACCACGCT
This sequence comes from Candidatus Sulfomarinibacter kjeldsenii, assembly GCA_014764485.1. GTDB lineage: Bacteria > Acidobacteriota > Thermoanaerobaculia > Thermoanaerobaculales > Sulfomarinibacteraceae > Sulfomarinibacter > Sulfomarinibacter kjeldsenii. Next base: position 3,536 of record JACXWA010000120.1, read on the forward strand.
GCGCGCTTTCCAGGCCCTGGCTGACCGCGAGGATGCAGCATTGTGGATTCATACCCAGGTGCGGGACGATGCCATCGTCCTCTTTGGTTTCCCTGATCGTGAGGAACTCGAGGCCTTCTCCAAGCTTATTGCGGTCGCTGGAGTAGGGCCGCGGACGGCACTCGCGGTGCTCTCGACACTGACCGCCGACGAGCTCGCTGAGGTAGTCGATGCTGGGGATCTCGCCCGTCTTCAACGCACCCCAGGCGTTGGTCGCAAGACCGCCGAGCGGATTCTCCTCGAACTCAAGGACCGTCTGGTTGCGGGCTCACCCGGTGCTGGCGACCGGAGGGGAGATGCGGTGTCGGCCCTTGTCAATCTCGGGTACTCGCAGCGCGACGCTCTCCATTCGGTGAATGCCGTATGGTCCGATGCTGGCGGCGCAGAGCTCGGTGAATTGCTCCGCCTCGCGCTGCAGAAGCTGACGCGCTGAACATCGCGAGTAACCCGTAATCAGTCATCAGTGATCAGTTTGAGAGCCCGAGGGTGTGGGCCGTCGGAACTGGCTACTGATTACTGATGACTGATCACTAGGTTGGGAGGGTGGAAGCGATGAGGTAGAGTCAACCGGTGAGTGACGAAGTGCTGACCACCGAGCCGCAGCCGGAAGAGCGTCCTTTCGAGGAGTCCCTCCGGCCGCGCCGTCTCACAGAGTTCGTCGGCCAGACCCGTCTTTCCACCAATCTCGGAGTCTTCATCGCTGCCGCGCGCGACCGCGGCGAAGCCCTCGACCACACGCTGTTCTTCGGCCCTCCCGGCCTCGGCAAGACTACCCTTGCGCATATCGTCGCCAACGAGATGGAAGCCCAGGTTCACGTTACCTCAGGCCCGGTCCTGGAGCGGGCCGGCGATCTCGCGGCAATGCTCACCAATTTGCAGCCTGGAGATGTCCTGTTCATCGACGAGATCCATCGTCTGCCGGCGGCTGTCGAGGAAATCCTGTATCCGGCGATGGAGGATTATGAACTCGATCTAGTGATCGGGCAGGGCCCCGCTGCGCGCAGCGTACGTCTCACATTGCCGCGATTCACGCTGGTCGGAGCGACGACTCGCACCGGGCTTCTGACTGCCCCCTTGCGTGACCGGTTTGGCATTGTCCACCGCCTCGAGTTCTACCCGAGTGAGGACCTTGCTGTGATTGTGGCCCGCTCCGCGGATATCCTGGAAATCAATATGGCGGAACAAGCGGGTGGTGAGATTGCGCGGCGTGCGCGCGGAACACCACGGATCGCCAACCGTCTCCTGCGCCGAGTTCGAGACTTCGCCCACCACCTCGGCAGCGATGTGGTGAGCCTCGAAGCCACACAGTGGGGGCTTGAGCAGATGGAGGTTGATGCATTCGGTCTCGACCACCTCGATCGGCAACTGCTCACTACGATCATCAATGTCTACGATGGCGGACCGGTGGGCCTCAAGGCCCTGGCGTCGTCGATCGGTGAAGACCGAGGGACACTCGAGGACATCCACGAGCCGTATCTGCTGCAGATCGGGTTGCTGCAGCGCACCCCACGTGGGCGCACGGTGACTGCTGCCGCCTACCGTCACCTCGGGCTCGACCCGACGGGGTCCCCGGGTGCGCTATTCGATGGACGGAAGCCCGAGTGACCCCTGTCCCGGTAATTCTCAACCCCGTCGCAGGTGGCGGCAGGTTGTTGCGCCAACAGGGCAGTCTCCAGGCGGTTGCCGCTGGCCGTGGGTCCGAGCTCGATATCTGGATTTCCGAAAGCCCCTCACACACAATCGAGCTTGCTGAAAAGGCGGCCTCCGCCGAGATCCCATTGGTGCTCGCCTATGGCGGTGACGGCACCTACAACGCGGTGGCCCGGGGTCTTTTGGGCAGCTCAACCGCGATGGGTGTGCTTCCAGGCGGCACGACATCGGTTCTCGCCTACGAGTTCGGTGTGCCGCGCCCGGCGCAGCGTTCTGTCGACGCGCTTTTGGGCGGCGAAGACCGGGCGATGCGGGTGGGCCGCACCGATGATGACGACATCGTTCTGCTGATGTTGTCGGCCGGTCCGGATTCGCATGTGCTCGAGAGGCTGCGCCCGTCTTTCAAGAGGCTTGGTGGGCGGGTCGGTGTCGCGTTGCAGGCGATAGTTGAAGCGATGAGTGGTGGAGCTTTGCCGCGGATCCGGGTGACGTCCAATACGACTATCGATGAGGCGGGTTGGGTGATTGTCGGCAACTCACGGTGTTATGGGGGTAAGTTCTGCGCCACCCCGGGCGCCAGCCCGTTTCGTGACGACCTCGAGGTCGTGTCGCAGCGGAGCAATGGCCGCCGAGCAGCGGTGTCTTTCCTCTTCGGCATCCCCTCGGGCCGACATGTTTCGAGGGACGATGTCGTGCGAGAAGTTGTGGATCGGGTGCGGCTGGAGGCGGCCTCGCCGGGCGCCGAGGTGCCCTATCAGATCGACGGCGATGTCATGGGCGTATTGCCGGTGGAGGTCAGCATCGATCCGAATCCCCTTTGGATCCGTCTGCCGGCGCAACACTGATGACTCGCCGCTCTCGCCACGCAATCCGGTGAGATATGCCGGCTAGAGATCGGCGAAGAGATCGGTCGAGATGTAACGTTCGGAAGTCGAGGGTGCGACGAAAACCACGAGCTTGCCCTCCATCTCGTCACTGGATGCGACCTTGAGCGCTGCGGCGCATGCAGCGCCGGTGGAAATACCACCCAGGATTCCTTCTTCGCGGGCAAGACGCCTGGCTGTCGTAAACGCCTCGTCATTCGTAATCGTGACCGCCTCATCGATTACCGAAGTGTCGAGATTGTCGGGCACGAAGCCTGCACCGATGCCCTGGATCTTATGGGAACCCGGCTCGCCACCGGAGAGTACCGGCGAGTCCGCTGGTTCAACGGCAACGATACGGACTGATGGGCGGCGTTCCCGCCACACCCGCCCAACCCCGGTGATGGTTCCGCCGGTTCCGACACCGGCGACAAAGACGTCCATTCTTCCGTCGGTGTCTCGCCACAGCTCGAGGGCGGTAGTGGTGGCGTGAACATCAGGGTTGGCCGGGTTGGAAAACTGCTGCGGCTCTACCGAATCCGGAATCTCCGCCAGCAGCTCTTCGGCTCGGGCGGAGGCACCCCGCATGCCGTCGGCAGCCGGCGTCAGAAAGATCTCGGCTCCGAGCAGGTCAAGCACCTTTCGCCGCTCGAGAGACATTGACTCCGGCATCGTCAAGACGCATCGGTAGCCGCGTGCAGCAGCCACCATGGCGAGGGCAATGCCGGTATTCCCCGAAGTTGCCTCGACAATCGTCGAACGACCGGGCACCAATCGCCCTTCGCGCTCCAGAGATTCCACCATGGCAACACCAATGCGGTCCTTCACCGAGTGGGCGGGGTTGAAAAACTCGAGCTTGGCCGCCACCTGAGCCTGCGAGCCGGAGGCGATGTGGTTGAGTCGAACGAGTGGGGTGTTTCCCATAAGTTGTGTGATGTCGGAAGCAATGTTCATGGCTGCTCCAGGGTGTTGTGATAATCCACACAACCCTTTTCGGTGGTCATTCCTTCCCGACTGCTGGGTCGCTTCCTGGGTTACAATGGCTGCCGGGGAGGAGTTGTGGGGTTTATTGAACAACTCGCGGCCCGAGCTGCGGCTATTGGTGGTCGGGTTGTGCTCGCCGAAGGGCACGATGAGCGGATTGTCGACGCTGCGGGTGAACTGGTCGCCGGAGGAGGGTGTGAGGTAACCCTCGTCTGCCCCGGGGACCAACGCCAACCGATCCATGATGAGCTCGCCGAACGAGGTGTCGACATCGCAGACCCGACTGCCGATTCACGCCGAGAAGATCTGGCGGATCACCTGCACCAACGACGGGCGGCGAAGGGAATGTCTCGCCAGGAAGCGCTGGCAGCGGTAGAGGATCCACTCTATTTCGCCTCCCTGATGGTCGCAACCGGGGCCGCTGATGCTTCCGTTGGCGGTGCCGTCCGGACGACCGCGGACACGGTGCGCGCCGCTCTCCACTGCATCGGGCCCTCGCCAGGGCTGCGAACCGTATCATCGGCGTTCATCATGATCCACCCCGATCCACGCTGGGGAGATGATGGGGTGATGGTCTTTGCTGACTGTGCGGTGCTCCCAGACCCGGATTCAGTGCAGCTGGCCGAGATTGCGCTTTCAGCTGCCGCCACCTTCCGATCCATTGTTGGGGGCGAGCCGAAAGTCGCTCTACTCTCATTCTCGACCAACGGCTCGGCCAGACACCCGCTGGTGGACAAGGTGACCGCGGCACGGGCCGAACTCGAATCCAGAGGCGCGGATTTCGTCTTCGATGGTGAACTGCAACTGGACGCGGCACTGCTTCCAGGCGTTGGAGAGAAAAAGGCGCCCGGGTCGGCTGTGGCCGGAAAGGCAAATGTGCTTGTCTTTCCGGATCTCAACGCCGGCAATATCACCTACAAAGCGGTGGAACGACTGGGTGGTGCGCGCGCCCTGGGCCCGCTTATGCAGGGGCTCGCAAAGCCCGCCAACGACCTCAGCCGCGGCTGCTCTGCGGGCGATATTGTCCAGACCAGTTATCTGAGTCTGCTCCAGGCAAAGGGGTAGTCGCCCATGCGCGTACTCGTACTCGGTTCCGGCGCCCGCGAACATGCCATAGTCCACGCCCTGCGGCGTTCCCCCGGGGTGAGCGACGTCTTTGCCGCTCCGGGCAATCCAGGGATCGCACAGGCGGCGGATCTTCTGCCGTTGTCAGCAAACGATCTCCCAGGCGTCGCGGAGGCGGCTAGAGATTTCCGTATTGATGTCACTATCGTTGGCCCCGAGGTTCCTCTGGCGATGGGTGTCTGCGACGAGTTTTACCGCCGGGGACTGCGCCTCTTCGGACCACGACGCGCCGCTGCCGAGCTCGAGTCGAGCAAGGTCTTCGCCAAGGAGTTTTGCCAACGCCATGACATTCCGACCGCCAAGGCAACTGTAGTTCGCTCGAGTGACGAAGCTGTTGCGGCGGCTCGCGATCTCGGGATGCCGGTTGTCTTCAAAGCAGATGGCCTTGCAGCGGGCAAGGGCGTGCTGATGATTCGAAACGATGACGACCTCGAACAGGCGATCGATGAGTTTTTCAATCAGCGTCGCTTTGGCGATGCCGGAGATCGAGTGCTGGTCGAGGAGTGCCTGGAAGGCGACGAGGTCTCATATATGGTGATCTCCGACGGTACCCGGATGGTGCCCGTCGCCACTTCTCACGATTACAAACGCGCGGGCGAGAATGACGAGGGCCCCAACACAGGTGGCATGGGCGCCCATTCTCCTGCACTGGTAATCCCACCCGGTACAAGCAAGCTCATCCTCGAATCCGTCGTCCGTCCAACAATTGCGGGCATGGCTGCCGAAGGCCGGGAGTATCGTGGGGTGCTCTATGCGGGTCTGATGGTGACATCGGATGGGCCCAAGGTGCTCGAGTTCAATTGCCGCCTCGGTGACCCGGAGACCCAGGCAACGTTCCTGCGGCTTGACGACAATTTTGCCGAGATCGCCCGCGATGCTTCCGAGGGTGTACTCAAGACTGGCGGCCTGAATTGGCGCAAGGAGGCGGTGGCCTGCGTTGTCCTCGCGGCAGAGGGATACCCTGGAAACCCGCGAAAAGGAGACGAAATCACCGGTATAAATGAGGCCATGGCTTTGTCCGGAGTGACGGTCTATCATGCCGGCACACGGCTGGAAGACGGGTGTCTGACCACCTCTGGGGGGCGCGTACTATCGGTCTGCGGGCGCGGACCAACCCTGTCAGACGCCCTCGATACCGCATACGAAGGGGTGTCGAAGATCTCTTTTGACGGCATGTGGTATCGATCGGACATCGGTCGCGACACCTTGGCCAAGCTCGGTACATAAATGACTGAAGTGAACTCCCAAGCGAACGCCGAGGTTCTGATCCTTATGGGGTCGGCAAGCGATTGGAAACACGTGCGAGGTGCAGCGGAAGTGCTCGAAGGACTCGGCGTCAGCTTCGAGGTCCACGTATCCTCGGCTCACCGCACACCCGCCCGAACCGTGGATCTGGTTCGATCGGCCGAGGCCGGAGGATGCAGCGTCTACATCTGCGCCGCCGGAATGGCGGCCCACCTGGCGGGGGTGGTTGCGGCCCATACGGTTCGTCCCGTGCTTGGCGTACCGCTGCCGGGAGGGGTGCTCGATGGGGTTGACGCGCTCCTTGCAACGGTACAAATGCCCGGAGGAATCCCGGTGGCGACCTTCGCCGTCGGCTCAGCTGGGGCGCGCAACGCCGCCTTCTTTGCCGCCCAGGTCATCGCAGGCGAACGGCCCGAGGTGGGTTTGGCCCTGGAAGACGCACGACGCGCTGACGGGGAGAAAATCGCGGCGGCAGATCGTGAGATCAACACCGAGATCAGCACCGGAAGAGACTCATAATGGTGGAGCTCGTTCAATGCACAGTTACGGCTCGCCTGGAGGACTGGGTTCCGGTGGTGGTCGATCCCGATCTACCTCCGATGCCCTGCCGTGCCGGCAAGCTCGAATTGGACCACGGAGAATTTATCGTCGTCGACACTCCGGATGGGAAATTTCTCGGTAGGGTCACCGCGTTTGCCGCGCCGTCGGTCAAGAAGCCTCGCAAGCATGCGGCGCGCGTCGTACGCAGGGCAACGCCCGAGGACGAAAAGCGACATGAAGACACGGGCCACCTCGAAAGGGAAATCGAGCGCTACTTACGACGGCGGACGCGTGAGCTCGATCTCGATCTCCACCCCTTCAAGGTGCGACTCCCGCTTTCAGGCCGCAAAGCGGTGATTTACTTTTCGGCTGAGAAGCGGGTTGACTATCGACCGTTGCAGCGGGATTTGGGGCGACGCTATCGGAGGCGAATCGAGATGCGTTCGCTTGGGGTGCGCGATGGTGCCCGCCTCTGCGGCGGCCTCGGGCCCTGTGGTCGCTGTTTGTGCTGTACGACCTTTATGGATCGTTTTCATTCAGTGACGGTTCGGATGGCAAAAAGGCAGAACCTGAGCCTCAATCCGGCAAAAATTTCCGGCCTTTGCGGGCGGCTGATGTGCTGTTTGTCGCATGAGGTCGAGCTCTATCCCTCGGGCTCACGCGACCGCGACTGAGGCTCACCGAAGGCGCCGATCCGTACGAGATCCGGGAAGACACCCAACACCGGATCTGATAACCTGATCACAGAACCTACCGACTTCATGCTTCCGGAATCCCGTGGCCGCACAGCATGGGGCGCGAGGAGAGCTTAATGTCTGATCGTAAGCTGATCCGACCGTCGATGAATGAGATGATGGACAAATTCCCCACCAGGACAACCGGCCGCCGCAAACAGGTGCCCGCAGAGCAAACAAACGCCGAGAGTTTTTACTACCTCAAACAAATGCAGAATCGCACCGCGATGGTCGTGGTGCTGACCGACGGCACCGAGCTCAAGGGCTGGATCGAGTGGTACGACAAGAACTGTCTCAAACTCAATCGGGTAGATGCCCCAAACCTCCTCCTCTTCAAACACACCGTCAAGTTCATGTTCAAGGAGGAGGAACTACGCTCCCGCCGTCGCCGTCGCCCGCCAGCGTCGCGTTGAGGGCGGCCTCACTCTGCTGACTGCAGCATCTGAAGAATGCGACTGATGACGAGGTCGAGTGCTACGGTATTGAACCCGCCTTCGGGGATGATCACATCCGCCCAACGTTTCGAGGATTCGACAAACTCCAGGTGCATGGGCCTAACCGTGGCAAGGTATTGATCGACCACACTGTCGACCGTTCGCCCACGCTCCGCCATGTCCCGCCGGAGGCGCCGGATGAACCTCAGGTCTGCATCGGTATCGACAAAGATCTTGACGTCGAGAAGCTCCCGAATGGGTGGAATTGCGAGGATGAGGATCCCCTCGACGAGAATTACAGGCTGCGGATCGGCCCACTCGGTAGCGGCCACGCGAACGTGGCGCGCGAAGTCGTAGACCGGCAAGGGGGCCGACTCGCCGGCCTTGAGTAAGGCGAGGTGCTTCTCCAGGAGTTCCTCTTCGATAGCATCCGGGTGGTCGAAGTTGTGGTGCGAACGGTGGTGGCCGTCAAGATGGGCCAGGTCGTGGTAGTACCGATCCTGGTTGACGATGACGATCCGGTCCCGTCCGACGCGGCGCACGATCTCGTTGGCCACAGTCGTTTTGCCGGATCCGGTACCGCCCGCCACGCCGATACAGAGAGTCTTCACCGATCCGCCCTCTCCGTTAGCATCTCTTCAAAGGTATTTGATCGTCTCCTCAGCAGTCGATGCCAGAGGCCCGTCGGGAGCAATCTCGAGGTACTTCTGGAGATGTGTCTTGGCCCCTTCCATATCGCCGGAGCGCAGCAGGAGCATCCCGTACTCGAAGTTGCATTCTGGAAAGTCGGGAGCCGCCGCGAGACATCTTTCTAGAAGTGGCCGCGCGCCCTCATCGTCCAGATTGTTGAGCAAGCCCGCGGCCTCATTGAAGAGGATTGTCGGGTCATCCGGATTCAGTTTCTGGTAAAGGACCATGTATTCGTCGCGCGAGGCCTCGTCGCCAAGCTCTCCGCTGGCGTTGATCGCGATGGCCAGGCATTGGATCGACTCCGGAGCCTTGTCGAGACAGCCGCGGGCAGCGGCCAGCGCGCCCTCCATGTCTCCCATGCCATAGGTGAGTTCGGCAAGGCGGGCGTAGGCCTCGAGGAGGTCCGGCCTGGCCGCGATGGCCTCCTCAAATTTCGTGCGCGCGGCTTCCTTGTCACCGGTGGTCATCAGCTCTTTTGCTTCCGCCAGCTCTTTGTATCCCGGTTGCTCGAGTTGTTGGATACCCCGGGCTGCAGCCGCCTGGTCCTCGGATTGAAGGTTGAAGTTAAAGGCATTGTCGGTCGACCCGGCCCCGACCTTGAACGGGCTCTCCAGCGGCTGAAATCCTTCTGCCTCGATGAGGAAGTTGTAGCCGCGGGTGGCGTCCAGGATGAGGGTCTGGAACTCGCCTTTTTCGTCGGTCGTGATGACCTTCTTGAACGTCGAAAGTTCGGTTGTAGTGATAGTGACGGTCGCAGCGGCAATCGGAGTTCCCGCTAGGTCCATCACGCGGCCTTCGATCTTGGCCTGGGTTCCGGCGTGAACCGTGGTGCTGATGACCAGCAGGCCGGCGACTGCGACACAGGTCATGAGATGACGGTGCATCATTCGGGCCTCCTGCGCGGGTGCGCGCGAACGAGCATACCGTCTTTCGAAGGCGGTCTCAACGACCGCGAAACCAACTACCGGAACATTGCCCGGACAACGTGGTGGGCGACGGTGGGATTTTCGCGTAGACGCCGTATTGAATAGGGGTACCAGTCCTTGCCGTAGGGTACGTAGACTCGTAGCCGGTGTCCGTTGGCCAGGATGACTCGCCGCAGTTCAGGGTCGACTCCGAGCAACATCTGGAATTCGTAACGGTCGTGGTCCAGTCCAAGGCGGTCGACGATCTGCATCCCAGCCCACACCAGGTGTGGGTCGTGGGTGGCGATGCCGACATAGGCGCCCGAGGAGAGAAGCTTTTCAGTCGCGTAGACAAAGTTGGCGCGGATCGTCTCGAAGTCCTTCCAGGCGATCTCTCTCGGTTCGCGGTAGATGCCTTTGCAGATTCGGATGTTCGGAACGAGAGGCAAAAGGCTGTTGATATCGGCGATGGTTCGGTGGAGGTAAGACTGGAGTACGACACCAACCGAGGTTGGGTGTTCTTCGTGCATCTGGCGGAAGAGACGGATGGTGTTGTCCGTGCAGGTGTGGTCCTCCATATCGACTCGTACGAAGTTGTTGAACTGAGCCGCACGTGCGACGATTCGCAAGAGGTTTTCCTCGCAGAGGGACTGGTCGACGTTGAGTCCAAGCATGGTCGGTTTGATGGAAATATTGGCGTCGAGTTTTTCGTCCTCAATGCGGTCGAGTAGCCGCAAGTATTCCTCCACCGCGGCGGTCGCCTTGACCGGTTCTCGTACCTCCTCACCGAGGATGTCCACTGTACCCATCGCCCCTTCGTCGTTGAGCGCCCGCAATGTATGGACCGCATCGTCAAGGGTGTCACCGGCAACATATCGCCGAGCGACTCGGCCGACAATTGTCTTCGGCACGAAAGGCATTCCGTATTTCACCAAAGTATCGAATAGGCTCATGAGAATCTCCTCGAATCGGGGGCATGGGCGCAAACGGCGCAGTAGACGGCACTTGCGCCAGCGTGGCGGAGTGCCTGGGCAGCCCGCTTGAGTGTTGTTCCAGTAGTCATCACATCATCGATCAGTAACGGGCTTCGACCATCGGCTTCTGATCGCGCCGAAAAACTCGTTTGGGATAACTCGAGGCGACGGGCCCTGGATCGGCCGGTTTGACGGACAAGGCCGTGCCGCCGCAGAAGCCGAATAGCCGGCCTCTCGATTCTCCTGGAAACTGACTCCGCGAGCAACTCAGACGCTGCCCACGGTTTCTTCAGCCTCCTCCACGGGTGCGAAGGGATGGGTACTATGCAGTCGATCAGCGATGCCCACGACTCGGCTGCAACCGATGCCGCAAGGCGATCACCGAGAGGTGCGGCAAGATCGTCGCGGCCACCGTGTTTGAGCGCCAGAATGGCGGTACGAAGTACCCCGTCATGTTCACCCCAGGCCACTGTCGCAGATTGCGGAGGAGGTGCCTGAAGGCAGGCCAGACAAGGCTCGGAGGAGTCTTGGATTGGGACGCCGCAGTGTCGGCAGGCGCTGCCGGCTCGGGGCACGGTCAGCGACCAGCACGAGCCACACAGACCACGGTCAGTTCCGTCGAGTGGATGATCGCAGTGTGGACACATGCCGGGAAGCAGGGCTTCAATCGCCGCGGCCAATGCGCCCCCCGTCTGCACGGCGTTCATCCTACCAGAATGTCAGCCGGGTATGAAGGCCAGCCACCCTCATTGGAGAGTTGCTTCGGACGTCGTGTTGATAGGCTGGTTATACTTTGCTCATGGATGTGACCCAATTCGAGTTTGAGCTCGAGAGCGACGGCCACGGACACGTATACGATCTGACTGAAGATGTGGCGGCCTGGTTGGGGTCGATCGAGGCATCCGATGGTCAAATGACGGTTTTTGTGCCCGGTTCGACTGCCGTGATCACCACCATCGAGTTCGAGCCCGGCGCTGTTCGGGACCTCGTCGAGGCTCTCGAACGAATTGCTCCGTCCGACCGCTCTTATCACCACGATCTGCGATGGGGGGATGGCAACGGGTTCTCACACTTGCGTGCCGCCCTGTTGGGTCCCTCTCTGACTGTTCCCGTAGCCCGAGGACGATGTGTTCTCGGCACCTGGCAGCAGATCGTGCTAGTCGAGTGCGATCTCGCACCCCGGCGGCGCCGGGTGGTCCTTTCATTCGTCGGTGTGTGCCATCAGGAGGTTTGATGCCGCACATCATTCTCACCGGAACGTTGGATTTTATGGCGGTTGCCTCGAGCCTCGATCGTGAACCTCAGCGCTGGCGGGCGGCGGTGCTCAAGAATGAGGCCTCATGGCATCGCTCAGATGGTCTCGCGGTTCTGGTCGAGGGAGTGGTGATCGAGCATTCGCGGCCGCTGCATCCGGTTGCTGTCATCAACCAGAGCCACGGCGATACGAGTGTGAGACTGTGGCGCCTTGCCCAGGTCGAACGCACGCCCGCGGTACAACGCTGGCTGGCCTCGATCGCGCGTGAGCTGCAACGACTGGGTGCCGGCCCAATAAAAACAACAAATATCGCTGACGATCTGTTACACGGCCTCGATTTAGATTGAGTGCTCCGCCTCCGCAGCAGAGAGTTTATGAGAGGTGGAGGCTATTATTGCTGGTTGAGCTCCTCGTCGAGCTCCTGATAGCGCTCCTGCTGCGACTGCTGGAGATTGTCGAGCCGATCGCGGACAGCGTCGGTGGCGAGGCCCGGACCGGGGCCGCCCGATGCAGCACCGCCAAACTGGATCGCGTCCGAAGCGACATCGAGGTATCGGCGGGCCCGCATCAGGTGGGCGGTAGAGGGCCTTGTTGCCTGTGCCCGAAGCTCTCCGGCCGCTTTCCGGATGGCCACCGCGGCTCGCAGCTCAGAGCTTGGTGACGGCGCCGCGTCCGCCCAGGCAGCGGCGGTGGCGGCAAAGGTCTTGAGATCTTCGATGTGATCGGGAAGGGTGTCCGGTGTGGCTAGGAGGCCTTCCATCGCGCCGATCATCTGCAGTGCGAGGTCGCGGTCAAGAGCCCTGCCGGTCACGCCCACTTCGCGGAGATCTGTGGCGACCGCAGCAACAGCGTCGAGGCTCGAGGTCGCGTTACGACCCGTGAGATACATCATGTACCCGACTGCGATCAGGATGGTGAGGAACAGGGCCCCTGAGATTCGCAACCAAAAACCTCCACTCAGAGTATAGATGACGGCGGATCGGCAGTGTCCCCAGCAGTGGACATCATTTCGTTGGTTGACCACCGACTGTCGCAGTGAATCACGGGTCAAGCGTGGCACGATCCTTGCGAGTTTGTTGGGCGGAGGCCGAAATGCGCGAGAGAAAGACTGAATTAGGCGCGATTGGGCTGGTGGTTCTGATGATGGCTGTGGCCCCGTTGCCGATCGAGGCGCAGCTCGCTGCGGACTGGATGGTTCCGGCGGCGGCTCACAATCGCGGATCGCAGGACAGCTTCTGGAAAACGGACCTCTCGCTGCATAATCCGCATGAGTTTGACCTCCCGGTCGTGATTCAGGCACTTCCTAGCGACACGGTCAATCTCGAGGTCCCGACCCTGACATTCACTATCTATCCGTGGGAGACGATCAACTTGTGGGACGTGCTTGGTCCGGATGTCTTTGACGTGGATGGCACAGCGGCCATCATCGCGTATGCCGATCCGGCGCTGCGGTGTGATCCGATCGAGGATTGCCATTTTCTGGTGACATCGCGCACCTATACCCCCGAGAAGGGCGGCGATGGTGAGTATGGTCTGACGGTGCCCGGCGCAGCGATATCGAGCGCCACTGATTGGTCTACCTTTGGTTATGCGGCTGGCGTGCTCAACGATGGTGACTACTTCAGGTGCAATGCCGGTGTCGCGTCCTGGACACCCGACTGGACCAGGGTGCGCCTCGATATCCAGGATTCCGACGGTCAGATCGTGAGCAGCGAGGTTTTCGACCTGCCGCCGTACGGCCATGTTCAGCGCCGCCTGGCGACATCCGGGTATGGGGGCTCTCTCGTTTTCTACCTCGAGTCAGGGCCCGATGACGCCTCGGTCTTTCCCTATGCAACGGTGATCAACCAGCGGACCGGAGATTCGAGCTACCTCTTCGCCTCATCTTCGGCGGTCGGTGTTTCGGTTGCGAAAAATCTCGGATCCATCGGTGGCCGTCCCGGGGGTCCGTCGGCCTCGACGCGAGTTGTCACACCGGTGCGCAGAGGTCGGAAACCGGCCCACCGTCTGAAATAATCGCAGCTGGACCTCCCGCGATGTAGAATTCATAGTAGGGGCGTCTATCACTCGTCGGGGGGCGAATGGTCCAGTTCGACAACCAGCACCGCCAGATCAAGATCAAGATCGTCTATTACGGCCCCGCCGTGGGCGGCAAGACGACCTGTCTTCAGCACCTGCACCGGGTCACAGATCCCCAAAATCGGACCAAGCTCTACTCCTTGAATACTGCAACCGATCGCACCCTGTTCTTTGATCTCCTGTCGTTGAACCTCGGAAGGATCCGAGGTTTTCGCCTGGCCCTTCAGCTCTACACGGTTCCGGGTCAAGTCCAGTACGACGCGACCCGCCGCACGGTGCTTGCAGGTGCTGACGGGGTGGTCTTTGTTGCCGATTCCCAGGTCGCACAACGCGAAGCCAATCTCGAATCTCTCGAGAATCTGTGGGTCAACATGGCCGCCAACGGTCTCGATCAGAAGACTGTGCCGGTCGTCCTGCAATACAACAAAAGGGATCTCGACCCGATCCTGACGGTCGAGGAGATGGAGGCGGCCCTCAACGGCGATGGCCGGCCGGCCTTCCCGACCGTTGCGATTTCCGGTGAGGGAGTGTTCGAGGCTTTTGCGGCAATCGGCGAGCACACACTGGCTTCGGTGGCCGACAAGCTCGGGGTTGGCACCAGCCCGCAGGCGGTTGAACGTCTCCAAGAGCAGATGCACAAGGCCGTACAGCCCTTCATGGACGAGGATGGCGAGGCGCCGCCCACCAACGAGGATACTGTGGTCACGGTCACTGGGCCTGAAATCGAGGCCGGGCAGGTCCTGAGCGAAGACCTGCTGATCGGTGAGGCGGTCCGGGCAAACCTGGCTATAACTGACGTCACGACCCGCCTCGATATTGTCAGCCGGCAGCTCAAGCGCAAGGTGCGGGTGATGGACAGCATCTCCCTGTTCGGTCATGCGGTGAGTAATCAACGCGATCCCGCCAAGGTATTACGTCTGCTCATCACTGAAGCGATTCGCCTGCTCCAGCTGCAAGGGGCCTCAGTGATCATCATTCCCGGTGGTGGACGTGTTCGAGAAGCGGTGGTCCACGGATTTAAACAGGATCCACTGCTATACGCCGCAGACTCAACCGGAGGGTCGGTCGCGACCGCGCTGCTCAACGAACGCAAGCCTCGGCTCTTCGTGCGAGAGGCTGAAGAAGAAAACGACGAAGCCGCTGTGGCCGCGGTCGATGGTGCGGGATTTACGTCTGCGCTTGCGGTACCCATGATGACCCAGGAGAAAGTGGTCGGATTGCTGACTGCGTACGGCGACAACGAGCGAGCCGACCTCGACGAAGACGACTTGCAGCTTGCCACAGTTCTCGCTTCCACCGCAGCCATGGGATACGCCAACGCTATAGCCTGGCGGCAGATGGAAGACTTCAACAAGGGGTTGGAAGCCAAGGTCGAGGAGCGGGCGGGTGAGCTCAAAAGAAGTCTCGTCGAGTCCCGCCGCCTCGCCACCGACCTCGAGGAAAAGAAAAACCTCCTCGAGACCGCCTATCGTGATCTCGAGGCGCTCGATGAGGTCAAAAACGAACTGATCAATCGACTGTCGCTCGATCTTCGGACGCCGGTCACCTCACTCTTCACTGCCGCCAAGATCGTTCGCCGCGAAAAGGAGGTGTCTCCGGAAAAGGCCGAGCGGCTTTTGAACATCATCTACGATGAGGGTAAAAAGCTCATGGAGATTGTCCAAAATGTATTCCAGGCATCGGTGATTGCCGCTGGCGCGCGGGATCTCGAGCGAAGATCCGTGCCACCACAGGATCTTTTCCGCAACGCGATCTCACCCCTCCGTGATCTCGCCGCGGACCACGATGTGCGCATACAGGTCCTCATTCCGAGCGGTCTGGAGACGATTTCTTGTGAGCCGGAGAGCGCTGAAGCAGCGTTGCGGGCGGTGATCAAGAACGGCATTGAGTTCAGTAGTGGTGGAGAGGTGAAGCTCGAGGTGCGGCGGGCCACGTACGACGGGGACCCATGGTTGCAGCTGCGGGTGAGCGATTCGGGATCTGGAATTTCGGAAGAAGATCTTGCGCACGTTTTCGAGGCCTTCTGGCAAGGTGACGATTCGAATGCGGGGAAACGCCATGGAATCGGGCTCGGTCTTACAATTGCCAAAAGGGTTGTGGAGAATCATGGCGGCACCATCGTCGTCGAAAGGGGAGCGAGTGGGGGCACCGAGGTTGTGATGTCCCTGCCACAGGAAGTGGTGCAGGATACGGCGCCGGCCTGATCTCAACCTCGATTTCTCAACAGCTTTCCGGCCTCGCAACGAAGACTTGTGATATTGCTCGCTAAGACGAAAGGGCTTCCTCGTCAAACGTGTCCGCGACTTCACGAGCGGCGTCGGCGGCCAGAGCAAGGGCCGTCGGTGAAGCAATCTCGAGCATCGTCTCGGCTCCTCCAGGAATCGTCGACGGCCAGGTTGCCGCGGTCGACAGACACTCCCTGCCGAGGTGGAGGCAGACGCCAAGTGGTGTCGGCGAGCGTGGGTCCAACACCCTGCGGATCTCGGACGGAAAGTCGGCGAGGTGTGCGAGTCTCGAACCGACCCGCCGCGACAGATGCTCGAGCAAGGTCTTTCGCAGGCGCTGGTGCGGGACTGGAAGGGAAGTGAGGGCCCAGAGCACGAGGTCCGTTGGCACGGTCACGAGGTGAACTGCCAATGACGCGGTTTCAGGGGCCACATCGAGGTGTGGCGCAGCGGCCGCAGCCGTCTGTGACCAGGCGGCTACCACCTGCTGAATGAGTTCGTCCAGCTTTGCTGCTTTGGGACGTTTCAGAAAACCACTGCCGATCATTTCTTCCCACAGGTTGAGATCGGTTGCAATCGTCTCGAGCTCGGCGAGAGATAACGGCCCCGGATGGGTGTGGTTGCGAACCGTACAGGCGAGCACCATCTGGTTCCACGCAGCGTGGGGCCGTCCCGGCAGATAAAACGGCAGCTCGTTTTCGGAAGCCGCGAGCAAACCTTCGATCTGCCCAGCCGGCAGAGGAACCAGGCCGGGGCTCGAGGACAGCCACTGTGAGAGCGTAGTGACGATGTCGCGCACCAAGTCGTGGAGACGGCTCAACTGGTTGCCATCGATTGCATCCTCTTCCGCTACCCCATCTCGAATCATCTGCCAGAAGAGGTCTTCGAACGCCTCGCCAGTAAAAGCGAGTTCATACGAACGTCGCTTCGCTTCGCCCGGCACATCCTCATCGGACCGACGCGCGGCCTCCATCAGAAGATGACTCGGCTCGACATTGAGGCTGAGTCCGAGAATGTCGAGGACCGGGTGGTTGGGAATGAACTCGAAGCTGACTTCGGGTGATATCAAGATCCGGCTGGTAATGGCTTCGGCAAGATCGGTGAGGCTCGCCTGGAGGTCCTCTGGTGAGACTCGGCCCTCGCCAATGAGAAGGTCCGTGAAGAGGGCACGGCGGACCATCGAAGTGGCGAGGATACGGCGAAGCTCGCCGAGCGGAATCAGACTGCGCCGGGTGAGCCAGGTGGCGAGCCTCTCCTCGGGGATCGTCGAAGAGGCGTAGCAGACCCGACCGTCGATGAAATCGAGCCGGCGCTCACCGCGAGTGTCTTTCAGAACCAGGCGTCCACTGACGCCACCCATCTGAAACCACTGCAGGAGGTCTCCAAAATGGAGACGGTCGAGGTTTCCCTTGATCATCGCCCCAGTATACCGGCTTACGAGCCTAAGCCGAATATGAGACGCGACCGAGTTGCGAGCGCCCCGGCACGCACCTCGTGCTTGGACAGGCTTTGAGCAGTGGTAGGAGATATCGGGAGAGGTTGCGCTACCATCTGTGGATGCGTCTCCTGCTCTTGAGTGCTCGTCCAGATCTTCGTACAAACACTCGGTTCGCCGAAGCGGCGAACGATCTTGGAATCGACCTCGGGTTGGTCGACGGGATCACCGCTTCGGCGTCACTCATCGATGGCAATCTGAAACCGTTGGGAGTCGAGATCGATCGCGAACTCCCCGACGCTGTCCTCGCGCGGGTCGGTAACTGGCGGCCCGAGAGCTTGCTCGCGGTCCTCGAGGCGTTTGTCGCATGCGGCGTGGCGACGCCCAACCCTCCCGCCGCTATCAGAATGGGCCGCGATCATTGGGCAACCACGATGGCCCTGACTGTAGCCGGTCTGCCGGTGCCGCCAACCCTTGCCGGCGCCGACCCGGAGGCATTGGCAGCAGAGACCGTTCGTAGCCTTGGACTACCGGCGGTTGTGAAACAGAGGCGGTCGCGGATGGGCGTCGGAGTCATTCGGTGCGCCACCCGCGATCATCTCGAGGCGATCCTCGACTCATTGTGGCGGATCGGTGACGAAATCGTCGTCCAGCGATGGCTGGCCGGAGGCGAGCACAGTCTCCGTTTGATGGTGGTCGGAGGGTCGGTTGTCGCTGCGGCGCGTTTCAGCGCTGCCAAAGGCGAATGGCGGTCCAACTCTGCCCGAGGGGGATCTGCCGAGGCCCATGACGCGTCACCTGACGAGAAGAGGCTTGCCGTTGCCGCAGCGGCGGCACTCGGTCTCGGCCACTGCGGTGTGGACCTGGTGGGCAGTGAGGCGGGGCCGGTGATCCTTGAGATCAACCCCACGCCGGGATTTCTGCGCCTCGAAGAGGCGACAGGTATTGATGTCGCGCGTGCTCTGGTTGAGCACGCAGTTGCCAGATAACTCCGGCTACTGTGCCTCGGTTCCGGTGGCAACCGGTGCCGGTCGGCCGGCGAGTTCCCGATCGATCATCAGCAGGCCATGCGGACTGTCCTCGACCATCTTCACCTGGTGGAAGAGCGTATCGGCGGTGGCTTCCTCCTCGACCTGCTCGTTCACATACCAGTGCAACATGACCGTCGTTGCGTGATCATTTTGGGCGGTAGCGAGGTCGACGATCTCGTTGATACGTTGACTGATGTGCCGCTCGTGATTGAGCACCGCCTCGATTGCCACCGACGGCGAGTCCCACTCCTTCTGCGGCCCGTCCAGCGCCATGAGTTCGACCGTGCCGCCACGTTCCGCGAGGTAGTCAAAGAGCTTCATCGCGTGACCAAACTCTTCCTGGGCCTGGATCCGCATCCAGTGCGCAAAACCATCGAGGTGGTGGGCGGTGAAATATGCTGCGACAGAGAGATAGAGATAAAAAGAAAAGAACTCGGCGTGGATCTGCTCGTTCAAAGCCTTTTCGACCTTTGCGTTCATTTGCGACTCCTTTGTAGTGATGGCTGCCGGCGGCAGAATTCACAGCCGAAAGCGCCCAACAGTATAACCCTCCCGGACAGGATCTGAATTCCAGGTTACGGATCAACAAAGGGTTGAGCCGTTGTTGGGCGACCCCTGATCGACCACGGCTCGATCCACCCTCGTACGTTGTTGGACGATTGGGCGGTTCCCCAGAGAATCCCGGCCGATTGCCCGTCGGCAAGTGGGCGTCCCGCGACCCACACAGAGGCCGCGAAAATCACTGCGGCCAAAGCCAGAGCGAAGATTTCTCCAGCTTGTGGTAGTTCGAGCGGGCGCACGTACGGGGCGGGGTATCGAAACCATGCGAAGGCGAGGCTGGCAATCAACGGCACAGCTGCAGCGATGATTGCCGGCATCAGAACGGAACCTCGAACAAGGGACACCAGGCCAAGCCAACCAACCGCCGGCACCCCGAGGTGGATGGCCACGACTAGCAGACGATAGCTGCGGCGGATGTCGGGGCGCCTTCGCCGCGCCAACTGGAGTAGGCGGAGCGTCGGCAGGAGTGCAGCGCCGGCCGCGAAGACTGGGGACAACCACACCAGGGCAGTTGGCCAACCGTGCAGCGCGAGAAAACGGGCCAGGTGCCCATCTTCGCTATCGAGCACAGGCAGCACCGCTACCGCCACCAGAGACATCGCCCAGGAGATCTGGATACAACCGAGCTGGGTGACAAGGGACCTTGCTCGCGGCAGAAAACCGATAATTGTCACCGCGAACACCAGCGGCAGGAGCATCGATCCGAGCCAATATCCCCCGGCCCTGGGCAGGGAGGCGAAGTTCAGGAGCGGCTGATTGACCAACGCCCAGATCTGGCGGTCGAGCGGCAGTGCGACTCCGATCCAGTGGCATCCGCCGATAAGAGCGCCCAACCCCTGGCCAATTGCGGCGCTGATCAGGGCGAAGGGAAGGGCCGCAGAGGCCCCCAGCCAGGAAATAGCAATCACCGAGGTTGACGCAGTCCCGGGTTCGGTGTCCATCGGCGGCATGCTACCATGACGCCCGCCATGAAGCTGCAAGGCGCGTATCTCCAGTGTTTTCTGTCGTTCGCGATGTTTTTGGGGGTAACCTCACCGATCGCCGCACAGGCTCTCTATGTGGATCGCCTCGACAGTGGCGTTGAGTTGTTGATTGTGGCCCAACCCCTTGCAGATGCGACCACGGTGGTTTGGCCCTCAGTTGTTGGAGGCGACGACACTCCGGTTGGTGTCACCAGCGGCGACCTGACCCTGGTCGCCAGCCTCGAGGCTGCGCTGGGTGATGACCTAGCCGTCGCCTCCCCAGCCGTAATCGTGGCAGTTGGCGGTGCCTCGGTGTCCGATCTCCGCACCCTGCTCGATAGGATTCTCGCGCATCGCCCCGTGGCCTCCGTCCCGCCGGTTCCCCAAGAGCTTCTCGTAGAAGGCCGACTGGAGCGTCGCCTGGGTGTTGCCGGCAGCGATGCAGGGATCCGGCTCGAGGTCACCTTGCCGGCCCCACAAGACCCAATGCGAAGCGCCACCGAAGTTCTCTGGGATCTTCTGCCGGAGATCCTGGCCGACGATCTGGTTGGTGTCCGGAGCCGGGTTGATGGAAATCAGGGGCTCCTCGAGGCTCGTACCGATTCCGCTTCAGCTGACGGTTCCGTCAGTCGATTACGCCTCGGCCTCGCGCGCGTGGCCGAGAATCCGGCCGTACAGGAGGGGCTGGTCGAGGCTGCGGCGAGACGCCTGCGGGTACGTCGGCAAGCCAGTCTCGAGGAGCATCCGCAATCGGCGGAATTAATACTCGATCTATGGCTTCAGGGCGGTGTGGACGCCGTGCGGGAGTTTCTTTTCGGTGTTGATGGAGTGACAACCCGAACGGTTCGTAGTGCGGCATCAAGCTGGCTCCCGCAACATCCGGGTAATGTCGTTGTAACGTTACCCCCGCGATCGTTCAATCCGCGTTTCGCCTCCCCGCCCGCGATGTTGCAGCTCGAGAATGGGCTGACCGCCGCGGTTCTCGAGAGAGCGGGTGCGCCGTTGGCGGCGCTGTGTCTGCGCCCGGTGGTGGTGCCGGATCTCGACAACGAGCTCGCGGCAACGGTCTTGGCTCGTGTCGCTCGCGAGCTTCGTGAACTCGAGCAGCGTCCAGGTTGGGTTCGGGTGGATTCACGCCCCGCACAGATGCTCCTGGCGGCGCCGACCGAACAATTTAGCGAGCTCGTAGAGGTTCTCCGCGCTGCCATGGCGCTGGCCGAAGATGATCAGCGACCCGTCATGGGCGAAGGCGGCAGCGCCCGCCGTCGTGCTCTGCGGCTGATGGCTGGCATTCTCGGCCTCGCCGAAGGATCGAGCTTGTCGCCCGCGACCCTGTTACGAACCGGGAATCTCTCGCTCGGTGTTGTTGCCGAGGATGTCGAAGCGGCATCGGAAGCTGTTCGAAAGTTTTGGACGACCGATCGGTCAATGTTTGAAAGCGCCACGGTGGACACGGTGGCTCCTGTCCCGCGGACCCGCGAGGCTGCCGCTGGCGACGACTCGGTGCTGGTCATCGCACTGGAACTCTCGATCACCACGGATGAGGCGCAGACTCTCGTGTTGGCCGAAGTTCTGGCATCCCGTGGCGCAGCGTTGCTGGGTGCGGGGTCGGTGGAGATTCTGCATCCTTTCGTGCCCGGCCATAGGGTTTTGCTGGTCGTTGCATCGGCCCGGGCTACGATGGACACGGTCGAGGTGAGCGCCGGCAAGGGCTGGTCTGAATTTACACGGCCGGTAACCGAAGAAGAACTCGCTGAGGCTCGACGACGGGCGGCGGCAGCCCAAGCTGGAGCATGGAGCGGCGCCACCGGCCGCGCGTGCCGCTGTGCGGCGGTTGCGTCTGGTGCTGTGGAGTGGAGGACGGCGATGGATCTCGAGATGGCGATTCTGTCCGTGCCTGTCGAAATTGTGAACTTGACCCTTCAGAGTGTTGCCAATTGGGAGGTTCTCCAGAACACTGGCGCCGGCGTGTTGCCGATCGTAGAGTTCGGCGAACGCGAGGAGTAGATAAATGGAGGTCGTGGTGCTGCCCGAGATTGATGACCATCTCAACTACCTGACGAAAGGCTGCGTTGACGTCGTACCGGCAGAACAGTTGGCAGAAAAACTCAGGAGTTCCAAGAAGACCGGTAAACCCCTCGTGGTGAAGGTCGGTTTTGACCCTTCAGCTCCGGATCTCCATCTTGGCCACACCGTCGTGATTCGCAAGATGCACCACTTTCAACAACTCGGCCACCGGGTGGTTTTTCTGATCGGAGACTTCACCGGGTTGATCGGCGACCCGACAGGCAAGAAGAGCACTCGCCCGCAACTCACACCGGAGGAGATCGAGGTCAACGCAGCGACCTATCGCCGCCAGATATACAAGCTGCTGGATCCCGAGACGACGATCATCGACTTCAACTCGCGATGGCTGGGTGCACTTGGCTCGGCCGACTGGATCCGGCTCGCGGCCAAGGTGACCGTTGCCCAGATGCTCGAGCGCGACGACTTCCGGAAACGCTACGAGAATCAGCAACCGATCGCTTTGCACGAGTTCCTCTACCCGTTGGCTCAGGCATACGATTCGGTTGCGCTGGAAGTGGACGTGGAGCTCGGCGGGACTGACCAGCTCTTCAATCTCCTGGTCGGTCGCCACCTCATGCGAGAACATGGGATGGAGCCACAGGTGGTGATGACCCTGCCGCTCCTCGAGGGTCTCGATGGGGTCGAGAAAATGTCGAAGTCGCTTGGCAATTACGTGGCGGTCGAGGACGCCCCGACCGAGATGTTCGGCAAGCTCATGTCGATCTCGGACGATCTCATGTGGAAGTACTGGCTTCTTCTCACCGATCGTAGCGCCGAGGAAATCGATGCCGATCGGAAAAAGGTTGCCGACGGTTCTATCCATCCGATGGATATGAAGAAAGGCCTCGCGACAACAATCGTCACCGAGTTTCACTCCGCCGAGGCCGCGGAGGCCGCGCGATGTGAGTTCGAGCGGGTCTTCTCTTCCGGCCATTTGCCGCAGGAGATTCCAGAACTTTCCCTCAGCCCTACGGGTGAGAAGATGTTGCTATCCAAGGTGCTGGCCGATGGTGAACTGGCAGCCTCGAACTCGGAGGCACGGCGCCTGATTCAGCAGGGCGGCGTCAGGGTTGATGGCGATGCAGTGCGCGAGATCAAGGCGGAGATCTCGACCACTGGCAGTGAACCGATTCTTGTCCAGGTGGGCAAACGGCGTTTCGCGAAAGTGAGTTTTTCAAAGGACTGAGGGCCTGTCCTTCCACCAGTCAATTGGATCAACGGTCATACGGCAGAACGGCGTGACGGCCTGTCCGTCCATCCATAGGCATCAACGCCAGTCGGTGGGACTCCCGCCGCGCTCTAAGCCGTAAAGCCCTAACAAAAAACACCCCGCCGTTTCCAGCGGGGTGTCGGGTGGTCGATGTCGAATAATCAGAAGAAAGAGGTGTCCTGCTCGACCTTTTGACCCTCTTCGCTCAACCCCTGGATTTGGATGGAGATAAAAGTCGGCCGGAATTTGTGCTCCTGGCACAAACGACGCAGCCGTTCATCGAGGTCGGCATCCCAGAACTCAATGATCTTGCCGGTAGCGGTGCAGACCATGTGATGGTGACCTCCGCCCGGTTCCATCTTCTCGTAGAAATAGTGTTCGCGGCCAAGACGGCTCTTGCGAACCAGGCCGCACTGAACCAATAGGTCAAGGGTGCGGTAAACCGTTGCACGCGATACCTTGCGCTGCTTGGTCTTCATCCGCGCCAACAGGTCATCCGCGTCGAGATGTTCATCGGTGGCGAAAATCTCGTCCAGCAAGGCGAGCCGTTCCTGGGTGACCTTGAGGTTATTTTCCCTCAAATATTGGATAAACAGTTTCTGTGCTCGTTGTGCAAGTTTACTGGTCATACTTTTAATCCAGTCTCATTATCATTGTCTCAATCAAAGGTAGCGTTGATGAGAGCTTGTGTCAAGAGACGAAACAGTTGTTTTTTGCCACTCTCCAAGGCGGTGGAGATTGTCTCATAAGCTTCGATCATTGTTGGCTGGTGCATCCAGAGCCATGGTGCCTAATCGACCGTTGTTCAAATGTACATTGTTGATTATGAAGGGTTTGCGCCACCTTGTCAGGAATGATGTCGTGTCGCGCGAACCGCATTTCGGAGGATGAAATGGATTATCCGATTTGGGAGTTGGCGATGGGCGCTGTGGACGACCGTGCTCCAGGTCGCAGATGGATTCCTGCTACTGATGCTGCTGCCGCGACCAGTACTGCGCGGAATCATGTCGGGCGGGGTTGCGACCCTCGGTCCGTTGACACTGGCAATTCTCGTCGGCATTGGTCTCCTGATGATGCTGGCGCGAGTTTCTAATCCGGTTGAGAAACCAGGACTCGTCACAGGCACTCTTGGGGCAATGACGTTGACGATCGCGGTCATGAGCATCACCCGTCATCAGGTCCGGGCCCTTTACCTGGAGCCTTCGGCCGCCCAGTTCAATTTCCAGGTCGTGCCCCAGTGGGGCAACTTCGTACTCTTTGCGCTACTCCTTGTTGCAGGACTTGCAACAGTTGGTTTTATGGTGTGGCGTGTTTTGACATCTCCCGCCAGCGGGCCAGACGCGGCGTAGTTCGATGACTCCCGGACGCCATGGTGAGGCTCCGGAGGAGAATTTTTCTATTGTGCTTTGTATACATTTTGTATACAATTCTTATGATGGGTACAAAGACCGAGAACCGAGTGGCTGAAAAGTCCACCGCCGCCGAGCAGGTGTATAACGCTCTGAAACGCGACATCATCACCCTGCAACACCAACCGGGGGTCTCGCTGACGGAACAGCAGCTGGCGACGCTCTACGGCACCAGCCGGGTGCCGGTGCGCGAGGCTTGCAGGCGGCTTGGACAGGAGGGTCTCTTGACCGGGCGCCCGTACCGTGGATACTCGGTCAACCATATTTCGCTCAAGGAGATCGGAGATTGCTTTGATCTTCGCCTCGGCTTGGAATCGCGGGCTCTTGAGCTTGCCGCACAACGTGCGACGGCTGGGGACCTCAATCGGCTCAGCAACCTCGCGACCATCGAGTACACCTATCACGACTGGGATTCATACGTTGAGTTTCTCGATCGAAACCTCGACTTTCACATTCAGCTCGCCTCGCTATCGCGCAACGACCGGCTGGTGGCTGTATTGCGCGATCTACTCGGCAGCATGCAGAGGTTTTTCTTCCTCGGACTCGACCTGGGCGATTTCGCTTCCGAAATGCGCTCGGAGCACGAGGAACTGGTGGCGCTGCTCTCGAGCGACAGCCCGGATCTTGCGATCGGCTGTCTGAACCGCCAAATCACATCGTCGCGGGACCGAATCCTGCGCGCGCTTATTGAAGACCGAATCGATCTACCTATCGGGTGAGGTGTCCAATGTCTGACTTCGTGTATCTCGACAATGCCGCCACGACCTTTCCGAAGCCACCGGAAGTCATTCAGTTCATGTGTGACTTCTATCAGACCCGGGGGGTGAACCCGGGACGTACGGGATTCGATCTCGCGCTCGAGGCCGAGGAGACGCTGGCCGATGGACGTCGCGCCCTGACTGAGTTCTTTGCGGGTGGTGATCCAAACCGGCTGGTCTTTTCATACAATGTGACTGATGCTCTCAACCTGCTGATCTCGAGTGTGCTCGTACCCGGCGATCATGCCATAACCACATGCCTCGAGCACAATTCGGTGCTGCGACCGATGTATATGCATCGGGAGCGGGGTGTCGAGGTCGATTTCGTGCCCTTCGACGGGCGTGGCTATGTCGATCCGGACGACATTGCTCGCCGAATCCGTCCAAATACCAAGCTCGTGGTCATGAACCACGGATCGAATGTGATCGGCACCATTCAACCGGTGGCTGAGGTCGGTCGGATCTGTCGGGAACGCGGCGTCCTCTTCGCTATCGATGCCGCCCAGACTGCAGGCCTGGTGCCGATCGACGTCAACGCGATGAACATCGATGTAGTCTGTTTCACCGGTCACAAGTCTCTCTTCGGGCCGTCCGGCACAGGCGGTATGTATATTTGTGAGCACGTAGAAATCACACCATGCCGCGCCGGTGGAACGGGTGTCATGAGCGCGCTCAAAGGCCAGCCAGATGCGTACCCATGGCGTATGGAATTCGGCACTGTTAACACGATGGGCGTCTCCGGGCTACTCGCTGCGCAGAAATGGATTGCCGACCGCGGCGGCGTAGGGGCTATCTACGAGCACGAGATGCGGCACGCGAAGAGGCTCCATGAGGGCCTTTCCGCCATAGATGGCGTAAAGCTCTACTGCGCCGATCTTGATCACGACCACCTGCCAGTATTCGTCTTTAACATCGACGGAATGCCGGCCGACCAGACCGGTACCTTCCTCGATGTAGAGCACGACATCATCACCCGAACCGGGCTCCATTGCGCGCCGCAGGTTCACGAGGGGATCGGGACCTTTGAGACCGACGGGACGGTCCGCTTCTCGCCCGGTGTTTTCACAACCGACGAGGAGGTCGAGCGAGCGATCGAAGCGGTCGCAGAAACAGCCGAGATCGGTCAGGAGAGAATTGGAGCGGCAAAACAGCCGGTCCTGGCGACCAACGCGTAGCGAGCCGAAGGTCGGTTGAGCCTTACCCTGACCACTCTTCGGGGGTGAGGGTGCGCATCGAGAGGGCGTGGATGTCGTTCACCATCAAATCACCCAGAGCCTCATAGACGATACGCTGCGCAGCGATTCGGGACAGCCCGCGAAAACGATCTGAAACCACCAGAATCCGAAAATGTCCGCCGCCGCTCTGCGCGCCCGCGTGGCTCTCGTGGAGAGAACTCTGATCGAGGACCGTTACATACCGAGCCTCTAGCTTGTTGTGGAGGGCATCCTCAATCGCCTGTGCCCTGGCAGAAGTTCCCACAGCCTCACTCCTTCCTCATCTTCCCTCTCGAAGAGAAGAACCGAATCAGCGCGGAAGATCTTCCTGAAGTCCCCGATCCAAGGCAACTATGTGCGGGTACGGGAAGTAGGTGATACCAGGCCGGCGGCGAGCTCCCGGGCGAGCTCCCAGTAAGGAATCGTGCGATTTCGACCAAGCTCTTTGGCCGCGTACATGCAGGTGTCGGCCTTGCGTAGGAGCTGGTCCTTGGCCTTTTTGGAATCGCGGTTCTCCGCACCGAGTTCAGGCATGATATCTGCCTGCAGGGTGGCGATTCCAATCGAGCAGGTCACTACGCCCTCGATGCGAATACTCGTCACGCCGTCCGAGTTCTCGGGGTCAGCGCTGACCACAAATGCCCGATCAGCAATGTTCTGGCGAATGGTCTCGGCGACCCAAAAGGTCTCCTGACGCCCTGCGCCCGGCAGGGCGATGACGAATTCGTCACCGCCATACCGAGCGGCCAACCCTTCGCCAGGGACAATCTGTTTGAGAGTCGCGCCGACCTCAGACAATAGTTGACTGCCGACAAGATGACCGTGCGTGTCGTTGACCTCTTTGAAATGGTCGAGGTCGAGGAAGATGACTCCACATTCAGAGCCGTTCGCGACGGCATCGTCAATAATCCTCGACAAACTGCCGTGGAGATATCGATCGTTATAAAGCTCGGTAAGCTCGTCGCGTTTGGCGATTTCTTTTGATCGTTGAGCGTCGATAGCGTTTACCACCGAGAGGGAAATTGTCTGTGCGAAGATCCCAAGGAGGGCAAGATCGGCGTCGGAATAACCCTTACCGCTCGAGTGATTGATGAGCTCGATCACACCGATCGTGCGCCCCTCGCCTTCGAGAGGTGCTCCAACGACAGAATCGATATTGAAGCCAATTCGGAGTCCGGGGCCACTTCGGAAGATCGGATCTGCGAAAGGTTCTGTACAGGAGTATGGCCGGCCGGTCCGATAGACCTCACCGATGATCCCCTTGCCGGAACTGAATCGCTCCTCCATGAGATCGTCGGACTTGGGCCCAAATCCGGCGATCACCACGAGCGACAGCCTGTTGTCGTCCTCGTCGGTGTCCAAAGGGTCGTCCAGATAAATGGTCCCCGCCTCCGACGGCAGGAAGTCGTTGGCGCGGTGGAGTAGCTCACGAAATATTCGGTTGAGATCAAGGTCGGCAACTGTCGAGGACCGTTGCTCGCGCTTCAAAAAATGTGCGAGCTTGGCGCTGCTGATGCAGCGAACGCCCGGCAAGCTCGATGAGGTATCTACAACCATGCTATTTCAGAATAGCAGGTAGTGTCCAACTGGCCCCTGCCGAGCGGACCTTTAAGTATTGTTGGCGTCTTTGGTCGCGTCCTGCCCATTCTCGTCCGACGCCGTTTTTTCTTCAGTGCGCACCGAACTCTTGAAGTTGCGAATACCTTCACCGAGGCCCTTACCGAGCTTTGGTAGCTTGTTGACCCCGAAAATCAGGACGACGATCGCGAGCAAAATCAAGAGCTCGGGAAGACCCAGACTTCCGAACATATCGACCTCCTAGGTTGGCGCCGCCCTATGACCTCTGTCTTAGCTCGCCGGATGCCGACGCCGCGACAAGTCTAGCAGAAGGTCTACCAACTCTGAAGGGGCCTCCAGCGAGGCCAGTTCCGGCGCGATGCGGCGAACCATCTCCTCCGCCCAGATTTCGTATGCTCTGGCGCCATCTGCGGCAAGTCTCGCAAAGGTCCCGAGAACCTTGAGGCCTCGCTGCACGCTCACCAACCGCCACCGGTCCAGCCAACCCGCCTCTGCATCGGTATCCGCCGCCCACGACTCCAGGATCTGAATCCTCTCTGTCTTTTCGAGCACGCGCGGCATGCCGCGCTCACCAAGGAGTGATGCCACATCGTAGGAGTCTGGTCCGACCAGAATGTCCTGGTAATCGATCAGACCGACGGAGCCGTCCGCGAGGAGGAAAAGATTGTTGAGATGGTAGTCGCGGTGGCACACGCGTTGCGGATGTTCACCGATGGCTCCGGCAAGCTCGTCAAGCCAGTATCCAACGGATGGGGACGGCGTGACCTCGAGTTGGTGACGACAGAACCAAAGCTCGAAGCCGGCAAGTTCCCACCTGAGGCGCGAGCGATCCAGGGGCGGGTTCCACGCCGGCGAGTTGGTCGGCTGGAATCTTGCGAGGGTGACCAGGGGGGCGATGAACTGAAGACCCAGCGCTCTCCGGACACTCGGTGGAGCGTCTACCAGAGCACATTCTGCGTCGTCAGGCCCGAAATCCTCGAGTATGGCCCACCCCTCTCCAAGGTCGTGGTCGAGGAGGAAGGGTACCCGCAAGCCGTGGGCGCCACACCACGCTCGCACCTCGAGATCCCGGCTCATCTGACCTCGAACGTTTTTTGGGTAAAAGGTGAGCAATGCGGTCCGGTCGTGGCGATCCCAGAGCCGTACATAACGCCGAGAAGAGGCGTCGCCAGGCAAGGCCTGCTCGCGAATCCAGGGTTTCGGGAGGATGGTCGCGGAATCCATAATCCAACGTCAGTGTACTCTGCCGCAACTGGCGCCGGCCGAATAGCAAAGTCAGCTGCGGCGGTTTGCACGAGCAATGGTGGCGGGCTCGGACGATGAGGTAGGATGGGAAGACCTGGCATGGACGATGGGTTGTTCAGGTGGAGGACCATGGAAGAATCGCGCACCCAAAGGCTGCAGGAGCTGTTGCGAAAGCTGGGGAAGGCCCTGCACGCAACGGTCGTGCGCTCGGATGAGGTCCGGGAATGCCTCGAGGAACTGCACGAGGACGGGTGGCAGGCGGTGATGATGCTCGAAACCTCTCTGGCATGTAGAGAGGACGGTTCGGTGGAGATTGGCCGCGGAACCATGCGGCTCCACGTCGGGGAAAACGGGTCGATGCCCGAATATCGAATCGGCGTCGATGACGCCCAGTTTCTGTCTTCGATCGGAATTTCCATTGGGCGCCACCGCTCGCCGGCGAAGATTCTGCCGCGTCCGCAGTCCGATCCGGACAGCGATTTGAAGACGTGAGCCGCCGCTCAAATCATGGACGGTAGAACGAATCTTGTGGGCAGAAATTCGGTCGAGATCACGGAGCTGATCGCGCCTCATGTCGATCGTGACTTCCGTGGTCGGCAAGTTGCGCAGTGGATTGTCGACCGCAATGCTTCAAGCTTTGGCGTTATGACCAATCTGCCACTCGCCCTACGCCGAGACCTCGACACCCACTTCAGCCTCGAGGAGCCTGAAGTGCTGCAGGTGGTGGAGAGCTCCGATGGTTCCTGCAAATACCTCCTCGGCTTTTCGGACGGTGTCGGGATCGAGAGCGTTTCGATGCGCGAGGGGGCCAAGGCGACCTTCTGCCTGTCTTCACAGGCCGGCTGTGCCGTCGGTTGTACCTTCTGTGTCACCGGTGCTGTTGGCGCCGGCCGAAACCTGCGGCCGGAAGAAATCGTCGGTCAATACCGGGTGATGTTACGCCGTCTCGATACCGAGGTCGAGCGCGTCAATATCGTCTTCATGGGCATGGGAGAGCCCCTGCTCAACACCGGAAACCTCGGACCAGCTCTCACTGTCCTGTCCGAGCGTGTGAGTTTGAAACGGATCACCGTCTCCACCGCCGGTGTTCTTCCCGGGGTTCGCTGGCTCGCCGGGCTCGAGAAGCGGCCGAAGCTGGCCGTCTCGTTGAACGCTCCCGACCAGGAACGCCGGACCAAAATCATGCCAATCGCGCGCCGCTACCCCCTGGTCGACCTGATGAAGGCCTTGAGGGAATTTCCCTTGGAGCGTGGTCGGAGGATCACCTTCGAGTATGTGCTGATCGATGGTTTCAATGACGCCGAGAAGGATGCTCGGTTGACGGCTCGTCTCATCCGCGGTATTCCCGCCAAAGTCAACGTTATTCCGCTCAATGAAGATCGAGAGCACTTCCCGGATCTTCGGCGTCCGGCCGCCGCAGTGGTCGATCGTTTTGCTGCCGGCCTGCGGGACGCCGGGTTAACGGTGACGGTGCGCTGGTCAAAAGGTGAGGACGTCGCAGCCGCCTGTGGTCAGCTCAGGCAACGTCAGCCCATTCGATAGATCATCGACCATTGCCGCCCCGCGCCGACCCCGTCCCGACGGTAGGAGGCGAGCTCCGGAGTCAAGGCGGTACAGGGTCCTGAAATACCGATCATCGTGGATTCTAGGCCGAGATCTTCGAGTCGTGCGGCAAGGAATCCGCGCAGGTCGATCTGGCGCCCCTGCCGCCACCTCGCCTCGTCAAGATCGAATTGACGAAGGCCGTCGATGACCTCTCGGCTGACTTCGTATTGCGGCCCCGAGATGGCTGGTCCGAGTATTGCTCGCAGGTGGTGCGGCGGAACGCCGTACTCGACTTCGAAACGACGGATTACCGCCCCTGCGATATCGGCGACAGAGCCCCGCCATCCGGAATGTACGGCAGCGACGACACCGTCTCCAGTGATGAGAATCGGCACGCAATCAGCAGTCCATATCACCAGTCCGACTCCGGTATCAGCTGTCATCAAAGCGTCGCATCGTCCCACGCAGACGGCGTTCTCGAAGGGTCGGCCAGGTTCTGCTGCCAGCGATGCGATGACCCGACCGTGGACCTGTTCACCCCAGCGAACGGCACCGATTTGGGTCCCAAGGTCTGTCATCAACCGACGCATCCGTTCTTCCGGCAACGCCGCCGGCCTCGCCGGGCCAATGCCGAATAGCATTCGTACGCCGTCCAGGTTGAAGTCCAGGGCAAGTTCGCTGGCGATTCTTGTCAGATTGTCTGATCGGTCCATGGCCCAATGATACAATTCAGGCCCTTGGGGGGTGTGTTGAGGGATCACTGTCAGGGGTGCGAAGCAGCCCGAAAAGCGTTATCGCGAGCGCTTTCTAGCTCGTGATTCGTCTCCGTTCCGTCTCCAAGGAATACGAGCGACGCACCATTCTCGATGCTCTCGACCTCCAGGTTGACGCCGGTGAATTCGTATTTCTAACCGGACCATCGGGCGCCGGCAAGACGACACTACTGCGCATGCTCTACGCCGCCGAACACCCGACCGAAGGCGAGGTGTGGGTAGCGGGTCGACGAATCGACGAGATGGTGCGAGCTCAATTGCCGTTGCTGCGCCGCAAGATCGGCGTCATCTTTCAGGATTTCAAGCTTCTGCGTCGCAAGACCGTGCTCGAAAACATCACCTTCGTCCTACGCATCCATGGCATCGCACCCCGTGAAGCCCATCGCCGGTCCATGAAAGTGCTCCGGCGCCTCGGTCTGCAGAATCGACAGGCGGCGTTCCCGGATGCGCTCTCCGGAGGAGAACAGCAACGTGTCGCGATCGCCCGTGCCCTCGCCTACCAGCCACGGCTGATCCTCGCCGATGAACCCACCGGCAACCTCGATGCCGATCTCGCCTCCGAGCTTCTGAGTCTGCTGTGCGACATCAACTACCAAGGGGCGACGGTCCTGGTGGCCACCCATGATCACGCCATACTCGAGTCGATCCCCGCCCGTACCCTGGTCCTCCATCAGGGCCAAATTCACTATGATGGGATGTGGCCGCCGTGATCCGGCACGCCTTCGCCGAAGGCCTTATTGTCTTGCGTGAGCGGGCAGTAGTCAGTGTGATTCTGGCGTTTGCCCTTGGGGTGCCGATCGCTTTTGCCGGAGTCGGCCTGACCCTTCAGCACTGGTTGGGTCCGGTCGCGGACCTCTCCGGCCAGAAGAGTTCCGTGGCGGTGTTGCTGCATCCACAGATGGAGTCGGGCGAGCGGCGACGATGGATCGCAGAAATAGCGATCGATCATCCGCGCTGGACCGTCTCGGAGGTGTCGAGCAGCGACCTTGCCGAACGCCTGCAACGCTGGTTTCCATACCTCGAAGACCTGATTAATTCTGGCGATGCCGCATTGCCATCGCTTGTCGAGATCCTCACCGACAATCCCGATTCTGTGACAGTGCTCGAGGGTCGGGCGGAGGTACTCGCCATTGGTCCTCGTTCCTCGATCCAACAGACCCTCGGACGGGTCGCGCGTGGTCTGGCCCTGATTGTAGGTGTCGTCAGCTTTGTGCTGTTGGCGGTGGCGGTATTACTGGCTGCGGTGTGGGTCCACCTCGAGCTCTATCGACATTCCGACGAGGTGATCATAATGCGTCTCGTCGGTGCAACCGAGGGCACAATTCGCGGCCCATTCCTGGTCGCGGTCGCGATTCCCGGATTGGTGGCCGGAATCCTCTCGGTGGTGGGTTCGCTCGTGACGGTGTCGGGCCTTTCGCAGCTCGCCTCCGCCCTCGGCCTCTCGGCGATGTCGATTCCTGCGAGCGTCCTCGCCGGGCAACTTGCGGCCGGTGTTTTCCTGCCACTGCTCGCGGCTGTGGTCACCCTTGCTCGGTACGCCGCCGACGCCACCGAGGGCTGACAAAACAGAACCGTCAAAAAAAGCGCAGCCAATCGGCTGCGCTTTGAAGAGAAAATGTGGAAAACGTCGTATCAGCGACAGCGTTCGGAGTAGTCCTTCTCGAGCGCTGGCAGTTGATCCAACAATTGCTGCGCACTGTCGTTATCACCGATTTTCTGGAGCTCGTCAACCTGAAGTCGGAGAGCGGCGATCGTCTTCTTGAAGTCCGCACATTCCTTGTCGGCTGCCTGATTTTGGGCAGCTTTGCTCTTTTTGTCTTCCATTTGGCGCACCATCGATTGGTTGCCCGCCTCCTGATACCAGCTGATGGCGTTGTTGTAGTCTTTCTTCTTGTCGTAGATGAACGCGCCCTGGTTGTAGATCTGGTTTCGAAGTTTTCCAGAAGCGCCTATCTTCAGAGCCTGCTGGAGATCTGCGAGCGCAGGGTTGAGCTGGTTAATCTGTGTCTTGCACTGGGCGATGTAGTAGTAGACGAGGGCGTTGTTGGATTGCTGGGACCTGGCCTTGTCAAACGAGGCCTGTGCCTTCTGATACTGCTTGGCGCCAAGCCAGGCTTCACCCGCAAGAAGCTGGTGCTCAAAGGTCGGGGAGGCGTTGGCCAACCGGTCCGCGATCTGCCCGGCCTGGTTGTAATAGTTGCTTTTGCTCGAGTTTGAACTCGAACGCCGGGCGACTGATATCGCCGCTTTCACCGCATTGCGGGCACTTGTGGCATCTTTGGCGTTGAGGTCGTATGCACTTTTATATGCCTCAAATGCCTTGGCTTCGTCACCCGAGGCGGTATATGCGGAGCCGAGGGCCTGTTGCAGACGGTAGTTCCTTGAGTCCGCTCGAGCTTGGGTCGTCAGGACACCGATGGCTTCGCCGGGCCGGTTTGTCTTGGTCGCTGCCTGAGCAAAGAGGAGAGCGTAGCTCGACCGATGTGAAGCGTCCATCGAACTCATGCTGAGAGGTTTCAACAACTCATAGGCATTCTGATACTGATCCGCCTGAAGAAGCGCCTGGCCAAGAGCGATCTTGTACGATGCCTGGCTGCCGTCGAGCTCCACCGACTTGCGGAGGCTGGCAATGGCGGGGCTCAACTGGCCAAGAGCACGTTGTGATACACCCAGCATGTAGTAGGCGCCCGCATAATCTGGGTTGGTCTTGGTGACCTCCTCGAACTCCTTGACGGCATCCGCCCAGTCCTTCTTCTTGTAGGCCTCGAGGCCCTTGTTCCACTCCGCGTGTGCCGGAAGCGCCGCCGCCAGCAACAACAGTGCTGCTGCTCCTGCGATCGTCGCACGGCTGACCCTCGATTTCATTTTCTGTGCCTCCAGTTGTTTTAACGCAATCTGACTTACATTTGTTGCACTTCACCAAGCAACGGTCTGACCTGTTCATCGAACATCGCCGCCGTGTCAGAACCCTTGAGAAGCGAAATCGCCTTCGTATGTTGCTCTACCATCTCTCGCAGAGCATCGAAACCCTCACCGCGTTCAATCAGGGTCCGCGCTGAAGTGTACTGCTTCTCGATCGTCCGTTCACCCCCCGAACCAACAACGTCGAGTGCTACCGAACGAATTTTCTCTGCCAGGCCGAGCAATGTCACCGGGTTGGGCCCGGACTGCCACCGCTGAATGCCATCGCTGGCATCTCCTGGATTACCGAGAGCCACCAGCCCTGTGGTGATCATTCCGAAGAGCAGCTTCGATACGTCGAATGGCGCCCATTTGAGCTCGTTGGCAATCTCCTCGATGGTCAGCGCACCATCGATACGAGTGACCAGTATCCACTCTTGTGGACTGAGAGTCACCTGGTCCGTTCCCTGCTCGCGCGAAGCAAAGTAGGGCACGAGATCCAGAGATGGGATTTTCCGCGAAAGCACGCGCCACTCGTCGAGGCGGCGGGCCGCCTCCATCATGAGGCTGGCGTTAGACATGTGGATGGTGACGTGTTCCGATTCCTCGCCAGGGTTGAATGAGAAGGTGCCCTGGGTCCAGATGGCCATCTCGTATACTGCGCTGTCACCGCGGAGTCGCCCGACGAGGGCGTCAACTATCTGGCCGTCACGGAGGTAGATCTTTCCCTCTGCTTCATCGCATTGGATTTCGAACGCACCCGTTTTGCCTGAGACACTCACGAGTTGAATGACGTCCGGCAGCGGAAGCTCGTTCAAAGATCCTTGCAGCGACATGTTCGAGGGTTACTGCAGGTTGAACCGCACCGTCAGGATGTAGAGAACCTCTACCGGCTTTCCGTTAAGGGTCGACGGCTCGAACTTCCATTTGTTGACAGCATCCACCGCGGTTTCGGTCAGTCCGAGCGGGAGCCCCCGCAGGACTTTGACGCTCTGAACACTCCCGGTCTTGCCGATCACGCATTCGAGCACCACGACACCCTGGATGCGCGCTCTGCGAGCGGCCTCAGGATAGACAGGATTGGGCCCGCTGATCTTCTTTGGTTCGGTGATGTTCCCACCTACCACAAAACGAATCGGACCCTCGGGCTCTGGCGGTGGCGGCGCGTCGGGCACTCCGAGAACCAGGTTGTCATCCGGAATGAAATCAACATCCTCATCGGGTTCCTGGTCCCGAATCGGCTCGGGTTCATCGGGCGTAGGATCTGGAATCGGGACCTTTTGAATCTTGGGTTTCGGGATCTGCTGCATCTCTCTCCGTGGCGGCTGTTTGAACTTGACCTGCTTGACCACGTAGATCTTGCTCTTCTTCTCCTTGGCATCAGAGAGCCCGCCGGCAAAGGATGGCCAGTGCATGGCGAAGATGATGATGTGGAATATGACCGCGATACCCAGCGACCACCGCGCTACCTTTTTGTCCTGCCCCTCCTCGAGGGCCAGCAGCTCGGCTGTGGTCATCGACATCTTGTCGTCTTTTTTCTTTGGCGCGGCTTTTGGAGAATCGCTCATGGCTTCCCCCTTTACTGGATCCCGAGCATCGACCACAGGTTCTCGATCTCACGCCGGGTCGGGATCGAGATCGTTTGAATATCCGTCAGCGGCTTTCCGTGGACGTCCATGTGCAGCGGCTGGCCGTCGGCGTCCGTCCACTCGATCCTGGCCGTGCGCAGAGTGTCGAAGGCCCGGATCATGTCGCCATAAGTCGCATCAGGATCGGTGCGCAGAATCACCGGCTTTTCGGGATTCTGTTTGAGCTTGTCGAGAACATAGGGAAGCAATCCTTCGAGCGGCGTGCCATTGCCATCGATCTCGATCGCACCGCCGCGCAGGACGTGGACGTCGATCGAATCTTCCTGTTTGATCTCAGGTGTGTCGGTGTCCTCTGGAAGGGCGAAGTCGAGACCTCGATCAGCCGAAAATGCCGACGTAATCATGAAGAAGATGATCAACAAAAAGGAAATGTCGGCCATCGACCCGGTGAAGATCTCGGATTGGACTTCTTTCTTTTTGATCCTCATGGTCGCCCCCGCCTAATCTTTCACGGTCTTCTGTTCGGACAGCAAGTAGATGTTTTTGACCTTGGACTGTTTCAGAGCATCGAGCACCGCATCGACGTGCTCGTAGGGCACCTGTTCATCTGCCTTGATGATGAATTCTTTGTTCGGATCCCGCGCCACCTCGGTGGAGGCGAATGTGACGACCTCCTCGGTGGTGCTGACCGGCAGTGACATCTCTTCACCTGTAGAAACCCGCACCGTCAACGGTGCAGTGATGTCGTCCGGCGGAGCGATCGAGATCACGGCTGCCTTTTCAGGAACCTTGCTCCGAATCCAAGTGTCCGGGAGATCCATCTTCGTTCTGTCCACCTCGACCTTGTAGGTGACGATAAAGAAGACCAATAACAAGAACACGATGTCCGCCATCGAGGCCGTGAAGATCTGTCCTGCAGGTTTGCGTTCTCTTCCGCGGATGAGTCCCATCTGCGGGCTCCCTTCTAGGCCTGGCCCTCGCCTCCCGAACCATATCGCTGGCTGTCCATCTCGGTGAAGGTCTCGACCAGCATGTTCGAGGCGGTCTCGATATCGCGCACAAAGCGGGTGATCTTGGTGGTGTACCAGTTGTAGACCAGCTGAGCGGGAATCGCGATGATGAGACCGGTGGCAGTTGTGATCAACGCCTCCGAAATTCCGACAGCGACCGCCGCCGGGTTGGTGAGACCCTGCTCGGCAAGCGTCGCGAAGGACTTGATCATCCCGGCGACGGTGCCGAGGAAGCCAAGCATCGGTGCGACGTTGGCGGTCGTCGCCAACACACCGAGGCGCTTCTCGAGCCGATCAAGCTCATACAGCGCTGCGTTCTCAATGGTCTTCTCGACGTCCTCACGGGCATGGCCGTAGCGCAGCAGGCCGGCCTTCATCACCGAGGCAACGGGGCCCTTGCTCTGCTCGCAGATTTTGATCGCTTCCTTGACATTCCGATTGACAAGCAATGCCTTTCGGATTTTTGTCAGGAAATCGCTGACGTTGATCTTCGCCTTTGAAAAGACGATAAATCGCTCGATAGCTACGGTCGCAGCCAGCACCGAGAAGAAAAGAAGCGGGTACATGAAGATCCCACCCTGGCGAAAATACTCTGCTACCTGTCCAGTCACGGCTATGCCTCCTCCTGGTTAGAGTCCTCAGGCAAGGATGAGTTCCAAACCCATCCGGGTTCTGTTCCTCATTGGTTCGAGGCGCTCAGCCAAACAGCCGATTACTCCGCGCCAATTCGGTTATGTCGTGCCCCATTCGAGAATGAAAGGCAGGGCATCGTAGCATGAGCCCCAAGGGGCGTCAACGAGCTTTATTCCACGCTCCGAGATGGATGTGGGTGATGGCCACCGCCATGGCGTCCGCAGCGTCACTGGGTGGTTTATCATTGAGGGACAAAAGCCTCACCACCATATAGTTA
Source organism: Candidatus Sulfomarinibacter kjeldsenii (assembly GCA_014764485.1). GTDB lineage: Bacteria > Acidobacteriota > Thermoanaerobaculia > Thermoanaerobaculales > Sulfomarinibacteraceae > Sulfomarinibacter > Sulfomarinibacter kjeldsenii. The sequence goes on from JACXWA010000120.1 coordinate 41,476, forward strand.
ACCTGTTGTTTTTCGGCCCGGCCGTGGCCGACGACTGCGGACTTGACCTCGGCGGGACTGTACGAAGAGACCTCGAGATCGAGTCCGCCGAGCACCGCCAGAATCACGCCCCGACTCTCGGCAAGCGCGAGGCCGGTCTTTGGATTGAGACCTAAAAACGAGGACTCCACCGCGGCACAGTCGGGTGCCAACTCCCCGACAACGTTGGCGAGGCGGTGCTGAAGATCGGCCAACCGTCCGTGCCGGTGGTCGCCGCGCGGCCGGACAACGCCCGATTTCTCGAGCCGATAGCGATTTCCCTCGGCGATCACCAGTGCCCAACCAGTTGCTCTCGAACCGGGATCGATGCCGAGGACACGGACGCCCATGGTCCCCGGATCAGCCCTCGGCCAGAATTTCGTCGTCGATGTCGAAGTTGGCCCAAACGTTCTGCACGTCGTCGTGGTCGTCGAACGCTTCCATCAGACGAATCATCCGTTGTGCGGCCTTGCCTTCCAGTCGAGTAGTGCTCGACGGTTCCATTTCCATTTGTGCTGCTTCGACCACCAACCCCGCTGCCTCGATCTGGTCTTTGACCGTGTGCAGTTCGTCCGGTGCGGTGTAGATGCGGAAATAGTCGGTGTCGTCTGTGTCGAGATCTTCAGCGCCGGCCTCGAGGGCCAGCTCTAGGAATTCGTCTTCGTCAAGTTCTTCCGAGCGGGGAACCAGAATCATGCCTTTACGGGTAAAGAGCCACGAGACGCAGCCGTTTTCCCCGAGATTTCCTCCGTATCTCGTAAAGAGGTGGCGGATCTCCGGAGTTGTCCGATTGCGATTGTCGGTGAGCAACTCCAACATCACCGCGACTCCGCCGGGACCGTAGCCCTCAAAGCTGATCTCCTCGTATGACACACCATCGAGCACTCCGGTGCCGCGATCGATGGCACGCTTAATGTTGTCGGCGGGCATGTTGGCCGCCTTGGCCGCGGCGACCGCGGCGCGGAGTCGGGGATTGCTGTCCGGGTCGCCACCCGCCTCGCGAGCCGCGACTGTGATCTCACGGATGATCTTGGTAAAGACCTTGCCGCGCTTGGCGTCGGCCCGCCCCTTCTTGTGCTTGATCGTGCTCCACTTACTGTGACCCGACATGAGGCCTCCCAACGCCTCCGCAGGGTAGCTGGCTATAGGCCTGCGGAGGTGGGCGCATTATAGCCCGCATGTTTGACGAACAATCCACTGTGGCTAAATATGCGCAGCAATCTGGGGCGGTTCTTCCCGTCGGGTTACGCGCCGCCTCCGTCGCCGCCGCTCATGGGCATTGGAGAACAATCCGTCATCGCGGTGCTTTGAGTCCAAACCCGTGACGCATGCAACGGACTACGCTGGAAATCCGCCCCGGCCTTGGGGTTGCACACGCAACCGTTCACTACGCCATCTTTGCCTCGCAAGGAAAGCTCCTGAGATATGCGGACCGGTGTCCTACACCTTCCGCGCGGTTGGTGAGGGTGTTCGAATACCCGATGGCGAGGCGTCAGCCTCGGTTGACTTTGCACACCCGTCACCGATAATGAGGTCAGGACTCTTCGGTCAACGGAGAGATAGAGGGCGATTCAATGAACGCGAGCATTTTAGTTATCGAATACGAACCGCGTTACGTGGAACACCTGCGCGAAGCGCTTGCAGGGCCTGATTTTCATCTCGAAATCGCCGGCAATCTAGATGACGCGGTGAATCTCTGCGCTTCCTTCGAACCCGCCGTCGTCATCATCAATTCCGTTCTCCCCAATCTCAATATTGAGGATGCCATCACGCAACTTCGTGCTCGCGCAGGTTTGCGTGCGACCCCGTTTCTCATCCTGATGTCTGGTTATCGTGGAGAGACACCAAAAGAGGACGCGGTCCAATACGGTGCGCAGGACATTCTCGAGCGTCCATTCGGAGCGGATGCTCTTCGTGAGCGTGTCGAGGAACTGATTCGGATCACACCCGATCCGGCTGCCACCCAGGCCATCCCGCAGGAGATGCTCGAGACTCTTCGCCGCAGCGCAGGCCTGTCTGACAGAGAGGCTCCCGTGACCTCTGACGACTTATTCGGGGACATTCTTTCAGACATGGAGGGGGGCGAACAACAGCCGGTGCAGGCGCCACCCGAGATCACGACACCGCCGGTGGCCGAAGAATCCACCGAGGACTCGTCGCTCAACGAGGCACTTGCCGATATTCTTGAACCCGAAAAAGGAACCAAGCTGCGCACGACCAAGTCGACCGACGAGGAAGTGGACAAGCTGCTTTCAGATACCTTGTCCGGGCTCGATATTGCTGCCCTCAGGAAAAAACCGGTCGAGGCGGAACCCGTGGCGCAATCTGCCACCCCGACCTCACCTCCACAGGAAACCGAGAAACCGGCGGCTCCGCCGACCCCATCTGAACCTCCGGAGTCGTTACCGCCGGTTGAGGAGCCGGTTCCCGAGGAGAAACCGACGCATGTGACACCGCTTCCGGCGAAGCCTCCGCGGAAGAAGCCCCCTGGGCGGAAACCGCCGGCAGAGTCTGCGCCGCCAGACGCGTCTGAGAGCCCCGCGCCATCGGGCTCCGAGTTTGGCCAGTACGTTATCGAGGAGCATATCGCCACCGGTGGCATGGCTGACGTTTACAAGGCCCGAATGATGGGCATGGAAGGGTTCCAGAAGACAGTTGCCATCAAGCGCATTCTCGGCAACCTCACTGACAGCGACGAATTTGTCCGCATGTTCATCGATGAGGCCAAGCTCGCCGCTCAACTCAATCACAACAACATCATCCATATCTACGACCTCGGAAAGGTCGATCGATCGCACTACATCGCGATGGAGTACATCGAAGGACACGATCTTCGCTCAATTCTCGAATTGTGTCGTCAACGTGATGTGAAAATGCCGATCGAAGTCGCCCTCTACGTCACCAATCTGCTGGCATCGGCTCTCGACTATGCGCACAAGAAGCACGATTTTGAAGATCGAGCACTCGGGCTGGTTCACCGGGACGTGTCGCCCCAGAACGTCCTCATCTCGTTCGATGGCGACATCAAGCTCTGCGATTTCGGCATCGCAAAAGCGGCCTCCAAGGCGTCTCAGACACGCTCTGGCGCGCTGAAGGGCAAGCTCCAGTACATGTCACCGGAGCAGGCGTGGGGTAAGGATATCGACCACAGGTCGGATATCTTTTCACTCGGCCTGGTGCTCTTCGAAATGCTGACAAACGAAAAAGTCTTCTCCGGCACGTCCGAGCTGTCGGTGCTCGAGCAGGTGCGAGACCCGATCATCACCGCACCGTCGATGAAAAACGCAGACGTCGACTCCGAGGTTGATCGAATCATATTCCTCGCGTTGAGTGCTGAGCGTGATGAACGGTATCAGTCAGCTGAAGATCTCCAACGTGATCTTGAAAAGGTCATGCGCAAAAAAGGATGGTCTGTCGATCGTTCGAATCTGGTTGCTTTCCTCGAAAGCCTCGATTCAGGGCGCCAGGTTCAGCCGGTCGCCGACGACGCATCCGTGACGCCGGTACAGTCGGCCCCACCATCGGAGCCGCCACCGCCAGTCCCTCCCATCGAGCCGCCTGTTGAAGCCACTCCGGTGCCTCCACCAGCGGTAGAGCCTGAAGTTTTGCTTGCAGAGAATGATGGCCTCGATGGAGTCCTCTCTGTGACGCCGCCGATTTCAAGGAGTGCGGAATCCGGGATCGATGATTCCGGTTTCGGGCTCAAGAACGCAGCTGCCGGCGGCAATAAAAAGCGGTTATGGGTGGCGTTCGGCGCTTTGGCAGTGGTGTTGGCTGCGGCTGGGGGCTGGTTCTTCTTCGGTCGCGGAGGGCTCGAATCATCTCCGAGTTCGAGGGCTGTTCCAATCACGATTCCGGCAACCGAAACTCCTACACCGGAACCAACCGTGGGTTTGATGTCTGATCAGGAGTTGATCGAGAGAGCTCGAGAGGTTGCGGCTGCGGAGATCACCAAGCAAGAGGAAGAACTCCGCAAGCGCCTCGAAGAAGAGTTCCCAACACCGACACCGATACCACCGACGCCGACGCCAACCGAAACTTCAACGCCCCTTCCGACCGACACACCGACACCGATTCCACCGACGCCGACCTCACCACCGCCGACGGCCACTCCGATTCCGCCGACTCCGACACCGTCGGTTCGCGAGGGTGACATTGTTGTCCCGGGCCCAGGCGTCATTCCGCCGGTGATAATTTACCGGGAACCACCGAGGTATCCACCGGCAGCTCAGAGAATGGGTGAGTCCGGAGTAGTGGAAGCCGAGGCCTTGGTCGGAATCAACGGTGTAGTGGAGCAGGTTCGAATAACCAAAGTCGAAGGCCGAAGTCTGGGATTTGAAAAGGCGGCCGAAGAAGCGATCTTCAAGGGTCGCTACAAACCAGCTACCAAGGGTGGGATCAAAGTCCGGGTGTGGGTGACGATCCGGGTGCCCTTCCAACTCGAATAGACCATGGGGGAAAACATGTCCGGATTGACTGATGCGCAGAAGAAATTCTACGAAGATGCACTAGAACAAACGAAGACAGAAATTCAGGACCTCGAGGGTCAGATCCAGGTAGAACTCGGGAAGGTCAAAGAGACGATTGCCGAACTACAAAATGCGCAGAAAGCCGCCAGGCAAATGTACGACGCCGCCTGCCAGCGGCTCGGGATACCCAACGACCTCGAGAACGACGAGTCGGGAAGCTGAAGGCCCGGCATCGCGGAGCCGAACATTAGCGATGCCCGGGTTGACGTATTGAGGGCCGATCACCCGACGTCTTGATACCAATCGGGTCGGACGCGGCCGCGGAGAGACGGAGCTATCGATGGCCAATGACAAGAGCAGGTCTCAGGGTCTGTGGATCAAGTGTTCCGATTGCGGAGAGATCCTTTATCACCGCGAGGTGACCGGCAATCACCACGTTTGCCCACGCTGCGGGTACCATTTCAGGATTTCGGCGGAGCTGCGTTTCAAGATGTTTTTCGACAACGGAAAGTACAAGCGTCTTTTTGGCAAGATCCGTTCGTCTGATCCACTTGGCTTCGTTGACTCCAAACCGTACGCGGACCGGCTCAAGATCTACAACAAGAAGTTTAACGGTACTGACGCCGTGGTGGTCGCCCAGGGTGAGATCAACAAAATTCCGACGGTCATTGCGGCCATGGAATATGGATTCATGGGTGGTTCGATGGGCTCTGCGGTAGGAGAGAAACTGACCCGAGCCGTCGAACGATGCCTCGATCGAAAATTACCGTTGATCATAGTTTCATGCTCGGGCGGCGCGCGTATGCAGGAGGGGATCCTGTCTTTGATGCAGCTGGGGAAGGTTTCGGCGGCGCTTGCCCGACTGCGAGGCAAACGTCTCCCATATATTTCGGTGCTCACCGATCCAACCACGGGTGGTGTGACAGCGAGTTACGCGATGCTCGGCGATCTCAACATTGCCGAACCAGGTGCCCTGATAGGGTTTGCCGGTCCGCGGGTCATCGAACAGACCATTCGCCAGACGCTGCCCGAAGGTTTCCAGCGCTCCGAGTTCCTTGTCGAACATGGCATGTTGGACATGGTAGTCCCACGACCCGAGCTCAAGGACACCGTCGCCCGATGCCTGTCGATGCTGCGGTGAAACTCAGGCCCCGATCTGTGGGCCGAATTCGGCCCGAGCTGGACGAGTTGCGGCGGGTACTCGCGGAGCGTGGCAACCCGCAACTGGACTTCCCCTCGATCCTGGTTGTTGGCACCAATGGAAAAGGTTCGACAGTAGCGATGCTCGAGGCCTTGCTCCGCACCCATGGCCTCGGTACGGGCCTTTTCACGTCACCCCATCTCGTACGGATCGAGGAGCGGGTGCGATTGAACGGTGTCCCGGTTGCCGAGACGGTGCTCGAATCGGCAATTGCATATTTTGACGAGTATCCGGACCTCACCTACTTTGAGACTATGACGGCGGCCGCTTTTGTCATTTTCTCCGAAGCACAGGTCGACGTGGCTGTTCTCGAAGCCGGGATGGGCGGGTCGTGGGACGCTACCCGGCTGGCTGAAAGCGCGATTGCCGGTCTCACCAATATCGGCAGCGATCACGCAGGGTGGCTCGGCGCTGAACCGACCGAGGTTGCCCGAGACAAGGGACGTGCATTGGTGGCCGCTGAAAAGGCGGTGATCGGATCTGGGGTGGATGACGATCTGGTGGATTGGCTCGGAGCGCCGGCGGCACAGCCTGCGCGATCGCTTGTCAGGTGCACGGATGCGGGCGGGGGCCGGGTTTCAATGAGCTGGGACGGCCGCGCCTCGAATGTCCGCATGCCTCTTGCCGGGGCCTATCAATGTGACAACCTCGAACTTGCCATGGCGCTGGCCCTTGAAGCCGCGAACGCGGGTTGGGTGAGCCCGATCGAACCCCCCCGAATTCAAGTAGCACTCGATGGACTGAGCTGGCCCGGCCGCCTTAGCGTTCACCGGTTTAAGGGGCGCGAAGTGCTGACCGATTGTGCACACAATCTCGAGGCTGCGAGAGCTCTGGCCGAACATCTTGATGAGCTCGAATGCCGCTACAACCTTCTTTTTTCCTGTCTCGACGACAAGCCGGTCGAGGCGATTGCGGAGATTCTCAAAGATCGTGTCGATGAAGTGGTGGTCTGCCGGCTGGATGATGAGCGGGCGATGCCGCTCGAGCGCCTTGCTGCGGCCTTCCCCGGTGCCGAGGTTGCAGAAAACCCTCAATCTGGTCTCGATCGCACGCGCGATCCGGTTTTGGTGGCCGGGAGTATTCGGTTGGTTGGCGCTATTCTGGCGCTGGTGGAGAGGGCGTGATGACCGAAACCATCGTGCGCCGCCGGACCCAATTGGAGGTCGACGAGACGAGCCGTCTGTCCCTTCATGCCATTCGCTCTTCCGAGGCGACCCGTCGCCGGAAGGTGGAGGAGGATCCGTCGGACATTCGACTGGCGTTCCAGCGTGATCGCGATCGAATCCTTCACTCGCGCGCCTTCCGTCGCCTCAAGCACAAGACCCAGGTCTTCGTTCCTCATGTTGGAGATCATCCGCGCACCCGCCTCACCCACACCCTGGAAGTCGGTCAGCTGGCACGCACGATTGCCCGCGCGCTCGGCCTCAACGAGGACCTCGCGGAAGCCGCAGCACTGGGCCATGACCTCGGACATACGGCCTTTGGCCACACCGGCGAATCAGTCCTCGACGAGATCCTTCGCGGCGTCAACCATGAGTTTTCGCTTCCCGAGAACGTCTCCTCTGCGGTTGGCAGGTTCAAACACAACTACCAGTCACTGCGAGTGGTCGACCTCTTTGAGCGTCGCTATGACCTCCCAGGCCTCAACCTCTCGGACCAGGTCCGGGAGGCCATTCTCAAACATACTTCATGGAAGGTGGATTACCCATTTCCGGTACCTGATCCTGGCGGCCTTTTTCTCGATAAACCGTGCCACTTCGAGGGCCAGGCGGTGGCGGTGGCCGACGAGATTGCGCAGCAGACCCACGATCTCGAGGATGGCTTGAGAGCCGGGTCGGTGGATCTGGAAACAGTCGAGGAGCTGGCGGTCTCGCAACGGGTGATCTCGGAGATTGGATCGGACCCGTATTTCAGAAACCAGCCCTGGATTCGCCAAAACAGTCTCATCCGCGGTCTCATCCGACTCTTTGTCCTGGACGTCGTCGAGTCCTCGGCAGCACGAATCGACCGTTTTCTCGGACGCCATGAAATCTCCGACCACGAGAGCTTCTCGGGGCAGGCTCGGGAGGTGTCGCAGACAACGGTTTGGATGTCGGCCGAGGTCGAGGAGTTCTTTTTAGAGCTCAAGGGCTTCATCTACGCGAAGATCATCAATCAAGGACCGGTCAGCCGCCAGGATTGGCGGGCGCGGAAGGTGGTCACCGCCCTCTTTGGGGCCTACTGGTCGGAACCGACAATTCTGCCCGACTACCTCCTGATGCGCGCCACTGAAGAGCTCGATCTCCCCCATATCCGCGATCTTCCGCTGAAACGCGTTGCGGCAACCGTCGCCGAACGGTACCATTCGACTCCTGGCTTCGCGCGACTCATCGTGGACCATCTGGCGGGGATGAGCGATCGCTTCGCCCTCGAGGAGTACCGCACCTTGCAGTTGCCGTCGCCGGACCAGGATATTTAGGAGGACTCCATGATTGTCATCGCCTCCGACCACGCGGGAGTCGACCTCAAGGCGCGGATCGTCGAGCTCATCGGCGGGGCCGGGCATGACGTTCGTGACCTCGGTCCTACAGCAACGACTTCAGTCGATTATCCAGACTTCGCACACGCCGTAGCCAGGGCCGTGGCTGCGGGTGAGGCCGAGCTGGGAATCTTGATTTGCGGTACCGGCATCGGCATGAGCCTGGCTGCCAACCGTCACCCACACGTACGAGCCGCCCTGTGCCACGACGCCTTCACCGCCGAAATGGCGCGACGCCACAACGACGCCAACGTACTTTGCATCGGTGCGCGGTCAACTGGTTCAGGAGTGGCGGAACAGATGGTAGGAATCTTCCTCGAGACCGCCTTCGAGGGCGACCGCCATCAGCGACGGATAGATTTAATTGAGATCGAGCGGGGGAATTGATGACCGACAACCTCAAGGAACAGTTTTTTTCAGTTCACAACCAACTGGTCGAAGCGGCTGACCCCGAGGTGGCTCAGGCCCTCGAGAACGAACGGCTTCGGCAGAACGAGGGTCTCGAGCTGATTGCTTCGGAGAACTTCGTGACCCCAGCGGTGATGGCTGCGATGGGCTCGGTGATGACCAATAAGTATGCGGAGGGCTACCCCGGTCGCCGCTACTACGGCGGTTGCCAGTTCGTAGACATCGCCGAAGAGCTCGCGCGGGAGCGGGCCAAGGAGCTCTTTGGCGCCGATCACGCCAATGTTCAGCCGCATTCAGGTGCCCAGGCCAACATGGGTGTCTACTTGGCGGTCATGCAGCCTGGTGACACCCTGCTTGGTATGGACCTCACCCATGGAGGTCACCTCACCCACGGCCATCCTCTCAACTACTCGGGCAAGGAGTTCGAGGTCGTTGCCTACGGGGTCGACAAGGAGACCGAGACCATCGACTACGAGCGCCTGCGCGAGCTCGCGCTCGAGAACAAGCCGAAGCTCATCGTCTGTGGTGCCTCCGCATACCCCCGGACGATCGATTTCGAGCGT
>JACXWA010000079.1 GCA_014764485.1 Candidatus Sulfomarinibacter kjeldsenii
ACCACGTCAGGTCATCGATGCGCTCCACGAAGTCATTCGAGAAATTGAAGCGTCGATCTCGGAGGCTAAAACCTCTGACCCATGAACCTGGGCAGGGGAGAGTTTCAAACGGAACGTGGTTCAAATGAGTCCTTTTCAATCACAGGTTTACATAATATAACTTATCGGACGTTGTGTATACCGACTAATTCTGTGGAAAACCACTCCCCTGCGGAAAAGCTGTGGACAACCCCCCGTTCGCCCTAATTCCAAATCGATGACCTCGGCCGGTTCAAAGCTAGACCTAAAAGGTGTAGAATTTTCTGGATGGATCTTTTCAGACTTCGAACCCGGAACAAACGCGCGTGAGGATTTTCGGCGTCATCGATCGATTGATGATTCGGGAGATCGTTCCACCCACAGCGTTGGGTTTCATGACATATACGTTCATGGTCGTGATGCGTGGGATATTCAATCTGATCGAGCAGATTCTGGTTCGAGGCGTGGCGGTCAAGGACGCGCTTCAGGTCCTGTTGATCACCCTTCCCCACATCGTCGTTTTGACAATTCCAATGAGTTTCCTTTTCGGTGTTCTGTTGGCCGTGGGCAGGATGAATGCGGAGAATGAGATTGTGGCGATGCAGGCGGGCGGCATCCCGGCCAGACGGCTGCTTCGGCCCATCGTTGTTCTCGGGATTCTGCTGACTCTCCTGAACGGATACCTTTATCTTGTTGTGATTCCAGGCACAGGCCGTGAACTGCGTGAACTGAAAGTCAGACTTTTCGCGGAAGCCAAAAATCTGGGGCGTATCGAACCGGGGGTCTTTCATGAACAGCTCCCAAATGTCCTCTTGTACCTTCGTAATGCGGACCTGGATACCGGCGAATGGAGTGACATTCTGTTCTTCGACAGCAGTGATCCCGACGAGGAAAGATTGACCCTGGCAAAACGCGGACGCATGGTGACCGCCGGGGTCGATCCCAAAACCACCACCGGGGAAATGCCCGAAGTGGAACAATGGATACGACTTGAAGAGGTGGTGACCCACCAGTTCTCTCGAAGCGACCCTGAAACCTACCGAATCAATCGAACACAATCGCAACTTTTCCGGCCGGATATGGGAGGCGGCGGCACGGTTCGATTTCGTCTTGGTATGAGCGAACGACCAACAATCGAACTGGTCAAGTTTCTCCGTGGTGGAAACCTGAACTCGTTCGAGGATTCGGAAGGTTCTTTCAAGAACGTTGATATCGAGGTCGAGCGACGCCACGCCGCTGTGGAACTCAATAAACGACTTGCAATCCCATTTGCTTGTGTCGTATTCGCCTTCTTGGCCCTCCCCCTCGGCGTCGGCTCGCGCTCTGGCGGAAGGGGCCGTGGTTTCGTGGTTTCGGTTGGCGTCGTTTTGGTCTACTACCTGGTTGCCAACCAGGGTGAATTGATGGCCATGGAGGGCCGGATCCCGCCATGGGTTGGGATTTGGCTGCCAAATATTGTGTTGATGGGCGTCGCGCTTTTTCTCATGTCCCGTATGGGGCGTTGGCTTGGGGAGAGGGAAAAGGCAGAAAACCCCGTTTCACGCGTTCTCAAATCGATTCGAGACTGGAGAACGAGATGGCAACAGCGTAGAGGGAATGGCCGCAATGATGCACCGCATACTGGCAGCATACCCATCCAGATTCAGCGTCGAAGATATGCCAGCCGCTTTCCCGCCCTCTTCGATCGCTATATCACCAGGCGTCTGTTGCCGCCACTCTTGTTGGTGGTATTCAGCACCGCATTGCTTTACATCGTGGGCGATCTCAGCAGCAATGTTGAGAATATGGCGAGGAACGATGTGCCCGCAGGAGTGATCCTTGCGTACTACGCCAATCTCGTTCCACAGGTATTCCTCGACGTCACTCCGTTCGCTTTGATGATCTCAGTTCTGATCCTACTCACTCTCCTCGAGCGGCAGCAGGAAATGACAGCGCTCAAAGCTGCGGGGATTTCACTGTTTCGACTCACGATACCGATCCTCCTCGTTGCGGCGGCATCTGCGGCGAGTCTGTGGGTTCTCGGAGAGGTGGTTGTACCAAACGCCAACCGCGAAGCGCAGAGGCTCCTCGACAGGATCAAGGGACGGGAAACGACCCGGACCTACCGTGCGAGCGACCGTCAGTGGCTCCTCTCCCGGGATAGCGAATCGCTCTATAATTTTCTCCGCTACGACGATCCTTCGAACACTTTGATTCGTTTCACGATGTTCCGGGTCGACGAAAACATGGATCTGAATTTCTATTTGTTCAGCCGTCGAGTCCGGTACTTCGATGGCGTCTGGGTTGCCGACTCCGGCTGGTTCCGTCAGATCTTCCCCGACGGAACCGACGAGTTCAGGCGAATAACTGAGCCCATGAAGCTCGAGATAGCCGAGGGACCGGATTATTTCGGCCAGGAATATCGGCGGCCATCGGAAATGTCCGTCGGAGAGCTCGCCTCCTACATTCGCGAGCTTGTGGATTCCGGCTACAGACCCAACAAGCTCGTCGTTCGTTGGCACCAGAAGTTCGCCTATCCCCTCTCAGCGTTCGTCATGGTCCTGCTCGCTCTGCCGTTTGGCCTTAACCGAGGTGGCCGACGGGTCACGACAATGCAGGGAGTCGCTGTCGCCCTCATTCTCGGCATCGCATATTTCATGTCGACCGCCCTGTTCGGGAGGCTCGGCGAAGTTGACGTGCTGCCACCAATCATCGGCGCCTGGGTACCGGTTGCCCTGGCCATTCTCTTTGCCGTCAACCGCATGACCGCTCTCAGGACCTGAGTCGAGAGAATTGTCGGCATGCCGACATCAGGCGGTGTCGCGCTCCTTGCCGCACTGGAAATCATTATCGGCTGATCCCTGCGGGCTGGAAGATGCTGCCGGCTACGTTTGCGGTACGGCCCCTGCAGCCAACCGATGAAATACCCGTCGCAACGGATGGAGATCATTCCCCCGCTGTGCAGGATGGTTGCGGTTCGTTAGCAGCGCAAAGACGTTCATTGTTTGGGGATCGCACCACACTGAGACACCTGTGAATCCCGTGTGCCCGAAGGCCTCCTCAGATAGCGTCTGTCCCGCGGAACAACCTGGTGTAGAGGCCAGCTGCCAACCCCAGCCCCTCCCCTGTTCGAGGCCCTGGGTTCGAAGGGCTGTCGCCTCGGCCGCCTCTTCCGCGGACAGCAGCAATCCCCCTCCCGGAAGATATTCAGATGCTAAAGCCACCGTTCCTCGCGCGGTACCGAAGAGTCCGGCATTGCCAGAAACATCGCCAAGAAAGCGTGCGTTCCCGTCGTCAGGGAGACCATGCCCGGTCGGAGGAAGCCAGCGTTCATCGAAACCAAGATTTCTGATCAGGCTCGTTTCAATTGCAGACTGAGCATTCCCACCTGCAAGAGAATGAGTCGCCAGATCAGTCCTGAAACCAAGTTCGCCTTCGAGCCCAAGGACCTTCAAAACCTCGCGCTGAAAGAGAGAACCTAAATCCTGATCAGCGATCCGCGCCAACATCATGCCGAGAATGACGAAACCTACACAGGAATAGACCACTTTTTCACCTGGTCGGCTCTCGAGTCGGATTCCGCCAAGCCGAGAAGGCAGGAGCTCGAGGCGACTCTCCGCAAGGCAGTAGAGTGGCAGCCATGCCGGTAGGCCCCCAGTGTGTGTCAGCAGGTCTTTTACCTCGAGGTCACCTACGTCGCTCCCACGCACCTCATCCAACACCTGCCTGACCTTCGTCGTCGGAGACATGATTCCGCTTCGGAATGCGAGCAGGCCTAGCGTCGTCGTCACCAACGGTTTGGTCAGCGATGCAAGATCGAACCAGGTTTCTTCTGAGACCCCTATCCGTTCAGGAAACAAGGTTGAAACCCCCTGAGCCTCGCAGGAGACGTTTTCACCCATCCTCCCCCACGCAGCCACGGCAGCCGGCGCAGAACCAGCGCGAATCGCTCGCTGCAGAAGCTCAGGGAGGTTTTGGTTGTCCTCAGTCACTATCTTGGTGGTTCGACGGTTTCAGCGGTGTGGGTCGGTGATCAGCATCAATGTTGACGTATGTAATTTCCGCCTCCGTCACCTGGGCATCTTCTTCCCGATCCCATCGGCGAGCGGCGGTAACGTTGACCCTCACCGTTATGGAGGTCCTTCCAACGCGGACGAGTTCTGTGTAGAACGAGACGAGGTCACCGACAAAGACAGGTCTCAAAAAGACCACCTCCTTCATGGCAACCGTCACGACTCGTTCTGCGCCCTGGTAACGCGCCTCCTCCGCGCCGGCCTGATCGATGTAGGAAAGGATGACCCCACCGAAAATGGTGCCAGCTGGATTGGTATCGCGCGGCATCATCAGGACCCGAGTCTTCGGCTGGGTTCGGCTGTCATCCATCGCGTCCTCCGGTTGTGTCGGCCTTGAGTATAGCCCCGACTCACGGCGATCGGATCCTATCGATAATCACCCAACCGTCAGCGACAATGAAAGGGAGAAAGGGAGATCATGATAAGAAGCGCATCTCCCCTGCTCCCCCGCGCGTCCACCTTTGACCCCGCAGGACGTTCCCCTCATAATCCTCCGATGTCGCGTTTTTCCATATGGCTCCCTGAATTGGCCCGCAAGCAACCTGGGAAGAACCTCATCCTCTCCTATCAAGTGCCGGCCGGCGAATCCCCGGAAGACGCTGAACAGAGGATTGGGGATGCGTTGCGAAGATCCGAGCTCACAGGCACTCGAGACGACACTTCGACCTGGCGTGCGACCCTCCCGTGGAGGACGCGAGTCTTCGGTCTCATACCCCGCGATGTTGATGAAGACGTAACCTTCCGCATCGAACAGCATCCAGATCACTGGGAGCTCAGAGTGAACTGTCATCCTCTCGAGACCCACGGTGCACACGCCGCCGGGTTTGCTGGCGTGTTGTTTTTGGCCGCTTCGGTCTGGATAGCAAGCGGAATCGCCACCGGTGTCGTGGCCGCTCTGGCGACAATCCTCGCCGGAACCCTTGTTGTCGAGGTCACCCGACAGTGGGCCTTCGACGCTCTCGAAGGCCGGCTGCGGATTCTCGCCAAAGACCTGGGCAGAGCCCTGTGGCCAGGACGACCGGCGCAGATCGTCGCACTCGACTGATAAAACCGCTCGAGTCAGCGTTTCTCGGCAGCTTTCGTAGCGGAGGAACCAGCTGCTGCACATCGCCGCCCGCAGCAGGAAGCTGGCGAGAAATACGGGTCAGTCAGCGGAGATGGTTTCGTCCCTGACAAGTTCTTCCGGATCGGGAAGATCTTCGGGTCGCTCGAGACCGAAGTGGATGAGGAACTCCTTTGATGTGCGATAGAGGAACGGTTTTCCGACTACCTTCTTGCGCCCCGCCATTCTCAGAAGCTTTCGCTCGAGCAATGTCCTGACCACGCTCGCCGAGTTGGCGCCTCGGATGAAATTGATTTCGGGGAGGGTCACCGGTTGCCGATGTGCGACGATTGCCAATACCTCGAGGGCGGCCTGCGAAAGCCGCTGCCGTGCAGCAATGCCGTGATAGCTTCTCAGATAGATATCGAGGGCAGGAGGGGTGACGCAGCGCCAGCCGTCTGCGACCTGTTCGAGGCGGATCCCACTTTCGGGGCGGTCCCATGCAACCACCATCGAAGTGAGGGCGTTTTTCACCTCTTCCGCGCCCACATCTTTTTCGTCAAGCGCCTCCACCAATGCTGAAACTGCGACCGGCCCGTTGGCGGTCAAAAGGATCGCCTCGATCGAGGCGGTGAGCGTCTCTTTATCCACTATTCTCTCCGTGATGCAGTAATTCCCTATTGCTGAGTTGTCGGTCGCCCGGACGCAGGTAGATCTCAGCAAATGCTTTCCGTTGTTCCGCAAATACGCCCCGCAGCCGGACAAGCTCGAGAACGGCAACGACGACCGCCACCACCTCCTCGGGGTCGGATCGTGAATTCAGATCTCGAAGTAACGGCACCAACCCGTCCATATTCACCCGCTGGTAAATATCGCTCATCTTCTCTTCCACTTTGTAGCGAAGCGGAAGAACCTCGATCGGTGGCGGGTGAGAGGCCTCGAAGCGCTGCATGACTTCAAGATAGGTCTGTGCCAGAAGTCGCAGGTCGACATCCTCCCAATCGAGTTCCGGTTCAGCCAACGAACTGATACTGGTTTCCACGTCCGGGGCCCACAGGCAGCGTCTGACGATGTCGCTGTCGTGTAAATATGACGCAAGTTCCTTGACTCTCCGATAGGCGAGCAGTCGCTCGACGAGTTCGTCTCGCGGATCCTCCTCGCTCTCGACAACACTGGGCAGAAGCATCTTCGATTTCAGATGCAACAACCACGATGCCATCCACAGGAAATCGCCGGCGACATCGAGGTCGAGTTCCCGCATCGCTCGGAGATGCGTATGGTACTGGTCGCAGATACTGACGATCGGGATGTCATAGATCGACACCTCGTTCTTCCGAATGAGGTGCAGCAACAGATCCAGAGGGCCTGAGAATACGGTCAACTCGACCGGCGGTACGTTCGATTCGGGTTCTACCGTCGTCATCATCGCGGGGGAGTATACAGTGAGCAACCGCCCGATCGACACAACAGATTCGAGTTCACAGTTTTGAGTTTTGAGTTCCCATCCGCCCTCCCCCATTCGGGAAATGAACTGGACCAAACTCAAAACTCATAACTCAAAACTCAACACTCTGGAGGCGGTGCTACACTCCCCCGCGCATACTTTGGAATGGAGGAAACCTTGGAGCATTGGAACGGCCAAATGGACCTCTTCGATGCGAACCCTCAGCGAGAGGTCAAGGCCGGTGACAGGGTGGTTGTATTCGATCTCGAGACTCAGCGTTCATTCGCCGAGGTAGGAGGCCGCAGCCAGTTCCACCGGCTCGGAGTTTCGGTTGGTGTCGCATATCGCTACGATCTTGATGAGTTTTTGGTCGTCAACGAGGAAACGATCTCGGAGCTCGTATATCTCCTCCTCGAAGCCAGCCTGGTCGTCGGCTACAACATCCGCGGTTTCGACTATGAGGTTCTCCGGGCCTACACCGAGGAAGACCTTCAAAAACTCCCAACCCTCGATTTAATGTACGACCTCGAGGAACGGCTCGGATTCAGGCCAAAGCTCGACAGTGTCGCCTCGGCGACCCTCGGTGTAGGAAAGACCGCGGATGGGATGCAGGCCCTCGAGTGGTGGCGACTCGGTGAGATCGACAAGATCATCGAGTACTGTCAGGAAGACGTTCGGGTCACCCGCGATCTCTACGACTTCGGAAAGCGCAACCGATGGGTTCACGTGTCACGATTTGGCGGTAAACCACGCAAGGTCGAGGTGGGATGGTGACGTCTCTTTTGTCGATTGTTTTTGAGAATTTAACTTAATCAGAATTAATCTTTTCGAGACATATTTGAATCATCTGATCATGAGCCGGGTAGCCCAGCCGCTTCATGGTTGACGTCATGAATCCGCTCGCAGGACCGAGCCCGGTGAGTGCAGTCCGGTACTCACGGACCGCTGCCTTCGATCTTCCCAACTCCTCGAGTACGCGGGCAAGGAGAAAACGAACCTCATCCATCTCCGGCGCGAGATATAGCGCGGCCCGATACGCGTGTGCCGCCTTTTCCGGAACTGCCAGTCGCTCTAAGGCGACACCCTCGAGCGCATGGATTACCGCACTCTCTGGAAGCTCGTGCCTGAGGGCAGCCAAACCTGCAACCGCCCTTCGATGACTCCCTTCCTCCAGTGCTTTGATCGTTGCCTCGAGACGGACATCGAACGATGGAGGCGCATCACCGTCATCCGAGGGCTGTCGAGGCATCGGCACTGGATCCGCGGTCGGAGCCCGCGTGGGCCTCGTCGCCCGATTGGTGATCGCGGTATCTACAACTTCGTCGCCGGATATCGGCGGCAGCCGGTAGCAAAAACAGTCTCCGAGATCTCTCGCCTTCAGTTTTGTTCCAAGGTGTATCAACGACTCGCTTGGACCGAGAAATACAGTTCCGTCGGACTCGAGCACCTCCTCGACGCTCTCGATCACCCGCCGCTGAATCTCTGGTCGGAAATAGATCAGCACGTTGCGTAGGAAGATCAGATCGAATTCCTCGCCCGCAAGATCCACCGGTTGCGCGATCAGATTCAGCTGCCGGTACTCAATACGCCGACGAAGCTCGGGATTGAGTTCGTAACCGCGATCGTGGCGCACAAAATGGCGTTCAAGGGTCTCAGCCGGAACTCGAGCAACCGCTCGCGGCCCATAGACACCTCTTTCTGCATCGGCGAGGGCCGCGTCATCCACGTCGGTCGCCAGCACGCTCCAATGCCATGTCCCGACGATCGGGTGGTCGGCGAGCACGATGGCCAGGGTCGCGGCCTCTTCCCCACGGGCGCAGCCCGCACACCACACGCGGAGGCGTCGTTTGGCCCGCCGTCCGGCAATCTCTCCCAGGATCGTGTTCTCGAGTGCCTTGAATTGGGCAACGGCGCGAAATAGAAATGACTCTTTGATGGTGATCTTGCTGAGAATGTGTCGCCATTCCTCTGATTCGGGGTGGCGACGGAGGTAGTCGATATACCGCTCCACTCCCGCAAAACCACCACGGGCAACTCGTTCCCGAACAAAAGATGCCAAAACATTGGTGCTGCGATCGCCGATTACAAATCCACTCACGGATTCGATGAGCTGGGCGATTTCCTGGATCGGCTCACTCACTGTCTCGCTCCACCTGCCCGCGCAAGGAGACGGCCTATTTGCGGTGGTGCCAGCGCGTACGCCGCAGCTCGACGATCGATTGCGGCGCGTGGCATTCCAAAGACGGCACACGAGGCTTCGTTCTGAGCGATGGTCAGGACATTCGCTTTCCGCAGCTCGGCCATGGCCTCGGCGCCATCCGAACCCATCCCCGACAGGAGAACTGCTGCGACCCGACCCGAAGGCTGTTGGCACAGACTCCGAAAGAGTACATCCACGGCAGGGCGATGGCCTCCGACGGGCGCAGCCAGTCGATCGAGCCGTATGACGCCACCACGATCGACCAGCATATGATTGCCGGGAGGAGCAACGCGTACCTTGCCTGAACTCAGGCGTTCGCCGTGCCGCGCGACCGCGACATCCATACCGAGCTCCGTCGCCAACCACTCGGCGAGGGCGCCCTCAAAGCCTTCGGCGATATGCTGGACGAACGCAACCCCGACTCTGGTTCGGCGTCCAAGAGCGGCCAACAGCTCGCACGCGGCTCCCGGCCCACCTGTGGACGCTCCAACCGCGACGTACCGAAGCTCACGCCTGATGATGGGCGTGTCGTCAGGTTGAGGCACTGCCGCCTTCCCAACCCGTGAATCCGTTCCCACGTGCCGCATCGCCTCGCTCAGGGTTCGACCGAGATCGGTCCACTCGGATGGCGACTCCGGTTTGGGATAGACCGCAACCACGCCAAGGCGGTGGAGACTCATCGCAATCCGGGTGCTCTCGTGGCTTCGTTTTGGCGTCAGTACAAAGATCGGGATCCGGGCCCCCGCCGAGATTCGCTGTATCAGAGCACGGCCGTTCAGGGATGGAAGATCGAAGCGAGCGATCGGCGACGATAACCGTCCTCACTGTCCACCGCCTCCCACACGACTGATCAGAGCGACCAGCTCGCGCACATCGAGACCCTGCTTCGTGAGATACGCGTCGGCGCCTGAGTCGAGGCCCGCAAGTCGGTCGGATGGCCGATCGAGGGTCGACACAACGACGATCGGGAGGTCAGCATGTTCGGTTTCGCTGCGAAGTCGCCGCGTCAAGTCCAATCCGTCCACGCCGGGCATCTCGATATCGGTCACCAGACAGTTCACGTGCTCTCGCGCGAGGGCAAGCAATGCGTCGTCCGCCGATCCGACGCCGGTAACCTTGAACCCGGCATCCTCGAGCAGCCGGCGCATCATCTCCCGCGTCACGCGTGAGTCGTCCACAAGCAGTACATGGATCGGTGACGACGAAGCCGCAAGACGGGTATCGCCCGCAACGATGTCTTCCGAAAATGGAACCAGACGCTGGAGGGACAGCACCGGTACGGGGCGGCCGCTGGAGAGCAATGTGATGCCCTCCATTGCTACCGGCGCACCTGCGGATCGGAGTAGCGGTCGCACGATCACCTCCTCCTCGCCGAGGATGGTATCTGCAACCAGTGCCACCGGACTCCCGCCGACAATCATCTCGACCATGACCCCGGTTTCGGACGGGCGCTCACCAACAAGCTCAGAGAGAAATCGTGCATCGACAACCCTTCCCCGAACCCGGAGCACAAAACGATCTCCTTCGATCTCCACCATCTCCGGCGCGATGCTGCGATAGGCGCGGACCGGTGATGCCGGCACTGCCACCTGATGTGGCCCAATTCCCAAAACCAGTACCCGGTCGCCGCGCCGCGCCACCGGAACCTCGACGTTCACCTCAGTCCCCTCGCCGACCGTGGACTCGATCCACAGATCGCCCCCGGCCGACCGCACGGTGGCCGCTACTGCGTCGAGCCCGATCCCGCGGCCCGAAAGTTCGGACGTTTCCTCGCGGGTCGTAAAGCCCGGCCTAAGAAGGAGTTGCAGAGCCTCAGCGGGCTCGATGGCTGGCGCCGCCTCCGGATTCACGATCTGGCGATCAATCGCGGTTTTCACCACAGCATCGATATCGATCCCTCGTCCGTCGTCGACCACCCGGATCCGAACCCGGTCTCCCTCATCTTCGGCCTCGATTCGGATGCTTCCGACCTCCTTCTTCCCCATTCTCTTGCGCTCTTTCGGACTTTCGATTCCGTGATCCACTGCGTTTCGCACCAAGTGAAGAAATGCTTCGCGGAGCACATTGATAATTCGTCGGTCGAGCTGCGCATCTCCCGCCCTTACCTGCACCTTGACCGTCTTCCCGAGCGTGTCGGCGAGCTCACGTGCGTGACCAGAGAGATTCGTCAGAAACGGTTTCAGCGGCTGAACCTGGAGACGAAGAAGGGCTTCGAGCTGCCGGTCGCTGAGCCGACGGAAGATCCGCTGTCCGGATTCGAACTCCATCGCCACCTGACGCAACGAGATCGCCAGCGTCGCGAGGACCTGCCGTGGATCCCGTTCGCCGACACCCCGCTCGGCCAGCGCTGCGAGCCTGAAGATCCGATCCGCGAGCCCCTCCGCTGCCACCGACACGACTCTCAGACGTGCGCCGCGATCCGCGAGGTCGTCAACGATTCCGGAAGCTACCCGAAGCTCTTCACGACCGCGATGAGGGCGTTCGGATGCGCTGCTTTCCAACTCCGTCGCTATATCCGTACCCATTGTTGGTTCTTTGCCAACGTGCTCAAGGGACTCCACCAGCGACCGCAGCTGATCACCGATCGTCAGGAGTTCGCTGCGCTGCGCCGGTGCCGGGCCTTCGAGCTGGTCCTCCGCGAGGTGGCACGCGTTCGCAACCTCCCGAAAACCCATCATCCGGCTGGCTCCCTTGAGGGCGTGTAGTTCTCGCCGAAGCTGAGTCGAAACCTGTTCGTCGTTTTCCAGACCCGCGATCAGCTCGAGAATCCGATCCAAACGCTCGCCGGCTTCTTCGAGAAAGAGTGCGTGCAGGTCGTCGTCAGGTGTATTCGTATTCAGATCTTCGTCCAGTTCAAAAGGTTGACGTCAACTCCGAGGATGCCGACCATTTCGTCGTCAGCATTTCGAACTGCGACGGCAATCGTGAAACAGGGATCATCGGTCAAGAGCGATTCGTAGATAGGGGTCACAGCCGCACGCCCATCCCTCGAAAGCGCCTGAAACCACGGGCGGTCGGCATAGTTCTGGCCGACCGCGGCACTCCCGGGATGTTCCCGATCTCCAACCAGGTCGCGGTTTGCGGCGAAAGAGATCATCGACCCGCCCAGATCGACCAAGTAGGCGAGTTCGAGATACGGACAATCTTCCAGAAGATCCTCGAGCACTCCACCAACCGCCTCCAGATTCCCGGAGAAATCGCGCAAACGACGAGTCCACCGTGCGAGGATGTGCTTCAGAGAGTGTTCAGATTCTATGCGGAAGCTCTGGGTGAGGAGCTGAATCGAAAGGGCCAGCTGGTTGAGGCGTTCTGCGGCACCGGTGTACTGTCCCAGACCGTCCGCGATGCGCTGCACGACTTCGCTCACCTCTCGTAGGGTCAGCACCACCTGGTCGGACGCGGTTCCCTGCTCCTGGGTCGCGAGCGAAATCTCACGCGCCGCCCTGGCGGTATCGGTGAGGGCGCTTCGCAGTTGAGTGATGGCTCCCCGGGTGTGCGTGCTGCCCTCGAGGACCTGGTGCGCTGCCTTGGTCCCCTCTTCCGTTGCGACGACCACACCACGAATCGATCCCGCGAACTCGTCAAGGTGGGTCCGCACGGAATCTACCGACTCTCGTGAGCGTTCGGCGAGGCGGCGCACCTCGTCCGCGACAACGGCAAATCGTTCGCCGTGCTCGCCGGCTGCGGATGCCTCGATGGCCGCGTTGAGAGCGAGGATATGTGTCTCCTGCGCGATTTCTGTGATCAAATCGAGGACCCGGTAGATCTCTCTCGAGCGACTGCCTAGGGTGTCGGCGCGACCGGCAATGGCCTCCATATGGCGGCGCACCGCTTCGACACCGGAGACGGCCGATTCGAGGGCGGCAGCGCCCTCGTCTCCTGCGATTTCCGAGTGGGCTGCAAGCGCCGCCTGACTCGACGCATTGCTGGCGATCTGCCCCGCTGTGCGCGCCAGCTCTTCGGTCGTAGCGGTGATTTCGACCACCGCGGCCGCCTGTTGACTGGAGGCCGAGGCGAGCTCCGATGAGATTTTCTGAACGGTGCCGGCAGCGGTTGCGACCTCGACAGAGGATGATTGGATCTGCTGAATCAGCGCAGCCAGAGCGCGACTCGCCGCATCCACCGCCCTGCCCATTTCTTCGGGCAACCCACCTACCGGTTCGCGCGCCGCCACCAGGTCGCCGTGCCGAAGATCGTCGAGCGATGAACCCAACACCTCGCACTGCTCATCATAATTGAGTTGGAGCGCCCGGTAGTCCCTTAAACTCCGACGAGTGGGATGATGAACCAACAAGACATAGGCCACCACCGCGAGTAAACCGGTCACGAGGAAAGCGCGAAGAAACCAACCCTCTCGAGCGCCGTCCACGGTTGCCTCGAGAAAGCCTCCGCCCACCAACACGACAACAACGATCAGGCCTGGCCCCAACCAACTTCGCAACCCTCCCCCACTCCTCAGATCAGACATCTATCGCCCCTTGTCGTCCCTCTCCTCCAGTAGGAGATGTCGCGTGTTCAGCACCTTCACTTCTCTTCCGCCGAGCTCCACCGTATCGCCCACAAGGTCGGAATCTGCGCCCACAGAGACACTTATGGGCAGGTCCACGACCCGAAGAATCTCGTCGACAGCCAGACCCAAAATCGAGTGGCCGCGCTGGCGTCCCCTGCCCAGTATCACCGTCGAGTGGTGGCGAGTATTCGAAACGCCTCCACCGGCAAGCACCTGCAGGTCGAGTACCGGCATCGGATCTCCGCCGTACTGGGCGAGACCAACGAGATGGGAACGGGATCCGGGGACTGGATGGGTCCGCAGCATCCTGACGACCCGCACCACATCTGATATGGGGAGTGCACAGTTCAGATTGCCTGTGCGAACAAGCAGAAAGCGCTCTCGAGGATTGTCTGGTGCCACTTCCTGAACCATAGCGATCAGGATAGCACCCTGTGTCGAGTTCATACCCCAGCCTGAACTCGATAGATCCTGGAGCCACGATGCCTCACGCGAGGCTGTCTGATGCCCCTAGGTGGTGTCTGGCACCTGGGATCCGGCAGCCTCCCGGCCTCCCTCGACCTCGGACCAGTCGAGTTGCGAACCGCGCGCGCTGTGGGGGATGAGAAAGATGCCCATCATCACCACCCAACCGAGCGTCACAGCCAACCTCGTTGTGGCCCCTCGCCACGCCAATACCGTCGCCGGCAGCCAGGCGAGAAAGGCGATCAAGGTCTTGTTATCGGTGAGGTCATGCCCGTAGGGCCATCCGGTCCAATATGCCCCGAAAGCGAACCGCTGAACAATCGGCCCAAGCATCAAACCACCAATTATGAGCAGTGCCATCGATACGAGCACCAATCCTCGAGCATTGGGTGCGCCCGGCCGGAGTACCTCGAGAAGCGCCCTCGACGAAACCAGCATGCTGAGAAACATCGCAAAGATATGCGGTATCAGCACGTATGCGGGGACGCTGGCACGATATCGTGCCACCACTGCCTCGCTCTCGGGAATCGATACCACCCCGTCTGCGAATTCGAGCAGTATTCGATACTCGACTTTCCCAGCCGCCGGTTGCGTTGGAATGCGAGACTCGAACTCGCCGTCAGCGTTCACGGCCATTGGCTGAAGTCGAAACGGCTCATCGGTTGGATAGCGTCGCCACTCCAGGTTCGCCTGGGCTGTGTTTGACGGCGCCGAAATGATGATGCGAAGCTCGTCCCGGCCCTCATTGGACCTCGGCAGACTGTAGCTGACCGACTCTCCGTTTGGCAGAGCTTCTGTACCCCGGATCGGGTAACTGGGACCTGTCATCCTCTGAAAGACGGCGAGAAGAACAGTGACCGCGAAAGCCGCAATCCACAACGCCACAGAAAATCTGCGAGAACCCATGGTTCGCCCGGTTTCAGGCCTTGTTGATGGCCTCGGCCACCATCTCCTCGATCGTCCCCGGCTCGACCTCCTCGAGTTCATAACGGACGTTCGCGATCGGCTTGTTGACCGAGATAATCCGTTTGAGGTCAATCGGTGTGCCCTCGACCACAACATCGGCGTCGGTCGCGTTGATGGTCTCCTCGAGATCCTTCACCTGCTGGTCACCGTAGCCCATCGCCGGCAGGATTTTTGCCGCGTTGGGGAACTTTTCGTAGGTCTCCTTAATGGTACCGACCGCGTTGGGCCGGGCGTCGACGATTTCGGCCGCACCGGCCTGTTTGGCTGCAAACCACCCCGCGCCGTACTCCATGCCACCATGCGTGAGCGTCGGTCCGTCCTCGACAACGAGGGCGCGCTTGCCTTCGATCAACTCGGGCTCGTCGACGGTGATCACCGACCGGCACTTGATGGTCCGGGCGCCGGGGTTAGCCTCGTGACATGTTTCGAGCACCTGCTCGACCTTGACTGGATCGGCGGTGTCAACCTTGTTCACGATCAGGAGGTCAGAGATTCGGAGGTTGGTTTCGCCGGGGTAGTAGGACAATTCGTGGCCGGCCCGGTGAGGATCGACGAGTGTGATGTGGAGATCCGGACGATAGAACGGCGTGTCGTTGTTGCCACCATCCCATAGGATGACGTCGGCTTCCTTTTCAGCCTCTCGGACGATCATCTCGTAATCGACCCCCGCGTAAACCACAAAACCACTGTCGATGTGGGGCTCGTACTCCTCACGCTCTTCGATCGTGCAGCGATGGCGGTCGAGGTCCTCGTAGGTCTCGAACCGCTGGCAAGCCTGTTTGGCGAGATCACCGTAAGGCATAGGGTGGCGAATCGCGACCACGCGCCTGCCCATCTCCTTGAGGATGCGCGACACATAGCGGGTCGTCTGAGATTTTCCAACACCGGTTCTGACGGCGGTGATAGCGATCACCGGCTTGGTCGACTCGATCATCGTCTTGGTCGCTGAACAGATGCCGAAGTGCGGCCCCCAGCCGATGACCTCAGAGCCCTTGTGCATGACATAACTGTGGGGAACGTCGGAGTAGCTGAACCACACCTCGTCGATGTCGTTTTCGGTGACCAACTTCTGGAGGTCAGCCTCAGGGAGAATTGGAATTCCGTCTGGGTAAAGCGACCCGGCGAGTTCGACTGGGTAGGTCCGGTCCTCGATATCGGGGATTTGGGTGGCTGTGAATGCCACCACATCGTAGTCCTCGTTATCGCGAAACAGACAGTTGAAATTGTGGAAATCGCGGCCAGCCGCACCCATGATGACGACCTTGGTCCGTGCCATGAGATGCCTCCTCGGGGAACCGTCGTGACCGACGGTCAGGCCGCCGGGTAAAGCTAAACCGGCAGCCGCGAGCATTCTACCATCCACTCGCCCAGTACCCAGTAATCAGTTATCAGTTATCAGTTTGAGAGGCCCCGGGGTTCGGGTAGATGGGACTGATTACTGGTCACCGATTACTGGCGCTTTACGTTATTCCCACTCAATCGTGCCGGGAGGTTTGGAGGTCACGTCGTACACAACGCGATTGATTCCGGCAACTTCATTGACCACCCGGCGGGCGATACGGTCGAGCACCTCCGGGGGGAAACGATACCAGTCGGCTGTCATGAAGTCGGTGGTGGTCACGGCGCGCAGCGCAAG
>JACXWA010000090.1 GCA_014764485.1 Candidatus Sulfomarinibacter kjeldsenii
ACGATGGCAATCGTCTTGCGCCGGAAGGATGTCGCCACCATTCCGGTCGAGGGCTAGCCCTCGGAAGTTTTGAGTTCTTAGTTTTGAGTTTTGAGTTGTCCCCTACCCGCCCCGGATGCGCCCCGGGTGGAGGGGTGGAACTCAAAACTCATAACTCAAAACTCAATACTTGAATCCGTTCCAGCCACGAGTGCGTATCTGTAAGATGGCCTGGTGACAAAACGCAAGGTCCTCTTCTGGATTTCGGTCCTCTATTTCGCCGAGGGCCTGCCGTTCGGGATTGCCTACGACGTGTGGCCGGTCTTCTTCAGGGTGCACGGGGTGTCTTTGCGTGAGATTGGGCTCATGAGCCTGCTCTCCCTGCCGTGGACATGGAAGCTCCTGTGGGCGCCTCTGGTCGACCGGTGGGGGAGTCGCCAACACTGGATCACGGCCTGCCTCTTCGTGCTCGGAGCGACCACCCTCGCGATCGTGCCCCAGGACCCCTCGCAGCCGTCGTATCTGATGTGGTCGTTATTACTCCTCTTTACCACCGCTTCGGCCACTCAGGACATTGCCATTGACGCCTACGCGGTGGACGTGTCGACCCCGAAAACCATAGGCAGCATCAACGGGACCAGGGTCTCGGCGGCTCGGGTCGCGCTATTCGTCGGTGGCGGGGGATTTCTAATACTCGCCGACTACACCGGCTGGAGCCTCCTGTGGGTGGCGCTGGCGATTGTCTTCTTCGTCCTCGCAGCGGCCGCCTGGCTGAGCCCCCGTGCAACTCTCGAGACCACCGAGCGCCGCCATGTCCTGGCGCCGGTCCTGCGCTGGCTTCTTCGCTGGGAGATGGTGCCGGTGGTGCTCTTCGTACTGCTCTTCAAGGTCGGCGATTCGACCCTCGGACGAATGGTCAAACCCTTCTGGGTCGACCGCGGATACTCGCTGACCGAGATTGGTTCCATTTCGGTCACACTCGGGGTCGTTCTCACCATCCTCGGCGCGCTGGCGGGGGGTTGGATCGTCAACCGGATCGGGATCTTCCGCTCGCTGCTGTGGCTCGGTCTCGCCCAACTTGTTTCGAATGTCGGCTACGTCGTCGTGGCGGCGGTTGATCTTCCCCGTGAAAGCATTTACGCGGCGTCGATGATCGAGTCTTTCACTCAGGGGCTCGGTACTGCAGCGTTCCTCTCGTTCCTCATGAACCTGTGCGACAAGGAGCATGCCGCGACCCAGTACGCCATCCTGTCAGCCCTTTTCGCTCTCACCCGCGATGTGGCCGGCGCCTTTACGGGAATAGGCGTCGAGAGCCTCGGCTACGCGGTCTTTTTTGCCATCACCACAGCGCTCGCGCTGCCGGCGTTGGCGTTGTTGCCGTTGATCAAACCGCGAATTCGGGAGGAGGCCGAATCGTCAGCCGTCGACGAGTAATGAGCGAAAGAGCTCGTCCTGGCGATTGAGTTCGACGACGGTTGGCTGACCTTGCTCGAACCCTGCCCCGAGCGAAGACGAGAACGCCTCGATGAGAGTCCTCTCGAGGACCGGGCGCGGGACCTCATGTGAGATCTCATCGCGAAGAGTCGTGATTCGGGCGCGGAGGGAGGCGTCGTCCTTCAGGCCCATCGAGCCGGCCTGCAGTCGACCGTCCCAGCCCAGGACAATTGCACCGTGCTGCAGGATCGAGCCCGCGTGGGCGCGCATGGCGGATCCGATGAGTTTGCGGTTTCGAACCACGACCTCTCCACCGGCGGGCGCCTCGAAACACGGCATCGTCGAACGGGGTCCGGGCAGCTGTAGATTGACATCGCCTGCGGTGAGCTTCGCGTCGATGCCGAGACTCTGCATCGCCTGCACCAGCGCTCCACATATCAGCCGATAGGCGTCTTGGAGGCCGCGTGGCAGCGGTCCCCGGCCCAGGGGTGCGACCACCGCATATGTGAGCTCGTGTTGATGGAGCAGCGCCCGGCCACCGGTCGGCCTCCGTACGACATCGATGCCCTCCGCGGAGCAGAACTCGAGGTCGGCAGCCTCGATGCCCTGGTGGCGCCCGAGGGTCAGACAGGGCGGGTTCCAGCCGTAGAGGCGCAATGTCGGAGGCGAATCACCCTCCGATACGGATTCCAAAATCGCTACATCGCGCGCCATGTTCTGCGCACCGGGGAGGTCGCCGTCGATGATCAGTAGCCAAGGAGTAGGGTCAGCGGTCACGCGACGGAGGATAGCAAACCGGGGGAGCGCTTCTCGCTTCGGCGAGGATGGTGCCACCCTTCGCATTGTCTTCGTCGCCCTTCCCTCAGAAGCGCACCGATGACAATGCGAAGAGTGGCACCGGTATCGTCGAAGCCTCAACGCGCTTCTCAAGAGGTGCTGCCGAAGTGGCTACGCGCCACTCACGAGTGGCACCTGTGTCGTCGAAGCCCCAACGCACGCCTCAATTGGAGGCGTCAGTCCTCAATGCGCACCGACACAACCTTCGACACCCCCGGCTCCTCCATCGTCACACCGTAGAGGAGATCGGCGCGGGCCATAGTGCGGCGGTTGTGGGTTACCAACACAAACTGGGTGTGTTCGGTCATGGCATGAACCAGATCTGAAAATCGCTCGACATTGGCGTCGTCAAGTGGCGCATCCACCTCGTCGAGGATGCAGAACGGCGACGGCTTGATCCGGAAGAGCGAGATCAGGAGCGACAAGGCGGTGAGGGCCTTTTCGCCACCGGAAAGAAGTTGTACCGACTGGTTCTTCTTGCCTGGAGGCTGGGCAGTGATGTCGATTCCCGACTCGAGGGGGTCGTCCTCATCGACCAGATCAAGGCGTGCGGTGCCTCCCCCAAAGAGGGTGCTGAAGGTCTCGGCGAAGACTTCATTGACCTGCTGGAATGTGGTGACGAAACGCTCCGTGCAGTTGGCGTCGATCTCACGGATCGTCTCGTCCAATGAATGCAGGGCTTCAACAAGGTCCTTGCGCTGGTGGGTCAGGAACTGCGACCGCTCTTCGAGTTCGTCGAGCTCCTTGAGGGCGAGAAGATTGACTGGGCCGAGGCGGTCGATCTTGGCACGCAAACCCTCGATATCGGTGCGCAGGGCCTCCGGATCATCGTCCTGTTCGAGCTCAGACTCCAGCAGCGATTCGACAGCAAGGCCCAACTCGTCTGCCGCATGCTCTCTGAGTCGGTCCCAATCGGCTTCGGCTCGGGTCTGTTCGACCTCGATGCCGTGCAGGACTTCTCGTTCCCGATCGTGGACCTCGCGCCGAACGCGGACTTCTTTTTCGAGCTTCGCAACACCGGTGATGATCTCGTCGACCCTTTCCGACAAACGGCGTTCATGTTCGCGGGCTGCTGCAAGCAAACCCTGTTCTTCGACCAGGCGGGTCCGGGAGCGGACGACTTCTTCCTCTGTGCCAGTTTGCTGATCGTGGAGGCGAACAGCTTCCGCATCGAGAGTGCCGACACGACTCTCGAGGACCCCCGCCTCCTCGTCGAGGCGAACGCTCTCCGACCGAGCGGCTTCGGTCCGTTCTTCGGAGAGTCGTGCTTCGGCACGCCTCCGATCGAGCTCGCGCAATGCATCGGCGGTTTCTTCGCGGCGGCCTGCAAGGCGATTGGCGGCATCCTCGACCGCCTGCTCGAGTTCGACACTGCGCGTCTCAAGCTTGGAAACTTCTTCTTCCAGGCGGGTATGACGCTGGTCGATTTCCTCCGCCTGTGTGCGGCAGCGGTCTTCCTCTGTGGCGAGTGAGTCCAGCTCACGTTCGACGCGTCCGAGCTCCTGAATCAGTGATTCCTCGATAGTGGAGGTGCGGGCGCGTTCCTGTTCGGCGGATACGACTTCGCTGTCGAGGGATGTCAGTTGATTGGACTGATCCTCGAGCCGTCCGGCGGCTACCTGGTGGCGTTCCGTCAGCTCTTCGGTGCGGGCGCTCACACCGGAGATCTCTGTATTCAGCTCTTTCTCCATCGTGCGGAGCTGGAGAGCGCCTGGATGTCGATCGCCACGGGTGGTTGGCTCGAGAATCCGGCCCTTTCGGACGACGCCGTCGCCGCATACGATGACCGCGTCAGGTAGCTCATCGGCGAGCTCGCGAGCACGGTCGAGATCGTTGCAGCGCAGGGTGCGGGGGAGGGATCTCGCCACCCATCCGAGATGTTAAGGTTCGATTCCCGCCAGGCCGGCCAATGTCTCGATCTGCTCGGGCGAAAGCGTCGTGGTTCGGACGACAGGCAGTTCGAGCCATTCGCGCCACACCCGGTCCAGAATGGGGGCGAGATCCGCTGCCGGGTGGAGATAGTCGCCGAGCTGACCGGCCATTTGTTCTGCCGGTGCCAAACTGCCCAATTGTTCGGTAGCGGCGGCGTGACGGGCGATTTCCCTCTCAACTCCCTGCAAGCGGTGTCGGAGCTCCCAAAGGGTATGTCCCAGGGATTCTGCTTCCTGTTTGGCGCTGCTGGCTTCGTCACGCAGCCGCGCCCGCTGGTCCGAGAGCTCTCGTCTCCGTGAAGCGAGTTCCTCGGCGATCTGAGAAGCGCCCCGGCTCCGATCGGCCGCCTCGCGGACGGTTCCTCCGAGCTCCTCGTGTCGCTCCTCGAGGCGTTTTCGATCCTGTGCGAGTTGCCCTACTGCATAGGTGAGCCGGTCGCGTTCGCGTTCGAGGTCTCCGAGACGATTTCGGCTGCCGGTCAAAGTGGATATCGTGCGCAGTAGATCCTGGCGCAGCTGAGCGGTTTGCTGCTCCGCTTCGGCTCGGTGGGTGTCGGATTTCAGGTGCGTCTCGTCGGCCTCGGCAACTCCCTTTCGGACTGTCTCGAGTTCCGCTTGGAGAGTCTCGGCCCGTAGGCGTGCCTCGGCGATGCGGTTTTCCAGAGATCCTCGACTCGACCTCAGGGTTGCCGACTCGTTCCGCGTGTGATCGAGGGAGGCGCGGAGATTGTCGAGCAAGTCGGCCGAACGTTCGAGAAAAGCCTCCAGACGCTCTCTTGAGCCCAGCAGCGTCGCCACTTCCTCTCTGGCACTCTCAGTCTCGGATCGGCCCGTCTCGAGTTCCCTTCGAGCTCTTCCCAGGTCGGCGTCAGAACCGGCGAGGGCGGCGGCAGCGGCCGCAACCTCATTTTGAGCCTGGGCGCGACGCTTCTGGATGTCACTGCGCTGTCCGTCCAGCAGGTGGGCATCGATGGTAAAGAGCCGCTGCAGATGGTCCCTGAGCTCGTTCTCGAGCTTCTGATGGCGTTCGGCCTGTTTGGCCTGGCGTTTGATCTGACGCAGAGTCCGCATCACTTCGCCGATTACGTCCTCGAGACGAAGCAGATTCTGCCGGGTGTGCTCGAGCTTGAGCTCTGCTTCGTGCTTGCGCGCCTTGTAGCGCGTGATACCGGCAGCTTCCTCGAGCAAGACGCGCCGATCGATAGGGCGCGCGGAAAGGACCTGGCCGACGCGGCCCTGTTCGATGATCGAATAGGCGCGGGTGCTCAAACCGACCTCTGCGAGCTCGTCGAAGATGTCTTTCAACCGCACCGAGCGCCCGTTGAGGCGGTAATCTGAAGGACCGGTCTTGAAGACGCGACGACGGACTTCGAGGCAGCCGTCGGTCTCCTTCCAATGGCCGTCGTCGGACTGGAGAACCAGGGTCACTTCGGCCGCGCCTGACGCCGGTCTCGAGGAGGCGCCGGAAAACACGACGTCTCCCATCTGCTTGAGCCGCATCAGGGAAGGGCTCTGCTCACCCAACACCCAGAGAATCGCATCGACCAGGTTCGACTTGCCGCAGCCGTTGGGGCCGATGATTGCCGACACCTTTCCCGGAAAGGCCAATTCGACCTCGTCCGGAAAGGACTTGAAGCCAGTGAGCTTCACCGAGCGCAAACGGATCCGCGCCATGCGGGCGCAAAGGTAACAGAACTCGCCGCCTCATGGTAGCGATCGCGGTCACTTCGCGTTGAATTCGGCCTTTGTGCTAGGCTTTGCGCCATGAATGGCGAGTTGACACCCGATCGCATGAGGAGCGTTGCAGACGAGTTTCGTGACCGATATAACCCTGGCCGCGTTCGGGGTTTGTTGGTTGCGGGATCCGGCCTCGAACTCGAGATCCCTGGCTGGGGATTTGCCGAAGAAATCGAACTCAAGGAAGTTCTGCCCTTTGCCCTCCACACGTTGATGGGACACCGGCAGACCGTCACGCTATGGCGTCACGAGGACGAGAGTCTGATGGTCCTCAACGGCCGCTTCCACCTCTATCAGGGCTATCGACCCGAAGAGGTCGTAGCACCGGTGCGGTTGGCTGCTCTCCTCGGTGCCGAGGTCATGATTGCCACCAACGCCACCGGGTCCCTCGATCCGGAGATCGAACCGGGGTCGATCGTGGTCGTCACGGACCACATCAATCTGCAGGGCTCCAATCCGTTGGTTGGGGTGTGGGGGACGGAGTTCGGCCCCCAGTTTCCGGATATGAGTGAGGCCTACGATCCCGAGCTTCGAGGGCTTGGGCGATCGGCGGCTGAAGAGGCGGGTTTTGCGGTTCACGAAGGGGTCTACGTTGCACTCCTCGGCCCCTCGTTCGAGACCCCGGCGGAGATTCGAATGGTGCGAGCCGCCGGCGGAACAGTTGTCGGGATGTCGACCGTTCCAGAGGTCATCGCGGCCCGCCACATGGGGATGAAGGTCCTCGTGCTTTCCTTCGCCGCCAACCCAGCGGCCGGCCTCGTTGATCGTCCCCTGACCCATACCGAGGTCCTGGAGGAGGGCGAAAAAGCGGCTGCCAAGTTGGCGACTCTCATGGGTCTCCTCGTCGGGAGAGTGTTCATTTGATTTCGGATTTCGGATTTCGGATTTCGGATTTTTTCACCGGTCTGGTAGCTGAGGGTTGGAGGCAATTCCGAATTACGAATTCCGAATTCCGAATTCCCAAAAACGTCTATGGGTCTGTCCAATGACGGCTTCGCTCTTCTTGGACGTTTTTGCGGTGGGTCCGATCCAGGCAAACTGCGTGTTGCTCGGAGACGCAGACGCCTCAGAGTTGGTAGTCATCGATCCAGGTGAAGAGGCCGAAAAGATCGCCGACCGGGTGCGCGAGTCGGGCCTCCGCCCGACGATGATTCTCCACACCCACGGTCACCTCGATCATGTAGGCGGCACCTTCGAGCTGGCGAAGTTGCTTGGAGGCGAGCTTCCAATTGGCCTGCATCCGGACGAGATTCAGCTCTACCGTAACGCGCCCCTCCAGGCACAGATGTTTGGCCTCGAGGTGGAGGCGCCGCCGGAGCCCGATCTGATGCTGCGGCACGGCGAAACCGTGGCGGTTGGGGAACTCGAGTTGGAGGTGCGGCACACTCCCGGCCATTCGCCTGGTGGCGTGTGCTTTGTCGTGTCCGGAGCCGCTGAGCCGGTGGTCATCGTGGGCGATGTGCTCTTCGACGGTTCCATCGGTCGTACCGATCTCATGGGTGGTTCCTTCCCGGTGCTTGAACAGTCGATTCGCGAGCAGCTTTACACTCTGCCCGACGACACCCGCGTCGTCTGCGGCCATGGTCCCGATACCACGATCGGTCAAGAGCGAGCCTCAAATCCATTTGTATCTGGTTGATCCAACGATACGTGGCGTCTCGCTTCGGCGGGCGTGGTGCCACCCTTCGCATTGTTGGCCCTCGTCGTTTCCCGTAGAGGTTTCGCGTAAACGGCAAACAATGCGAAGAGTGGCACCTGTGTCGTCGAAGCCCCAACGCGCCCCTCATTGGAGGTGCGCGACGAAGCGAGGCGTCGGGGAAATGGGGCTGTTCTCCGCCCCACTGTCAGCTAGAAGCTGACCGCGATTCCGACGCTGAACGAAAAGGTGTTGAAGTCGAAGGTCGCGGCGTTTTCCTGCGTGACCTCGAGGTCTGTCCAGATATAACGGAGGGCGCCAAACGCCGCCCAGTTGCTGTTCTTGCCCAGCGAGATTCCGATACCGGCCTTGGCGGAGAAGCCGAGATCATCGCTGACATCGAGGTCCAGGGAATCTCCGTCGGGTTCGGTGTAGTGAAGATCGCCATAGCCCATGCTGGCAATTCCGCCACCGAGATAGAAGTCGAAGTACTCGCTGTTGGGTGTCAAGTGGAAGTTGAGATCGAGGGATATGGCGGTGGTTGACATGGAGTCGGTAAGAACGATGTCGCCGTAACCTGGAATGTCTTCGGCGGTCAGCACGATCGCGGGGTTTGCCTTCATGATACCCAGCTCCAGCCCGAGAAGACCGCTGAACTGGTACTCGATGCTGGCCCCGAAACCGAGGTCACTGTCAGACGAAACATCGATGAACTCGGGGTTTTCGGCTGGTACCGTCACGTCGAGATCCGTATCGTGTCCGGCGGCAAAGATGCGGAGATTCCAACCAGAGTCTGCCGCCGCGGCCGGGGTGGCGAGTAGTCCCATCATTCCTGCAACTGCAAAGAAAACAACTGCTCGTTTCATAATATCCTCCTGTTTCTGTTCTCGGAGATCACTCCTCATGAGATCTTCCGGATTGCTTTTCGCTCTCCACCTGGTAACGCGGATTCGCTTTGAAAACCCCGCAACATGAAACGCCGGGGTCGCCATTTCCGTAGGATTCGATAGGGAATGGGTGCTTGGTCGGAATTCCCTTACAATGTTCTGGCACTAATGCAGATAGCAGGAGGCCGTGGTTGACGACCGATCCAAAGGCCCGGGTTACAGAGATCATTTCCGGTCTGAGTGGGGCCGGAGAGGTCGATCGGGCCACCGCGGAGGACCTTTTTCCGGTTGTCTACGACGAACTGCGTCGGCTCGCCAAGGGGTACATGTTCCGCGAAACCCCTGGCCACACCCTGCAACCGACCGCGCTGGTCCACGAGGCCTACCTCAAGCTGGTTGACCAGACCCGGGCCAACTGGAAGGGCAAGACCCACTTTTTCGCGGTTGGCGCCAGAGTGATGCGCCGTTTGTTGGTGGACCACGCACGCGAACGTGGAGCACAGAAGAGGGGCGCCGGGTGGCAGAGCGTGACCCTGTCGGGGGCCCTCGATCCTCTGGGCGTGGAGGTGCTCGATCGCGAGCAGATCCTCGACCTCAATGCGGCCCTCGAGCAGCTTGCAGAGATTGACGAGCGTGAGGCAAAGGTCGTGACCCTCCGCTTCTTCGGGGGATTGACGGTGGAGCAGGTCGCCGAGGTGATTGGCGTGTCAAAACGCACTGTCGAAAACGATTGGCGGCACGCCCAGGCGTGGCTCCGCCTCAGGCTGTCGGAGACTGAGTCGTCGTGAGCATCGACCGTCACCGTCGCGCCAAGGAGGTCTTTCTGGCGGCCTGCGAGTTGCCGGGTGACGAACGCGCATCGTATCTCGACGAGGAATGCGCTGGGGACGACGACCTTCGTCGCGAGGTCGACGCCCTCCTCGAGATCGACTGCGCGACGCCGGATTCGTCGGAAGACAGACGTCCGCCCGAACGGATCGGCAACTTCCACCTTCTTCAGAAAGTTGGCGAGGGCGGAATGGGCGAGGTGTGGGAGGCCGAGCAGGAGGCCCCGGTCCGGCGCAGGGTGGCGTTCAAACTGATCAAGTGGGGGATGGACACCAAGGAGGTACTGGCCCGATTCGAGTCCGAGCGGCAGGCCCTGGCGCTGATGAACCACCCCAACATCGCCAAGGCCTTCGAGGCGGGCTCGACCGACGAGGGCCGGCCCTTCTTCGCCATGGAGTATGTCAGGGGAGTGCCACTGACGGAGTACTGCGACGTCCAACGGTTGAGCACACAGGAGCGCCTGGCCCTCTTCACAGTGGTTTGCGATGGCGTACAGCACGCCCACCAGAAGGGTGTCATCCATCGCGACATCAAACCGTCGAATATCCTGGTTGCGGTCGAGGACGGCCGTCCGGCTCCCAAAATCATCGATTTTGGTGTTGCCAAGGCGACCTCGCAACGACTGACCGAACGCACCCTCTTCACCGAGCTCGGCCAGTGGATCGGTACTCCCGAGTACATGAGTCCGGAACAGGCGGAGCTCACCGGGCTCGATGTCGACACCCGGTCGGATGTCTATTCTCTTGGCGTTGTGCTGTACGAGCTGCTCGCCGGGACCCAGCCGTTCGATGCAGAAGAACTGCGGACGGCGGGCTTTGACGAAATGCGGCGGCGGATTCGCGAGGAGGAGCCGCAACGTCCGAGTACTCGGGTCTCGAGCCTCGGTGATGCCTCGCAGACAGCGGCGGAACAACGGCGTACGGACATCCACGGCCTGACCCGAACCCTTCGCGGCGATCTCGACTGGATCGTGATGAAGGCGCTCGAAAAGGATCGCACTCGTCGCTACGGCTCGCCGTCCGAGCTGGCGGCGGACGTCGACCGGTACCTGCGAAACGAACTGGTCGAAGCAAGCCCGCCGAGCACGGCGTATCGGGTCCGGAAATTCGCGCGGCGGCACAAAGTCGGCGTCGCCGCAGGGTTTCTGGTGACGGCGGCTTTGGTTGTGGGCGTTACCGGTACGACGATCGGTCTGGTGAGGGCGCGCAGCGAGGCGGAGACCGCGCGCAAGGTGTCGGAGCTCCTGGCAGCCGTTTTTGCCGACCTCGATCCCGGCACGCAGATGGGCCAGATCCCATCAACCGGGGCGATGCTCGACCGTGGAGTCGATCGGATTCGTGACGAACTCTCCGATCAACCCGTGTTGCGGGCGCGTTTGCTCGATACGGTCGGCAACGCGTATCGCAACCTCGGCCGGAATGGCGATGCCAGGGTTTTGCTCGAGGAAGCGATCGAGCTGCGCTCGGAACACCTTGGAGAAACTTCGGCCCAGGTGGGCCACAGCACGGTGTCGCTCGGTTGGGTCGCATTCAGTACCGGGGCCTTTGACGAGGCCCTGGGCCTTTTCGAGAGGGCGGCGATCATATATGAGGAGTCGTTGGGCCCCGAACACCGTTTTGTGGCGACGAGTCTCGGCAATGCGGGCAACGTCTATTGGCGGACCGGCAAGTATGACGAGGCCCGCGAGGCCTTTGATCGCTCGCTCGAGATCCTGGCGGCGATCGGGATGGAAAATGATCCGATAGTGGTCAATACGACCTGGCCTCAGGCCATCATGCTCATGGATCTCGGCAGACACCTGGAGGCGCAGCCTCTTCTCGAAAACGCGTTGAGGCTATTTGAGCAGCAATTTGGACCCGACCACCCAGTCGTCGCGGGGCTCTGCGGCGCTCTTGGACGATGTTATTTGGAGACCCTTCGATTGGGCGAGGCGCGTCAGTATTCCCAACGAGCCCTCGACATCATCCAGAATACTCTCGGGACCGAGCACCCGAACCTCGTGTGGCCACTGATGAATCTGGCGGATATCAGCCACCGGCACGGCGATGACGAGGCCTCGGACGAGGGTTTTCAACGAGCGCTCAGGATAGCCGAGTTGAGCTTAGGGAAGGACCATCCCGATCTCGCCTGGATCCTGAACCCGTACTCGCAGACCCGCCTCGCCCTCGGCGATGCGACTGGAGCGCAGAAAATGCTCGACAGGGCGCTGTATCTGATCGAGACGAACTTCGGGCCGCACCACCTCGATTTCGCACGCACCCTCGAGCGCTCCGGTCTACACGCGTATGTGGCCGAAGATTACGATGAGGCTTTGCGCCAATACCGTCGGGCATTGGAGATCAGAGAGAAGATCTTCGGCGAAGAGCACATCGCGAACGGCTGGAATCTCTATGACCAGGCCTGCATTCTCGCCCTCGCCGGCGATGTCGAAGAGACCGTCGCGACCCTCCAGCGTGCACTTGCGACGGGCTGGGCGCACCGGCGCATCTTCGAGGACGACGACTTCGATTCGCTGAAGGGCGATCCCGAGTTTGAGGCCATCCTGGAAGAAATGCGTCGACGTCTCTAAGCGCTCCTGATAGGAGCGAGCGGGGTGCCACCCTTCGCATTGTTTGAATTCGTCGCCTTTCAATTGGCGAGTGCCTTCGGGGCAAACAATGCGAAGAGTGGCACCTGTGTCGCCGAAGCGGCCAGGCGCTCTCAATTGGCGAGTGGCACCTGTGTCGTCGAAGCGGCCAAGCGCTCTCGATTGGCGGGATCGCTCGTGCGCCGAAGCGAAAAAAGGGGCGGTTTCCCGCCCCTGTGAATCGCTGATTGAAACGAACTACTACTGCTGCCAGCTGTCCAGCATTTTCATGTAGTTGGCGCGGGTCAACTTGGCCGCATCCGGCACCTTGGACATATTCATCGAGCCCTGCATCTGGCGCAGCGATTCGTACTCGTGCTCAGTAAGCCAGAAATCGACCGCCTCGAGGGTGCGTTTGATGTGCTCGGGTCCGTGGATCAGCAGTGCCGACACCATCTGCACCGAGTGGGCTCCTGCCATCGTCGCCTTGATGACATCGACAGCGTTGTGGGCGCCACCTGTGGCCGCGAGCGAAAGCTCCACCTGGCTCGACAGAATCGCCAGCCAGCGAAGTCGTAGGCGGAGCTCGTCGGCGGTCGAAAGGCGCAGGTTGGGCACCACGTCCAGCTCCTCGATATCGAGGTCTGGCTGGTAGAAGCGGTTGAAGATGACGAGTCCGTCGGCGCCCTTCTCCTGAAGCTGTTTGGCGAAATTCGCGAGTGAGGAGAAGAAGGGCGACAGCTTGACCGCGATCGGGATCGACACGGCTTCCTTGACCGCGGTCACGATGTCGAGAGTTCTCTTTTCGACGTCGCTGCCGGGCTCGTTCGCGTCAGTGGCAATGTAGTAGGTGTTGAGCTCGAGCGCGTCGGCGCCGGCCTCTTCCATCTTCTTGGCATAACGGGTCCAGCCGCCGGCAGAGGTGCCGTTGATCGAGGCGATGATCGGAATCGAGACCGCCTCTTTGGCTCCCTGGACGTGCTCCAGATAGTGATCGGGTCCAATGTGGTATCCCTCGGGGTTGGGGATATAGGACGAAGCCTCGGCAAATCCGGCTCCGGCCGATTCCATCTCCATCTGCGCCGTCGCGGCAGCCATGATCTCCTCTTCGAAGAGAGATGGCATGACGACCGCGGCTGCTCCTGCGTCTTCGAGGAGGCGGACGGTGTCGAGATTTGCGCCAAGAGGGCACGAACCGCTGACGATCGGGTTGGCGAGCTCGAGTCCGAGATAGGTTGTTTTGAGGTCCATAGCTCCCTCCCTCAATTGCTTTCTGTGTCGGCATCAGAGCCGTAGTGCAGGTTTGCGAGCTGCTGGTACATGTCGTACTTGGCCTGAACGACGCGTTGGGCCTCCTCGAGCAATCTCTTCGACCGTTCGGGGTTGGTCTTCATGAGCATCCGGAACCGGGTCTCCGAGAGTGCCCACTCGGAGAACGGGATTTTCGGCGCCCGCGCGTCGAGCTTGAGCGGGTTCTCACCCATCGCCGTGCGGCGGGG
>JACXWA010000030.1 GCA_014764485.1 Candidatus Sulfomarinibacter kjeldsenii
CTTTGAAGAAGCCGATGGTTTGAAGACGTTGGCTGAGATCTACAGCTATAATCATGCTCAGATTGCAGAGAAGCTCGGAAAGGCGCGATGGGCGAAGCCCAACGTGCCTTTCTGAGGGTGGGTGGGCGGGGGGAGGGGGCGGGATGTCAAGTAGAGAACCGCCTACCCGAGAGGGCCCGCCCGCGCGCCGCAAGCGCGCTGCGGTCGAGGTCAGAGCGACCGACGAGCGCTTGAGTTCGGAGGTCGGGATGACCGAGAACGCGTGCCGCGGACCGAAGGGACGCGGCGGGTGGGCAGTCGATGGCGATAGCGATAGTGACATCGGGCACGGACTCGGGCGCGGGTTAATCCGCGATACGGATCTGGTTCTTGCCGTTTTCTTTGCCGCGGTACATGGCGAGGTCGGCGGCGCGGAGGAGGAGGTTCTTCTTCAGATCGGTCGTTCCCTGGCGCGGGAGGTGGTGGGGATAAACCGCAACGCCGATGGAAGCGGTGAGCGGCTGGCGCCAGTAGACCGGCCCTTCGGACCAGGAGAAGGAGCCCTGCAGAAATTGGGTGTTTGCCAGCTCCGTCTGAATCCTCGTCGCCACCTCGCACGCCATCTCGAGGTCATGGTCCGGCAAGATCACGACAAACTCATCCCCGCCGTAACGGGCGAGGGTTGACTTCTCGTCGGTCACGGCACGATTCAGGAGCCACCCAAACTCTTTCAGTACCTGCGACCCGGCAAGGTGGCCGTGAGTATCGTTGACGGACTTGAAGTTGTCGATGTCGAGAAAGAGCAGGGCAATCGTCGAACGGGTCACGTCAGCGCGAATGAGATCCTCACTCAGTCGGTGATGGAAGAATCGATCATTATAGAGGCCGGTGAGATCATCGCGACGCGCCATTTCGGTTGCCCGCTGCGCGTCCAGGAGGTTCTCGATCGAGATCGAAGTGTAGCGCGCGAATATCTCGAGCATCTGCATATTACGTTCGGTGTACGGTTCGCCATCCGAGCGGTTGAGTAGCTCGAGGACACCACACACGGTACGCTCGATTCGGACCGGCACGGCGACCACACCGGTGGTTCTGAACTCATGGTCTTCATCAAACTTGGAGTAGAAGTTGGGATCGTTTTTCGGGTCCGACATCAGATAGGGCTCTCCGGACCGATACACGTTTCCGACCACACCGCGATCGGCGCGAAGGCTCTTCCCGAGGAGGGCCGACCCGGAGGGGCCAAAAGCGGCCACGAAGTAGAGCAGGATTTCAGACGGCGTCTCGCCCCGCTCGATCGGCCGATCCATGAGAATCGATCCCGCCTCCGATGGCACGAAGTCGTTCGCTTTCCTCAAAATCTCGCTGAGAAACGAAGGCAGCTGCAGCTGCGACATGGCAAATGCCGAGTAGCGTTTGCGGTCGAGGAAGGGCTCAAGATCGCCCAGTGGCAGACTGTGGACCTCTGGTGCGCCCATTAAATCATCGTATCACGCGCGACGCATCAGCCCCCTCAGACGGTCTTCGAGGTCATGAACGGTCTCGGTATGGTCGGCGCGGCCAGGTGCGAAACGTATGGCCTCGAGCTCGCGCCGCAGTTGCTGCATCTCCCCTTCAAAAGCGCGGCCCTTGGCGCGACTCCGCGCATCCATCCACCAACGCTCGAGAGCCACCTGGAGCTCGCGAGCACGCTCTGCGGGGCTCTCCCCGGCGCGTCGCGGAGGCAGCGCTCCTTTGCGCCTCCGGGCCATGAGTAGCGGCGCTACTCCGCCGACAGCGAGACCAACGACGAGGGCGCCGACGATCCACGCCCACAGGGGCATACCGGGTTCTAAATCATCCGTCGTCGGCGCCGCCTCGGCCAAAACATGCGGATCGGCTA
Organism: Candidatus Sulfomarinibacter kjeldsenii; assembly: GCA_014764485.1. Taxonomy (GTDB): domain Bacteria; phylum Acidobacteriota; class Thermoanaerobaculia; order Thermoanaerobaculales; family Sulfomarinibacteraceae; genus Sulfomarinibacter; species Sulfomarinibacter kjeldsenii. The sequence goes on from JACXWA010000030.1 coordinate 1,862, forward strand.
CCCGCTCTGTCTCTTCCACCGCCGGCGTCGGTGTCGCCGGTGGTGGCTCCACAACCAGGTGCAAAGGTCCGAGAGTCTGTTTCCGGTAATGACCGGCCGCCGGGTCGAAAACCGCCAGCATCACCGGTTCGAGTTCGATTTCACCGGAAATGCGGGGCACGAGGGTCGTTCGCCAGGTGCGGCTGCCGTGGATCCCGCCATCATCAACCACGAAGTTGCTCTCTTCCTCGGGTGGATAGCTCTCACAGTCCAAGCACGCCGGCCACATGGCCGGGGCCTCCACGAGCGGTAAATTGCCGTTGCCACGGAGCTCGATGGTCAGCACAGCCGACTCCCCGTAATCAATGGTTTCCGGTTCGATCGTTGCCACGTAGTGAAGATCACCAACCGCACCGGAGAACCCCGCCGGTGGTCGGGGCTGCTGTGAAACCTCAACGGTTTTCGCCTCGGTTGCGCGCTCCACCACCTGTTGCGGCGAGAAAAGGCTCGCGGTTCGGAATCCGATCCTCGCCTCGACTCGCGGCACCTCGAGTTGGCCGGTTTTGAGGGGAACAAGCACGTGGCTCGCAACCACGAATCGGTTGAAGCGAACTCCCTCGACCTCGACTACGTCGCCGGTGACTCGCTCGGGTGGTTCTATTCTCTGGGCCCACCAACCGGGGTAGGAGGGCGGGGTTGTCCACTCGAAGCCGTCGACGCCGCCCGCTGTGGTGTCGAGGACAATTGCCACTCGAACCGCCTGACCAAGTACCACCTGAGTTTCGTATACCAGTTGTCTGAGAACGATCAGAACTGAGCGAGACTGCTGGCGCCGTTGTGCGAGGTCTTCGAAGGGATCAAAGGGAAACGGTGAGCGCCGTCCCTGCTGCCGCTGTGGAATGATACTGCCGGGGACAATTTCGGCCCTCACGATCCCGGAGCTGAGCTCCTTTCCAGCAAGCTTTACGGTCACGGGGCCAATTGAGGCCGCCCCAACTTCCAGACCCTGCACGACGTAGCTGTAGCTGACGGCTCGGGTGGCTGCCCCATTGATCCACGAGAACTCGGTTTTGGTCGACGGGCCGGAGACGACCTCGAGGTTTTCAAGCGTGCCGAGATCGACCTCCGGCGTCCCCTCCGGCTCGAGGATCCGCACGACCAGCACGGTCGCGTCCTCGATCCCAATCTTGCGCGGGTCGAGGTGGACCTCGAGGCTTGGGTCAGCAGCGCCGGCAACCGTGACTCCAGCGACAAGGAATGCTACCGCGACAAAAAGGCCTCGCCTCACCAGTCTTTCTCCACCTTGCCCGCCTTCGGAGTCGGCGAGCGAAGGGCCTCCCTCGCCTCCGCCTCAGCTCTTTCGAGAGCCGCGAAGAGCGGTTGGTTGGAATCGGGCGTCGGTGTTGGGGCTGGGCCCTGGCCCTGCGACGGGGTCGGCGTTGGCTGCCGCTCATCGTCCCCATCTTGTTGCTCTTGCTCCTTCTCTTGATCCTTCTCTTGATCCTTCTGTTGCTCGTCCTGCTCGTCCTGCTGTTGCTGCTGCTGGTCGCGCATCCTCAGCGCAAGCTCATAGTTGTGTTTGGCCGCAAGATCGTCGGGATCAGCGAGCATCGCTCGCCGCAGCCATTCGAGGGCAGCGTCCGGCTGTGATTGCACGAGGGCGGCGGTTCCAGAATTGTAGGCCGCAAAAGGGACCCCACTCTGGTCCGCCGTTGCCAGTAGTGGCGTTGCCGTCTCGAGCCTGCCACCGGCCGCGAGGGCCGTACCGAGGTCATACAGCCTCTCTGGTCCGTCAGGGTCGAGTTCGGCAGCGCCGGCAAAGGACATCGTTGCCTCATCGAATTTCTGTTGGCGCCACTTGCCGACACCTCGCCGAGCGAGACGGCGGCTTCCACCCGGGATCAAGCGCTGCCACCACGAGGCCGATGGCAACGTTTCCTCCGCCACCTCTTGATTTTCGGTAACCGGAGGCGCATCCACGTGCGGCGCAGACGTGGCTGGGGAAACTGCCTGAGCAAGGGCGAATGAAGGTGCGGCGAGCACCACGATCGCGGCTGCAGTCGCCAGTCGCCGCCAGGGGGACATTGCGAATCCGAGGAAGAGGAAAATCGCCGCCGCGACGAGGAAAATCGGAAACCGTTCGACACGCCGGATGTTACGGGTCTCTTCGACCTCGCGCGTACGGAGTCGCGCCACCGCGTCTGCGATCTCGCGCACGACCTCCGGGTCACCAAGAGACACGACCTCGCCATCAACCCTGTCGGCGATTTCGGTCAGCACCTCCGGGTGGGCGCGGGTCACCACAGGTTGACCGTTCTGGTCCCGCTTGTAGCGCACGCCTCCCCGCTCATCGTGTTCGGGGATCGGCCCGCCTTGCTCCGTCCCAGCCACGATCCCGAGAAGTCCAACAGAGGCTTCCGAGAGGGCCTCGATGGCAGCGTTTACATCTCCCTGCAGGTTCTCTCCGTCGGTGAAAAGAAGCACAACACGTCCTTCACCTTCGGGAGGCAAAAGCTTTAGAGAACCGCCCACAGCACCTTCCAGGTTGGAGCCGGGGAGGGCCACCATGCCGGGCCCTACGCCTTCGAGAAAGACCGCAACCGCACTCAAATCGGTGGTCAGTGGCACCAACGAGTACGCTTCACCCGCGAAGACCACCACCGCCATCCTGTTGCCCTCGAGCTGGGGGAGGAGCCGAATCAAGGTCTCGACGCTGCGGGTCAGACGAGACGGTCGCAGGTCTTCGCAGAGCATGGAGTCAGAAACGTCGAGAGCGATCACCAGATCACGGGTTCGAATCGTTTCTTCAGCCGGCATCTCGCCCCACTGTGGCCGAGCCACCGCCACGACCAGGAAGGCCGCTGCTCCGCTCCAGACAATGAGACGCACCACGCCGGTGGCAGGGGTGCCGCCCAACAACCGCCGCCAAACCCCTGGTGACGCGAGCCGGCGTTGCTGCAGAAGCCGGCGGCGATGACGGTAGAGGGCGAGCACTCCTGTCAGCAAAGGCAGCGCGAGAAAAGCCAGGCGGGCGGGTTCCGCGAAGCTCACCACGGAGTCCTCCCAGCTGTCCCTTCGAGAATGACGCCTGCCGCCAGCAGGATCAGTGCGGCAAATGCCCACGGTTCGAACCGCTCACGGTAGCGGACGAGTCGAGTCGAGGTGAAGACCGTCTTCTCCATGCGGTCGATCTCCGAAAACACCTCTGCCAGCGCTTCCGGGTCGCGAGCACGGAACGAAGTACCGCCGGTGCCGCGTGCGATCTCCGCCAGCAACTCCGGATTGATATCCACGTTCACATTCTGGATCTGCGAAAACTCTCGACCGGTTCGCGGGTCACGCATGCGGACAGGGATCGGCACCTCTCCGCCACGCCCCACGAGCACGGTGTGGACCGTTATCTTCTCATCCCTCGCCAGTTCGGCCGCGGTTCGCGGGTCGAGCTGACCGGCGTTGTTGGAGCCATCGGTCACCAACACCACGACCTTGGAGTCAGAGGTCGATGCCCGTAGCCGGTTGACCGCCGTCCCGAGGCCGAGGCCTATGGCGGTGCCATCCGGGAGGGTGCGCAACTTCACCTGTTCGAGAAGATGGTCAGCGACCTCGTGATCTAAAGTCAGCGGGCAGATCGTAACCGCCGCACCGGCAAATATCACCAGCCCAATTCGGTCATGCGGCCGCCGATCGAGAAAGCGAGCGATCGTTTCCTTGGCGACCCCGAGGCGGTCACTTGGCTGGAAGTCCAGTGCCGCCATCGACCCCGAAACATCGAGAGCGATGACCATATCGACACCCTCCGCATGCTCGAGCTGTCTCGATAGCACCTCTTGCGGACGAGCCAATGACACGGCGAGGGGCGCAAAGGCCATGGCAACCAGGACACCTGCGGTCGAGGTCGCGCTGAAACGGCTGGAGCGACGCACTGCATCTCGACCACCGAGCGGAAACGGGTAGCGTTGCCAGCGCCGACGAAGGAGCCAGACGATCCCGGCAATCGCGCCGACGCCGCCCAACGCCAGCCAAAGTGGTGCCGCCAGCCGGATCATCCCACCGCCTCCAACTCCACTGCGGCCTCATCATCGACCGCGAGATGAGCCTCGAGACACCGTGAGACGTTGCGGCTTGTTTCGATAGCCTGTCGTAGCTCGCCGTCATCGGCCGCAAAGCGGCCAAACCGTACCCTGTCCGCGACGCTCATTACGGCCTGAATGCCTCGTCGTACGTCTTCTGGCCAGTCCTGCTTACGAGCGAGAAGCCTGAGCTCGAAGGAAGTCATTTCCTCTGCCGGTTCAGAGCTCACTCGTTCGAGGTAGTGGCGCAATCCACCCGCCAGACGATCACAGATGCTCTCGCCCGGCTCGCGGCCGATCCGCCCCCGGAGCTGATCGAGGAGAGCCGTCAGCTCTTCAAACGGCGCCAACACCGTGACACCAGCCGCGTCTCCTCGCATTCGACGGCGGCGTAACCACCAGACGAACGCCAGCGCTGCACCGAGGATCGGCATCGCCAGCGGCAACACCCACTCCCAGGGGAATCCGCTGACCCCCACCGGGTCGCGCAGCGGCACCGGCTGTACCTCTTCTTCGGTAGGAAGAACTGAGACAACATGAACGGTCGGCAGCTCCAGGGCCGCAACCTCACCCACCTCGCCATCGGGACCACGAACCCCGGCACCGAGGGCGGGCAGACTGAGTTCCCCGACCGCCATCGGCGCCAGAACGAGCTCCCAAACCGGGGGGCGGGCCCCCGCCATTTCGTGGGGGCTATCCACCACCACCCATGGACCCTCTGCCTCGATTCCTATCCTCAGCTCACCCCACATCAGGTCCTCACCGCCGCGCGCGGTGACTCGCACCGGCACCCTATCGCCAATTCTTGGCGAATTCGCCGAAACCGTCACCTCGAGCGCCGCGGTTGCTGCAAAAGAGGTCGCCGCCGCCGACAGCAGCATCGCCAGGATGAGAAAAGTGCGGACTGGCCCCAACACTGTTCTTATATTTGCGCAGGCGAGACGCCTGCACCACAAGGGCCCGAGGTCATTATTGTGGTGCAGGCGCCCCGCCTGCACATGCCGGCGTTCATTGAGCAGCATGAGGGCAAGTTCAGTGCGCACGGCGCCGCTCCCGCCGCTCGAGCATCGCCCGAACCGCCGGCAAGTAATCCTCGCCGGTGTGGAGTTCGATCAGATCAACACCCGGCGGCGTTGGCTGTCGTTTGACAGCACCCGGTCCGCGGATCACGCTGCGGTCGCCAGCCTCGGCATCGACTACCGGCAGGCTCGCGCCATCAAGCCCACTTTCGAGCAATTCGTCTCCGAGCCGAACAACGACCACCTCGTGGCGGCAAGCGAGCGCCACCAGCTCGCGGCGCGGAAGAGGGCAGGCCTGATCGACAAGAATGATGACCACCCCTCGCCGATGCAGCATATGACCCGCTGCCCGCACCGCCTGGTCGAGGGCGGTGCCGTGGCCTCGTGGTTCTGCCCCCAGTACCTCGCGCACCACGCGGAGGCCGTGCCGCCAACCAAGGCGCGGTGGAATCAAGGTCCTCACGTTATCGTCGAAGAGAATCGCACCCACACGATCGCGCCGCGCCGCAGCCAGCGCAAACAGGCCGGCCACCTCGGCGATAAGGTCATGGACCGTCATCACCTTTGAGCCGAACTGAGTCGAGGCCGATAAATCAACAAGGAGGAGGACATTGAGGTCGCGCTCTTCGCGGTATCGCTTGACGTGAAGGGAGCCGGTCCTCGCAGTGACATTCCAGTCGATGGTCCGGACGTCATCGCCGGGCCTGTACTCACGCACCTCCTCGAACTCCAGCCCGAGTCCTCTGAAAGCGCTCTGGTACTGGCCCGTCAGCCCCGACTCCATCGCCTGACGTGCGCGGATCTCGAGCCTGCGCACCTGGGCGCGAAGCTCTGCGCCGGCCTCGCCCGAAGTTGCCTGCGGACGGGGGCGGCCAAAATAGGAGGCGAGGTTAAGGGGCAACGCTCACCACCTTGATTTCGGATTTTGGATTTCGGATTTTGGATTTTCCATCCCCATTTTCGGGAACGGGATTGAGAACGGGATCGGATGAATCAAGGAACCTCCACCGCCAACAGGATCCGTTCGGTGATCTCCTCGACAGTCGCCCCCTCGGCTTCAGCCTCGTAGGTGAGAACCAGCCGATGGCGCAGCACCGTCGGCGCCAGCTCCTTGACATCCTCGGGCGTGACATAGGATCGGCCGCGGACCAGCGCCAGCGCACGGGTGCCGATCGCCAGGGCGATGGACGCCCTTGGGGAGGCCCCAAAGGCGAGCAGTGGCACCAGATCACCAAGACCGACCTCGGCCGGATCACGGGTCGCGGTCACCAGATTGACGATATAGGAGCGAATACGCTCATCGAGGTAGACTTCGCGGACCACCGGTTCGAGTCCTGCGAGCTCCTCGACCGAGCTCAGACGCTGCGGCTTGGGAAACGACTCCGCGAGGTGGTACTCGAGGACCTTGCGCTCTTCCTCCGGCGCCGGGTAGTCGACCAAAACCTTGAAGAGAAAGCGATCGAGCTGAGCCTCGGGCAATGGGTATGTGCCCTCCTGCTCGATCGGGTTTTGGGTCGCCAGCACGACGAAGGGCTCCGGCAGCTTGTGGGTGGTATCGCCGATCGTGACCTGGCGTTCCTCCATCGCCTCGAGGAGCGCTGACTGGACCTTGGCCGGCGCGCGGTTGATTTCATCCGCCAACACCAGGTTGCAAAAGACCGGACCGCGGTGCGGGACGAACTGCGAAGTCTTCGGATCGAAGATCTGGGTGCCCGTGATGTCAGCGGGCAGCAAATCGGGGGTGAACTGGAGGCGCTGGAAGCTCCCGCCGATCACACCCGCCAGGGTCCGCACCGTGAGTGTCTTGGCCAGACCCGGCACACCTTCGAGGAGCACATGCCCACGGCACAACATCGCCACCAGCAGCGACTCCACGAGGCGGTCCTGTCCCACCACCACCTCGGACACCGCGCGCTGGATCTCTCCAAGTCGCGATGCGGCACGATCGATTGCCTTTTCATCACCTCGTGTTTCCAGATTTTCCATTTTTCCCCCGCCAGCCAGTTGGCCTAGAGGGGCAATAAAGCAAGTATCGTGCCCACAGCCATACCGCTATGCACGCTCCCGGGGCGCGTCGATTCGGCCGGACTGATGCCAGACAGGCACGAGGCTATTGCATTGGTCGGCACAGATTGCACCCCGCCCATACCGAGCGCGTTGGGGCATCGACGACACAGGCGCCAGATCTCACCACCAAGACACAAAGGACACCAAGGCATCACAAAGGCTTCCCTTTGTACGAGAAACGACGGACGCACGTTGCACAGCCGATCAGATCACATGGTCGTACTCGGATTCAACGAGCCAGAAAAACACAAATAGAAGTATTTGGGCGTTCTTGGTGGT
>JACXWA010000035.1 GCA_014764485.1 Candidatus Sulfomarinibacter kjeldsenii
GATCCGTTCTGCTCAGAGGAACCCGAATCGTTCGGCTCGTCGGCATTTTCGGCAGGTTTGGCCTTCTTATGCTTGCGGCCGCCACGGCGGCGGCGCCGCGATTTCTCTTTCGCGGCAGGGGGTTTGGAATCCTCGGCATCGATGGAGGCCGCTTCGTTTTCGTTCGGCTGCGGTTTTTCACCTCGATCCCGATTCTCTCCATTCACTCCTTCGGCGAGATCGGCGGCGCTGACCGCGGGGGCGGGAACCCGCTCCTCACCCTTGGAGCGCTCTCGCCAGTCGATATGTTCTTCGGCGCGGTGGAGTCCGGATGCCGCGATGATCTCGATTTCGATGTCGAACTCCCGTTCGAGAGCCGCGAGTTCCTGTCGGCTGTCGTTCTGCAGGGCGTCGGCCAGCTCCGGATGGAGTTCGACCCGGACTCCACCGAGGCGGCCAGTGACCGCGCGGGTTTCGATACGCCGCAAGATGTTGAGGCCAACGAGCTCGGGACTGGCAATCGTCCCCGCACCACTGCAGGTCGGACATGGGCGGTGGGTGCGAAGTTGCAGGGCCTTTTTCAGGCGCTGACGGTTGATCTCCAACAGCCCGTTGTCCGACAGTCTGCTGGCGTTTGTCCGGGCCTTGTCGTCTTTCATCGAGTCACGCATGGTCTTCTCGACCTCGCGCTGGTGCTTGGGTGCCCGCATGTCGATGAAGTCGACCACGACCAGACCACCGATGTCGCGCAGCCGGAGCTGCCGTGCCACCTCCCGCGCCGCCTCGAGATTGGTGGCGTAGGCGGTCTCTTCCTGGCTACCCCCACGGGTTGCGCGGCCGGAGTTGACGTCGATGGCGGTCAGGGCCTCGGTTCCGTCGATGACGATCGATCCGCCGCTGGGCAGCTGGACCATGCGTTGATAGATTCGGTCAATCTGTTCCTCGAGGTTATAGCGGCTGAATAGCGGCATCCGGTCGGTGTAACGGACCAACCGTTTGCCCGATCTCGGCATGAATGTCCGCATATAGCCCTGGGCCTTGGCAAAGGCCTTGTCGTCATCGACCAGGATTTCAGAGATCGAATTGTCGAAGGAGTCCCGCAGCGCCTGAACGATCAGGTCCTGATCTGAGTAGAGGAGCCGCGGACCTTTGCCGGCCGATGCCTCCTGACGGATTTTCTTCCACAGCCGGAGCAGGGCATTGAGATCGCGGTTGAGGGTCTTTTGAGGCTGATCGAGGGCGTTTGTGCGGAGAATGACTCCACACCCTTCGGGTAGTTCGAGCTTGCTGACGCGGTCTTTGATCGCCTGCCGATCTTCGTCCTCGGCCTTACGTGAGATTCCGCGGACGTCATCGAAGGGCATCAGGACGAGATACCGTCCCGCGATACTGATATTGGTTGTGACCAGCGCTCCTTTGCGGCCGACGCCGTCGCGGACCACTTGGAGCAGGATTGGTTTGCCGCGTTCGAGGATACGGTCGATTCGCGGGTGTTTTCCGGCGTTTTCCACCTTCTTGTGAAAGGCGGAGGGCACTACGTCGTCGGCTCGCAGGAGGCCGTCTCGCTCGGCACCGAAGCCGACAAAGGCGGCGTCCAGCGATGGCTGCAGATTTGCGACTGCGCCACGGTAGATATTTCCACGATAGAGGCCCGACTCGGTGGCCGAGACCTCGTACTGATCCAGCTTGTTGTCCGAAACCACCGCGATGCGCACCTCTTCGGGGCGCTGGGCGTTAATGAGCATGCGTCGTGTCACGACGTCTCCTATTCGTTTTAGTCAGGCGGGGGAGAGGCCAGGTCGGTCCGGCCAGGTCATCCCACCGCGAGCACAGAGTAGCATAAGTTTTGTAATTTGTTAGGTTTCGAGACCCACCCTGTCTCCGTTTTCGTCTCCGTGCCCGATCATATTTGAACCACCAAGATACCAAGACCACCAAGAGGCCACCAAAGGTTTTTCGAGGTGTTTCCTTGCTGATCGGAATGAGATGGCCGGAAACTCGGGCAAACCTCACTCAATTTCGGATTCGCGATGTGATGGGCCAGATATCCCTTGGTGTTCTTGGTGCCTTGGTGGTGAATTGAGTGGGTCGGTGGATCAAACCCTATAGAGAACCGCACCCCAATTGAGCCCACTGCCGAGGCCCACGAAGGCCACCAGATCTCCCGGTTTCGCCCGACCCTGTTCGAGCGCCTCGTGATATGCGATTGGGATTGTGCCGGCGGTGGTGTTGCCATAGTTCTGGATGTTGTTGAAGACCTTTTCGTCGGGCAGCCCGAGACGTTTCTGCACCCCCTCGTTGATACGTAGGTTGGCCTGGTGAAAGATCACCAGATCGAGGTCGTCGAGGGTTAAATCGTTTTTTTTCAGGATTTCGAGAGTCACTTTCGGCATGAAGGTAACGGCGAGGGCGTAGACCTTGCGTCCCTCGACAACCGGGGTGACGTCACCCGAGGTGATCATCTCGTGGGTGATGTAGGGACGGAAGGCGCTGCCTGCCGCTTTGGTCCACAGACGTTCAGCCTCGTCACCGTTGGTGTGGAGGAGGCAGTCTATAACGCCGCTGTCGCCCTCTTCACGAGCCTCGACCACGACCGCGCCGGCACCGTCGCCAAAGAGCACAACCCGATCTCGAGTTTCAGTGTTCTGCTCGTACTCCTCGGCCGACACCGGACCGCTCTCGTGCCCTAGCGCGACCTGCCATGTTTTCTCACTCCACGGCACCAGTGACGCATGGGCTTCGCCCCCGACGACAAGGACTCGGCGTTGCTGACCGGAGCGGATCAGCGCATCGGCCAGTTGCAGGGCGTAAACAAAACCGGCGCACTGCTGGCGGATGTCGAGGCACGGCACGTGCTCGAGGCCGAGCTTTCGCTGCAGGAACGGTGCCGAACCGGGGAAAAAATAGTCTGGTGTCATGGTCGCGAAAATCAGATAGTCGATGTCTTCGGGTTTCAATCCGGCGTTTTTGAGTGCCTGGCGACAGGCCGGGACAGCGAGGTCGGAGGTTGCCTGGTCGGGCGCCGCATACTGCCGTTTGGCAATACCGGTCCGTACCTGGATCCATTCGTCCGAGGTGTCCATGATCTTTGAAAGGGCGTGGTTATCGACGCTGGCCTCGGGGATGTACATACCGGTTCCAGTGATCACCGAACGCATGGGCGCCTCCTTCGATGGAAATCATAGCCTACATCGAAGTCTTGTGGCAGGAGATACGAGCCGCTGACGCCTGGGGCTTGGGACCCGAGGCTTGTCAATGGCGCGAGGCTGCTCTTTGAGCTTTAAGCCTCAAGCCACAAGCCCTCGATTCACCGCCAGCGGATGGTCACAAACTCACTGAGAGGATATTCGCGCAGTCGGCGTTCAGGCTGCCATTTGGAGGCTTTGTAGGTTCCCAGGACTCGGTCCCAGATGCTGACACCGATCCCGAAGTTGTGGTGCCACATGTTTTCGCGATGGTGGAGGTAGTGGATCGGCACCCCGAGCCAGAAGGCGAGGTCGGGTTTTTCGTGTTGGACCTGGTGTGCATAGGCCGCAAACGCAGCGTAGCCGACGGTACCGAGCGCAAATCCGATGCCTGCGGGGATCGAAACCAGGAATCCTGCCCAGGCGATCAGCAGGCCTGGCAGGGAGTAGTCGGTGAACTCGCCCCACCACCCCTGGGCCTCGAAGTTGCGGTGGTGTTTCGCGTGCCGTTTGCTCATGAGCTTTCCCTTGTGCATGAGGCGGTGAACGGTGTACTCGACAAACGATCCCAGCAGCAGACCGATGACGAGTGCGATGGTGAAATCGAGGATGGCGTTGTACTGGGTCAAGGTGGCCTCCGTCCGCTTTCGAGGCGCAACGTCGTCAGGGATTATAACCATTCCCGCTACCGCCTTCGATACTGGATGCTCGACCCAGCCGCCCACACAAATTTGCCCGCAGATAACGCAGATTGACGCAGATCCACACAAATAGAGCCATCTGCGTATATCTGCGTGATCTGCGGGAAAGAATTTCGAGCATTTCGGACAGCCAAGATTTTCATGGGCGGAATTGCTTTCTTTTTTGTGGCATCCAATATCCAGCCTCGGGTGCCGGGGCGGGCGCATGGTATCGTGCGGTGCGATGGCAGACGGCGTCCGAATCTCGTTTACCGATGTGGCCAAGCGCTACGACCTGAGAGTGGTTTTCCGCTCCGTCTCGGGCGAGGCCGTGCCGGGGGAGGTGTTGGTGATCACCGGGCCCAACGGCTCTGGGAAATCGACCCTTCTGGCCATTCTCTGTGGGTTGCTACGTCCGACCCGCGGAATGGTCTGCCACGTCCTGAATGGTGACGAGACGGCGCGCGAGGAGTGGCGAAACCATCTCGGAGTGGTGGCACCGGCGATGTCGGTCTACGAAGAGCTCGACGCGATGGAGAACCTGCGTTTCTTTGCTCGTGTGCGCGGCATGAACGACGCGGACCAACGGTGCCACGAATGTCTCGAGCTGGTAGGCCTCGAAACGGACCGCCGAACGCCGGTCCGCGGCTATTCCACGGGAATGGCGCAGCGGCTCAAGATCGCTCAGGCGCTCCTCCACGACCCTGAGGTGCTCTTCCTCGACGAGCCCGGGTCAAATCTGGACCCGGCAGGCAAAGGCTGGCTTGGAGAGTACGTCCATGGACTTGCGGCAGTCGGCAAGACGGTTGTGTTGGCGACGAATGATCGAGACGAAATGAAGTGGGGACAAAACCATGTCACGCTTGCTGGTTGAGGCATTGGCGGTTGCCGCCAAGGATCTGCGGACAGAGTTTCGCACGCGGGTCGCGCTCAACGCCCTCGGGCTCTTCGCACTGACTGTCCTTGCCGCCGTCTCCTACACCGTGGGCCCCTACCGGATAACCGCCGAGGACCGTCCATTCCTGCTCGCGGTCCTGCTGTGGATCGTTATCTTCTTTGCCGCGCTGGCGGGCCTCGACCGGTCCTTTGTCAAAGAGGAGGAAAGCCACACCGCACCGTTGTTGCGTCTGGCAGCGTCACCAACGGCCGTGTGGTTGGGCAAGCTCGGTTTCAATCTCGTCCTCATCTATTTCCTGATGGCGATTCTTGTGCCGCTTTACTGCATTCTCATGGGTTACAAGATTCAGCTGGTGGGTGGATTTGCCCTCATCCTTGTTTCTGGGGGCTACGCGCTGGCGGTCATCACAACCATCGTCGCGGCGATCATCGCTCGTGCACTGACTCGCGGCGCCCTGTTCTCGGTCCTCTCCCTGCCGCTTCTGCTGCCGCTACTGATATTCCTCATCCAGGGTACGGCAGGTGCTGCGGACGGCACTGCGGAGACGGTGACTAGCACTCTTCGTGCGGTACTTTCGATGGGCGGCATCATGACGATTGTTTCGGCGATGCTTTTTCCCGTGGTTTGGGCAGACTGATGCAATACCTCGCCGCTACCGCTTGTTTATTAATGAGATCGGGTATGCTCTTGCCGATTGCAGCGAGGGTTTGAAGATGCTGGGGGTTGCCTGAAGGATGCGGGTTGCCGACATTTTGAAGTGGTTGCTGTTCGCGTGGACTGCCGTGGTGATTGTCTCGGCCTTCTTTTACGTGCGGCCGGCCGAGGGTTTTATCGGCGAATCATCGAGGATTGTCTTTTTCCACGTTCCGATGGCGTGGATCGCCGTGCTCGCCTTCCTCGTGTCCTGCATCACCTCCGTGATGTACCTGAAGAGGAGAGATCCGAAGGACGACATTCGGGCCTCAGTCAGTGCCGGCCTTGGTCTCCTGTTTGCGGTGCTGGCCACCACAACGGGCGCCGTTTTCGCACGCATCATGTGGAACTCATACTGGAACTGGGACCCGCGCCAGACTTCGATTACGATTCTTCTCCTCATTTATGCCGCCTATCTCGCGCTGCGAGGGGCAATCGATGACCCCGAGCGGCGTGCCAGTCTATCGGCGGTTTATGCGATTCTGGCCTTCGTCACGGTGCCTTTCCTGGTCTTTGTCGTACCACGGATCTACTGGTCGCTGCACCCCGACACGATTATTAACACCCGTGGATCCAACGAGTTCGACTCGCGATACACGCAAGTGTTGATGGCTTCGCTTGTAGGATTTACGGGCTTGTACATTTGGTTATATACTATCGGCTGCCGTATCGAGGCGATCCGGCAACGGCGCCGGCAGGAGGTGCTGTAAATGACGGATCTCATGGGAATCATGGTGGTCACCCTGATGATATGGGTTGGCCTTTTTGGATACGTATACCGGCTTGATCGCAAGGTTAGCCGTCTGGAGGACTGAATGACTGATTCACGACGTCAACGTCGTATCTGGTACGCAGTGGGCGGCGTGTTGGTGGTGGCGTTCCTGGCATATGGAACGACTTCTTTCAAATCGAACCTGACACCGTACGTCAGCTTCGAGGAAGCATCGCGCTCGGCCCGAAAGGTCCAGGTGGCAGGTGGTCTGGTGGAGAACTCCACAGAGTACCTGGATGCCACTGAAGAGCTGCAGTTCGCCATGGTGGACGAAGGCGGGAATACCTTGACCGTCCACTACAGTGGCGTCAAACCCGGCAACTTCGAGGAAGCAGTCCAGATTGTCGCCGTTGGCAGTTTCCACGAAGGCGTTTTCCACGCCGAGCAGTTGCTGGTCAAGTGCCCCTCCAAGTATCAGGGGCTCGAAGACGACATCAGAGAGTACGGATCCGAGACCTAATAACGGCCTGCCGTTGAAGGCGGCCGTGCCGCCCATTGCTCTCGTGATCGAATAGGAGAATTCATGTATCTTCCAGGAACCATCCTGATGTGGACGGCGTTGCTCGCCGGTATTGCCTCGACCATCACCTACTGGCTGTCGATTCGGGATCCTGAGCGCTGGCGCGGCCCGGCGCGGCAGAGCTACGTCCTGATGACATTTGCCATCGTTGTCGGTTCGGCGCTGTTGATGTATCTGCTGGTCACCCACGACTACCGGCTGCACTACGTGTGGGCCTACTCCGACAACCTCCTGCCCCTGCACTACCTGATTTCGACCTTCTGGGGAGGCCAGGAGGGCAGCTTCATGCTGTGGATCTTCTGCGGGGTACTGCTCGGGCTGCCGCTGATGCGCTTCGCCCGCTCATACGAGTCACGGGTGATGGTGGTCTACAACCTCACGTTGCTGTCGCTGATCCTGCTGCTTGTCAAGCAGGATCCTTTCCGCTTTCACCAGGGGTTGACCGCCGCACTGACCCCGATGGACGGGCAGGGGCTCAACCCGCTCCTGCAGAACCCTTGGATGGTCATCCATCCGCCAATCATGTTCATCGGCTACGCCTCGTTGGGGATTCCCTTTGCATTCGCGATCGCCGCTCTGTGGATGAAACGCTACGACGAGTGGACGATGGTGTCGATGCCCTGGGTGCTTCTTTCGCTTGGATCTCTCGGGACCGCCATCATGCTCGGCGGTTACTGGGCGTATGAGACTCTCGGTTGGGGTGGATACTGGGGTTGGGATCCGGTGGAGAATGCTTCCCTGGTTCCCTGGTTGGCAACCCTCGCCCTCACTCACGGAATGCTCCTGCAACGCGGCCGCGGGCGTTTTCGACGGCTCAATCTGGTGCTCGCCATTGCTTCTTTCCTGCTCGTCGTCTATGCGACCTTCCTCACGCGTTCGGGGGTTCTGGCGGACTTCTCGGTCCACTCGTTTGTCGATCTCGGCATCACCGGGATGTTGGTTTTCAACATGGGCTTCTTTCTCCTGCTGTCGGTTGGCCTGTTGGCGTACAGGTGGCGTGAGATCCCGGCGGAAGTCGGTGACGAGCCCTTCATGTCTCGCACAATTTTCTTCGTAGTCGGCATCCTTCTGACAATCCTGATCGGTGTCGTCGTGCTCTTCGGCACTTCGGCACCTCTGATCTCGAGGTTGTGGGGCGCGCCAGCGCAGGTGGGTCCTGATTTTTATAACCGGATGGGCTTTTGGCTGGCGGTCGTCTTTGCTCTCTTCCTGGGCGGGACGCCGTTTCTGGGCTGGAACCGCGCCCGCAAAGGGGCTGGCCGCATCTTCATGGTGACCC
Source organism: Candidatus Sulfomarinibacter kjeldsenii (assembly GCA_014764485.1). Classification (GTDB taxonomy): domain Bacteria; phylum Acidobacteriota; class Thermoanaerobaculia; order Thermoanaerobaculales; family Sulfomarinibacteraceae; genus Sulfomarinibacter; species Sulfomarinibacter kjeldsenii. The sequence continues at coordinate 8,007 of JACXWA010000035.1, forward strand.
TGGCCATCACGGCCGTGTTGGTGGCTATCGGCCTGGCCTTCGGTCTGCGGGGCGTGCCGGCAACAATTTACGTCGCCGCCGCACTGTTCGCCATCGTCACCAATCTCTGGGCGACCGTCGATTCAGGGAAGGGCGGCCGCTGGCGAATGGCCGGCGGGCCAGTGGCCCACGTCGGCTTCGGTCTGCTCCTGCTCGCTTTCCTGACAACCGGGTGGTTCGACCGCCAGCAAAAGGTTCGGCTGGCCGAGGGCAATCCGACCGAGGTGCTCGGCTACACCATGACCTTCCGCGGTGTCGAGAAGCCGACACCGCAGGCGCGAGACGCCATGGTGGTCGAGGTGACCTCGCCCCGGGGGAAGAACTTTGTCCTCAAACCACGCATGTGGGTCAATCAGAAGACCAACCAGCTGATTGCGAACCCCGATATCAAGGCCTTTTTCACCAAGGACCTTTACGTCGCTCCGGTCGAGTTCGAACCCGGCCAGGACGCCCCGGTCTCGGGGCGGTTGGTGCTGGCCAAGGACCAGCCCACCTCTTTCCGCGATTGGACCCTGACATTCCATGGCTTCGACATGTCGCGCCAGAACGCGGTGCCCGGCGCCCTCACGGTCGGGGTCGTTGTCGGGCTCGAGCGTCCGGGTATGGAGTCTATCGACCTCGAACCCTCGATGGTGTCGACCGATGAAGGTGTGCAGCCGGTCGCGGTGGACATCCCCGGCATGGCCGGGGCCAGGCTCCGTGCCACCGGCATGAGTGTCGATCAGGGCGTGGTGCGGGTCGAGATCCTCGGTATCGGTGGCGGCATCGGGCGCACGGTGGTTCTCGCCAAGGGCGAAACGCTCAATTACAAGGGCATCGAGATCGCTTTCGACGACTTTGATATGTCCGACTTCGACCCCGAGGCCGGCAAGATCAACTTCGGCGTTATCTTCAATGTCGAGGTCGACGGGCAGAAGATCGAGGTCATCCCGACCTATCGGGGCGGGATGGGCGGCGATCCGGTGATCACCCCGGCCGTGGTTCCGGGGACAGGCGGCATAACCCTCAGCCCGGGACGTATCGATGCCGAGGGTGGCACGGTGCAGCTTCAGGTCTACGACCCGGCACTGGCGCCCGAGGGAGCATCACCGGCAAGCCTCGTGATTGACGTTTCGACCAAGCCGTTGATCTCACTGGTGTGGATCGGC
>JACXWA010000105.1 GCA_014764485.1 Candidatus Sulfomarinibacter kjeldsenii
CGCTGGCGACGGTGCGTCACGACGGCCGAAGGCCGTCCGTAACCCCAGGGACCAGGAGATTCACAAAGAACCAAGCCCCCGGAGGGGGCGACAGACCAATCCTGAGCGAGCGAAGCGAGTCGAATGAACCTGACCGCAATGTGAGCCACAGCCTTCAACTCGAGATTTCTGTCGCCGCCCCGCGGCTTCCTCAATTTTTTCTCGTTCGTGTCCTGGGGCTCACGCCCCAGGCTATGTATCTTTCGCCGCTCCGCGGCTCGGGATCGCATGACAACTTTTCGTCAGGACTTGCCCAGGGGTGGGTGGGCGGCCCTTATAGCCGTTAAGCCGTATACCCGAATAGCCGTCTGCCTGAATAGCCGTTATCCCGAAGGGCGGGCGGGTGAAGAACGACAAAGCCCGGCGACCCTTTGGGCAACCGGGCTTTAAAAAGGCACCCTGTGACGGTGCCCTGGCACCCTCCAGCGTGGCGGGTTAACGAACCTCTTTGAACATGACGTGCTTGCGCACGACAGGATCGTACTTCTTGATCTCCAGGCGATCTGGAGTGTTCTGTTTGTTTTTCTTGACGTGGTACATGTAAGGGCTCTCAGAGCTCTTGAGCTTGATCGTCACGCGATGTCCTCTGCCTGCCATTGTTTCCTCCACTCGTACGAGCCGGGGGATGATACCCACAGTGAGATGCCATGTCAAGGGAGAAGGGTGCTCTTTTCACTCCATCCGAAGCGAGTAAAGAGTTAAGGGTCAAGGGTTAAGGGTCGATATGAACCGCGGGGGCAGCTGAACCTAACTCTTTACTTTTAACCCTTAACACCCTCTTTCAGCATTGCGACCACAAATCGTTTCAACTCAGTTTCGAAATCGATGGCAAATATTTCGAAGTCTGGATCGCCGACCTCATAGGAGGCTGCGCCCTTGGGATCAGCCGCTGGTCGAAGGGCAGCAGTCAGCAGCTGAACGCGGTGGAGAAGGCGCATCGCGTCCCCCTCTCCGAGCCCATCAACCCTCTTCTCGAGGATCGCGCCAATTGACTCCATCCGATCGCGACGCCATCGCTGCAGATGGAATACCTCCATCGCATCGAGGTTCTGCTCGAACACCACGGCCTCGAGACTCAGGAATCGCGTGAGTTCGGGTCTGCCCGCAAGACTCGTCGCCAGCAACTCCGCGAGATCCAGCTGTGACAGAGGGTCATCAGTACAGTCGAGTTCAGCCTCGAGCGCGGAGTACCAGTCGGCTAGCTCCTCACGAAGAACACGGAGAAACAGCTCTTCCTTGCTCCGGAAGTACATCGAAGCGACCCCGCGATCGACATTGGCCCGCTGGCCGATACTGTCAAGGGTCACCTCCACAAAGGGCAGCCTCGAAAAAATCGACCGCGCAACTTCGAGAATTTTCGCCTTGCGCTCGACGCGCTGCTGCTTGGCTCTTTCACGTTTTTTGGGGTCAATCAACCGTCCCATCCAGGCATTCTAACCGGTTCCGCTCTTCCGCTCGTGCGTTGTTGTGTCACACACCGATCGCGAAAACGAAGAGAGTGATCAGTACCCAGCAACCACCCACATCCCCACAGACCCAAATGTTTGAACTGATTACAGAATACTGATTACTGATCACTGGTTACTGGGTGGTGGGGCGGGTGGGCGGGCGGGCCGAAGGCGTGGGTCAGTTGGGATCTTTGAGGCTGATCTGGCCTGATTGTGAGAGCTTCCAAAAGACCAACAAGGAATCAATCTCCGACAGTGGGGAGATCTTGACGATCGAGGCGATGTCGGATGTGCCGTTGATGCGGGACAGGATGAAACCCTCTTCGGGAGAAAAGCTCATGGCGCGCAGGTCGTCAAGGGTGGTTTCGAGCATTGGAACCTTTTCGTGATTGACACCATCGTTTTGGAGTCCCGCCATGACCTCGGACTCGAGTTCCTTGACAACCATCGCCAGCTCGCGGTTGTGGGGGTCCAGGCTGGTTGCCGCTCCCAGGTGGCGCGCGGCAGCCTCGTAGACGCCAAGCTTGAGATGCACCATGGCCTCGGAGATCAGAGCCTGGGCGCTCGTTGGTCCGGAGTCCGCATCGTCCTTGGCGGCCGATGCGGCCGGCGCCTGGGGATCGGGGGCAATCACGCGCGGCCGCACGATCTTGATCTTGCCCTCTTTTATCTTCGCGTAGAGAACCTCGCAGACGAAAAATTCGGAGGAATGTGTATGGAGACAGATATCCTCGATGCTGCGGTCATCGTCAACCGCTTCCAGCACCCCCCGCCATCCGAAGTCCATCTCGTCCTGATCCAGAAGTGGGCCTACCGACACCGGTACGCAGAGTGTCGAGGGGATCATCTTACCCATCTCTTTTGTCATATCGATCCGGCGCATTCCCTCCATCACGAGGCCCGTGATGTTGGCCGACATCGGTATCAGTTCGTAGTCCGGCAGATTATCGTCGAGGAAATCGAAATGTCCCACCTCCCAGGCGAAGAGGTCGTAAATGTTCTCCTCAGCGTTGAGCCTGAGCATGTGATCGAGCAATTCCTGATCAATCGCCCCGCCATCGACGAGAATCTCACCGAGAAGAATCCCCTGTTCGGTCTGGATGGCCATTGCTCTCGCAAGATCTTCCTCGGAGATCACGCCCTTGCTGACCAGAAAGTGGCCGAGAAAACCGCGTGGATCAGAGCTCGATGAGGATAGAACAGCGCCGTCACGCAGGAATATCTTTTTCTCTACGCTACCGTTATCGACAATCAAAGTACCCGTCTGGCGACCGTTGGAGAGCCATTGCAACAGCTCTGCAAGGCTCATGGTCTCGAGATTGCCCGTGATCGTCATCTTCGCCCTACAACGCTTGAATCCGAGTGCCGCAAGCTGACACGGACCTCAGATCCGGACTGTTGGGGCCCACGAACATCAAATTTATCGATAAGAAAAAAATATAGGCATCAGTCATCTCGATTGAAAATATCCCACCGCGCCGTCGCTGTCCATTTTGAAATGACCGTTCGCCAAATGACGTCTTCGCATGTCAGACGGATTCCGGGATATCGATGAGGAATGTGGTACCCGCACCGAGTTCGGTTTCGAAGGTAATCGTGCCACCCAGCTCCTCGATGATGCCCTTGGAAATGCTCATGCCGAGGCCGGTTCCGCTGCGGTGACGCCAGTCTTCGTGCTCACCTCGCGCAAAGGCCTCGAAAACGTGGTCGCGGAAGTCTTCGGGAATGCCCGGCCCCGCGTCTGAGACGGCAACCCTCAACATCCGGTCGCTCCGGCTCGCTTGGACAGTCACCACGTCGTCTATTGGCGAGAAACGAACGGCATTGGACAGCACATTGGTCAGCACCTGCATCATGCGGTCCGGGTCGACTCGTACCATCGCACCGGGAACACCTTCCTGGAGTTCGAACCGGACCTTGTGGGTGGCGGCGTATGCCGATGTGCTGTCGATCGCCTGCTCAATGAGCGGCATCATTTCGACCTTTTCGAAGTGAAACTCCATCCGACCGGAATCGAGTTTTCGCGACGCCAGAATATCGTTGACCAGTCGGCCCATTCTCTCGCTGTTGCGCAAGGCTATTTTCACCAGCTCTTGCCCGCGCTCGCCGAGTTCCCCCGCGACGCCTCCCTCGAGCAGGCCAATCGCGCCACGCACGGCGGTCAGAGGAGCTCGGACTTCGTGATGGACCATGGTTACGAACTCGTCTTTCTGCTGCTCATGACGAAGACGCTCACTGATGTCCGCGGCCGCGACGACGTAGCTTCTGTTCCTCCCAACATTCTCCTCCATCGCACCGACCGAAATCATCACTGGCACAGCCTCGCCCCCTCGTGCCAGGAGCTCGGTTTCCAGGCCTTGGGCCGATCCATCCGGACCCAACGCGTCAAGTAATGACACATGTCCATGCGGTGCCCGAAAGAGGTCCCGGCAGTTCTGACCCAGGAGTTCATCCTCGCCGACTCCTGAGAGGTTGCACACTGCCGAGTTGACCCTGGTAATGGTCCCGTCCGGACCGGTCACGACCAGGCACTCTCCCATCGTTTCGAGAACGCGATCAAGATAGTCACGTGACACGGTGGTATCGCGGAGCTTGCGCGTCATCTCGTTGAAGGCTTCAGCGAGTTCTCCGACTTCATCCGCAGTCCGAACTGCTAGCCGTGGCACCGGCTTGCCTTCGGAGAGCGCCCGGGTGGCTTGAATGACTTCGTTGAGTGGGCGCGTTACGGCCTCCGCGAGCAGGGCCGCGGCAAGCACACCCAAGAGCGCGAAGATGGCGCCGACCGTGGCGGTGCGGCGAGCGAGGGACGCCTGGTCTTCTGCGAGGCCGGACAAGGAATAACGAAGGCGAACCCCGCCCAGCACCTGGCCCCCGAGGTGCAAAGGCTTGGTGACCGTCATTGCATCGGCGTCAAATTCGACCAATAGGGATTTGGATCCCGAAGCGTGACGGAACGCCGCCTCGGAGATCAACATGTGCCGTCGCGGATTGACAACCGTGCCGTCCGTCAGCACCCGTCCTTCCTCATCAAACGCAACCGCGTCGAGGACATTCTCCTGATCTCGAGCCTCGGAAATTATGTTCCGCAGTTCCCTCACCTCGAGCATGGCCAAAGCGTCGGTCGTGTTGGCTGCGATCACCGTCGTCAGGAGCTTGCCTCGATCCTCGAGCTCGTGGCGCAGACGTTCGTTCTGGGCGCGAACCGAGAGGGCGGTTAGGACCACACCGAAGGTGATGATGAATGCCGAAACGAACACGACGAGGCGACCCTTCAGACCGAGTCTCATCGTGGCGACCTCACTGCCCGAGATCCTCCTGGACGTGCGGCAGAAGCGTCAGGATATGGGCAAGGTCCTGATCCGACCCCCCCGGGAACCGATCGAATCTGGTGGTCTCCTCGAATTTCTCGAGCGAAGCACGTCCTTCATCGTTGAGGTGCATCTCGAGCAACAGGTCTTCAATCGCCTGTACCACCTTCGGATCGAGGCCCCTCCGTGCGCAGACGACGTTTCTGGGTACGGCATCGGTCGTGAGGAGGATTCGGAGCTCGCTGATTCTGTCACCGGCGAGCGCCTCGAAGTAGTCCGCATTGACTGCTCCCGCCACGACCTTTTGTTTGAGAACCCAGAACATGGTGTTCTCGGCGTCGTTGGAAAAGACATAGCCGACACGATCGCCCGGGATTGAGGCCGCGGGGTCTTCGTAGTTGACCATCCGCAGACCGGCCGAAGCAAGCGCCGCTTTGGGCATCAGAAAGCCCGAGGTAGAGAACGGCTCACCGAACGCGATGATCCTGCCTGCGAGGTCGACGACTGATTCGACGCCGCTGTCTGCTCGGGTGAAGACGACGCTTCTGTAAACGTCTGACCGGCGCTTCCAGCGACGAAGAATCGGCTCGACATCGGTGTGCTGCCAGACGAAGACTGCCGGGAATGGACTGTCGATGAAAAGATCGACCCTTCCTTCGCGAAGCTCTTCGATCATATGGCTCAGAGAACTGACGACCACCACCTCGCCCCTACCGATCCCCACATGGTGGAGGTTGGCAGCGATGAAGTCGACGAAGGGCCGAACCACCTCATACTCGTGAGTCGGATTGAGCGACACCGAGCCAATGGTGAGAACACCCGCCGGTGCCGGCTGTTCCGCCGCCACACTGGACGGGGGCGGTTCAGAAGCCTGTCCGCACCCGATGGCTATCGTCAGCAATAAACCCAGATGAAGGCGTGAACCCACGACTCAATCCTCGTCACCAGCCAGGAGCACCCGGTTGCGTCCTCCCCGCTTGGCGCGATAGAGGGCTTCGTCCGCCGCAGCGATAAGCTCGTGACTTGTGAGGGCTGCAGGGTACTCGCCGACCCCACAGCTCAAAGTTACGGAGAACGACCCCTGACTCGTTTCGTGGTCAATGGCCGCGAAATTGCGCCTGATATCGTCCATCTTCTCCATAGCCGCCGAGCCGTCCGTGTCAGGAAGTACCACGACGTACTCGTCTCCGCCGAAGCGGCCCAACACATCGCTCATGCGAAGGCGTTGGCGAAGGAGATAGGCCAGGGCCTTCAAGACCTGGTCTCCCACCAGATGTCCGTGCTCGTCGTTGACCCCCTTGAAACCATCGATGTCCAGCATCGCGACGGCCAGCGTTCCATGCTGGCGATCGGCCCTCCGAACCGCCACCTCAAGTTGTTCGATGATGCGACTGTGCCTGAAGAGTCCGGTGAGACCATCTTTCTCCATGAACAGCCGCAGCGTGCGGCCCCGCTGGGCACGGGCCGACACTGCAGGCACCAATTGATCCGGCGCCACAGGTTTGGTAAAGAAATCGTCGCCACCCTCACCGAGCGCAGCGATCTGCTTCATACGGTCAGTTTCCCTCGACAAAAAGACGATCGGCACACCAACAAACGCTTCTTCCTGGCGAATCACCGTCGCCAACTCGAGGCCTGTACAACCAGGCATATAGACATCCATCAGAATCACGTCTGGCTGGAACTCCACCAGCTGGGACATGACGTCGAGGGGATCAGTGACAGTCACGGTTTCGAGACCCGCCGACTCGAGACAGGTGGCGTGAAAGTCAGCGGTGTCGGATTCATCGTCGACGATGAGGATTCGAAAGGGCTCCGGTTCGCTCCGAGTCAACCGATCGAGGGTTTCGAGAACATCCGAGTAATTGACCGGTTTTATGAAATAGCTGCTACACCCGGCTCTGACCGCGTCGAGTCGTGCTTCGATATCAGATCGGTTGGAGACGAGCACCAGCGGTACGACCTCGCCGAGAGTATCCCGGACCTTGGTCGCCACCTCTTCACCCATCAACTCTCCGTCGGGGGAGGAGATGTCCAAGATTACGGCCGCCGGGCGCCGTTCGACGCCGCCGGAGACCATCTCATCGATCTCTTTGAACATCTGCAGCTCGAACCCGAAATGGCCGAGCTGGAGCGCCAGCTCGCTTGCAAAGGGGCCCTCCTGCTCGACAACGACAATGAGGTTGCGAGCCTCGAAGAGGGATGTTCCCCACTCGGCCATATTCTCGAACGAAGTGAGATTAAAACCCTCGTCGGCTTCGGAGGTGGCATCCTCTCCCATTCGCTCGAACCATTCGATGACCTCGGCGCTCACCTCAGGGGTCGGCGGTTGCGTGCCTTCCAGGAGGGCCACCAGCTTGCGTTCTAGACGGCGGGCGGTTTTTGCCATCTTGGCAAAACCGAGACTTCCTGCGGTACCGATCAGACCGTGAACCGATCTGTGGAGAGCGCGTGCGCCATCCTGACTCCAGCCGTCACCCTGCTGCGAATTCCATTCCTCCACCAGGGCCTGTAACCGTGCCGGTAGCTTTTCGAGAAAACCGCCACGAAGTCTCTCCAGCTCCTTCTCGAGCTGATCTGCGGCAACCGGGCTGCCCCGTTCACCTTCCATGAGAGCCCTTCAACACGCCGTTGATTCGATCGGCGAGAGTCATCGGGTCGAAGGGCTTGAGGATAATGTCCGCGACACCGGTTTCGCGGAGGTCTTCGAGCTCCTCCTCTTGAATGACTCCGGTGAGATAGATCACCGGAACTTCATCGTATTCTGGCCGCCGCCTGATCTCCTCGAAGACCTCGGGGCCCGTCATATCCGGCATCAACACATCGACGATGACCAGATCCGGTTTGAATTCCGGGAGTCGCTCAAGGAGCGTTTTGCCCGACAAACACACGGAAACCTCGAACCCGCCGACGGTTTCAAGCGCAATTCTCGAGATCTCGAGTATATCGGGCTCATCGTCGGCAAGGAGTATTCTTTGCAACGAAATAGGGCCCATTGAAAGAGTCCTATCCAGGCATCGAACGGGCACCGTCGTTCAGGGATTCCGACGAAAGGTCAAATCTCATCAGTCAGCTTCAACTCGCGTCCATAGCGAGGTACGACCAAGCATCGAAACGCCAATATAGCCACGAACATTGAGCTTGCCATCGTCACCGATTCGGACCTTACACTTGTATGTCTTGCCGTTGTCCGGATCGTAAATCGTGCCTTTCTTCCAGGTACCCTTGCCATCGAACTTGAAGCCCTTCATGAGTTGGAGGCCCATTATCGGTCTGGATTGCAGGGCGGGATCCGAGTTGTTTTTGTCGACCTTTGGTTCGCCCTCTTCGCCGTCCTCATCTCCCGCTGTATAGAGAGGTTCTTCGAGCCACACGATTTTCCCAGAATAAAGATCTCCGACAGCGTAGATCTCGATGTGGGCCTGACCCCCACCGCCGTCGGGATCCGTTGCCCAGAGGCCGAGAATGGTGTCACCATCAGCCGCCAACAGTGGCGCCGCCGCGAAAAAGACGATGATTACAGCAGCTACAAATCGCTTCATCCCAAGACCCCTCCTTCAAGAGAATCGCTGGCCGATGATAACCCCCACCGCTACGAATCACCAACTTAACCAAATCTCTTGAGTGCATTGCGTAGTACATTTGTGGGGTGAAAAGGGCATCATTCCGTGTCCTTGCGGCGGCTTTCCAGTCGATCGCAACTGTCGCAATCGCTGCGGCTGTGGGTTGCGGCGGCCCGCCTCGCCCACCTGAACGACCGACCTTCGAACGTGTCGCTGTCAACCAGCGAGGAGTGGGCATCCCCTACGGCGCGGTCGCGCTCTTCAGGGTCGAACAGGAGCTGGTAGCCCTGCGAATCGTTGAGGCGCCAATGTGGGGCTACCGCATCGAATACGAATGGAATGCAGCCAAGGTCACCGCAGATGTTTTCGAGACCGAGAGCACGGGTGCCGGAAAAACCAGTGAACAGGAGAAACGGTGCGCCGTGCTCGCCGGGCCGCTGTATCTGCGATGGTCTCGCGGGTCAGAGGATTTCGGCTGGCTCTATTGGCCCGAAGAAAAGAAAAATATCAGCGTTTCCTCGATCACCTTTCGAAGCGTCAATAGAATCAATCTCCAGAATCCTGAGATCTTCTGGTACACGCAGGACATGTTCGAGTAAGCGCCCAAGCCCATTCAAGAGATGCACGATCCAAGATGCAAGATACAAGTTAGGGCGAGAGAAGATCCTGTTTGTCAAGTCCTGACGAAAAGTTGTCATGCGATCCCGAGCCGCGGAGCGGCGACAGATACATAGCCTGGGGCGTGAGCCCCAGGATAAGGGCAAGAATAAA
>JACXWA010000121.1 GCA_014764485.1 Candidatus Sulfomarinibacter kjeldsenii
CCCGAAGGGGTGGGAAATCCCGATCCGGATTCGCATCCTCATTTCGTAGGATGCCGGAGACTCTTCAGCAGCTAGCAGAGTCTGCGAGCATGTGATAGATTTCACGTGCTCGGCGATTTTCGCCGGAGCCCCTTTCTTCGGAGTATTTATGGCGAAGTTGAAACCCTTCAAAGCGTGGCGTCCACGCCTGGATGTCTGCGCCGAGGTCGCAAGCCCACCGTACGATGTTTTGTCGAGTGCCGAAGCGCGCGAAATGGCGGCAACGAATCCGCTTTCATTTCTTCGTGTCGTCAAGCCGGAAATCGATCTCGCACCAGGCACTGACGTTTACGCGCCCGAGGTTTACCAAACCGGGGCCGCAAATCTCAGGCGGCTGGTCGATGATGGTGCCCTCATCCGTGAGGAGGTGCCGGCGCTGTACCTCTATCGTCAGCGGATGGGCGCCCACGTCCAGACTGGTCTCGTGGCTGGGGCCAGCGTGGATGAGTATGAGGCCGACTTGATCAAGAAGCACGAGCACACGCGGCCCGTTAAAGAAGACGACCGCACCCGCCACATCGATGCTCTTGACGCAAACACCGGCCCGGTATTCCTGACCTACAAGGCTCGTCCCGAGATCGACGCGATCGCGATGCTCTGGTTGCAGCCTTTGCGGAGGTGCCGGAGCTTTATGTTGCCGACGGACACCACAGGTCGGCAGCCGGCACAAGAATCCGCGCGCTGCGGCGTGACGCAAACCCGAACCACACCGGGGAGGAGTCCTACAACTTCTTCCTGTCGGTAATATTCCCCGACAACCAGATGATGATCCTCGACTACAACAGGGTTGTGCGGGATCTCAACGGACTCAACTCTGACGCCTTTTTGAAGGCCATTGGTGAGCGCTTCGAGATAGAACCGACGGGGGATGGTCGCCCCGAACGGAAGCGATGTTTTGGGATGTACCAAGGAGGCCGTTGGTTCAGATTGACGGCAAAGGAGGGGAGTTTCCCGGCGGATGATCCGGTCAGAAGCCTCGATGTCGCCATTCTGCAGGACAATTTATTGGCTCCGGTGCTTGGTGTCGGCGACCCTCGCTCGGATGAGCGCATCGATTTCGTTGGTGGAATTCGCGGACTCGAGGAACTCGAGCGCAAGGTCGATTCGGGTGATTGGGCGGTGGCCTTTGCCCTCCACCCGACTTCGATCGAACAGCTCTTCTCCGTTGCCGACGCTGGGCTGGTGATGCCCCCCAAATCCACCTGGTTTGAACCCAAACTCCGCTCTGGTCTCATTGTCAGACCGCTCGACGATTGAGGAGGCGAGGACGGAACAATGAAGATACTGATTTCCGATGCGTTTGATCCCTCGCTACCGGCCAAGCTCGAGGTCTTCGGTGAGGTGACGGATGACAAGGATCGCCTGGCGGAGATGGATGTGGTCCTGGTGCGGTCGAAGACAAAATGTACCCGCGAGTACATCGATCAGGCCAGGAACTTGCGGCTGATCATCCGCGGTGGAGTTGGCCTCGACAATATTGACGTTGAATATGCCCAATCGAAGGGAATACAAGTCTTCAACACCGCCGAAGCATCCGCAGTGGCGGTTGCCGAGCTCGCGTTGGCTCTGATGATCTCAGTGCCGACGCGATTGGTGGAGGGCCATATCGGGATGACCAACCGTGAATGGCTCAAGAAAACGCTCAAAAGAACCGAGTTGATGGGCAAGACCCTCGGCCTGATTGGCGCAGGCAACATCGGCACCGAGTTGGCGCGCCGTGCTATCGCATTCGGCATGCGGGTCATCGCCTACGATCCGCTGCTCAAGAACCATGAATGTGTCGATCTGGTGAGTCTTGAAGAGCTCTTTGTGGAGGCGGACTACATCTCGCTGCACGTTCCGCTCACGGATTCGACACGAGAGATGTTCAACACCGAGACCTTTGCTCAGCTCAAGGACGGCGTCGTGATCATCAATACCGCCCGTGGAAAATGCATTTCTGAGAAGGACATGGCGGAGGCCCTCGAGTCGGGTAAGGTGAGGGCCTATGCCACCGACGTATGGAACTCCGATCCGCCCGACGAGTCGTGTCCACTTTTTGACGCGCCGAACGTCGTCATGACCCCGCACCTTGGTGCCTCGAGCGGGGAGAACATGTTGAGGATTGGCGACATGGTTGTCAGAATCCTCGAAGATGTCGCGCAACAGACTGCCTAGGAGGAAGCAATGACCCGCACCTGGAACTTTTATGCCGGACCCGCCACCTTGCCACCCCCCGCACTCGAACGGGCGAGAGTGGAGATCCCAAATTGGGAAAATACCGGAATGTCGGTGATGGAGACCTCCCACCGATCACCCGAATACGATGCCGTTCACGAAGGGGCCATCAGTCTGATGACAGAGCTGCTCGGGTTGGACGACGATCATCAGGTTCTCTTCCTTCAGGGGGGAGCTTCGATGCAGTTTGCGATGCTGCCGATGAATTTTATTCCTGACGGGGGATCGGCGGATTTCGTCAATACCGGTACGTGGTCGCAAAAAGCAATCAAAGAGGCGAATATCATCGCCAGCTGCCGGGTCGCGGGTTCGAGTGAGGAGGGCGGATTCACACGGATACCGAAGCAGGCCGAGCTGGACCTGGACCCCTCAGCGTCCTACGTCCACATCACGAGCAACAACACGATTAAGGGCACCCAGTACCACGAGTTCCCTGACACCGCTGGGGTTCCGCTGGTCGCGGATATGTCGTCGGACATTCTGTGGCGGCCGATCGACGCCAATCGGTTCAATCTCATCTACGCCGGTGCGCAGAAGAACATCGGGCCATCGGGCGTAACCATCGCCATCATCAAGAAGTCGTGGCTCGAGAAGGCCAACGAAAACCTCCCGTCCATGCTGGCCTACGCCACGTACTCGGCGAAAAACTCGCTCTACAACACGCCTCCCACATTTGCCATCTACATGGTGCGCAATGTCCTGGAGTGGTTGAAGGAACAGGGTGGCCTGGCGGCCGTCGAAAAGACGAACCGTGCCAAGGGCGATCTTCTGTACGGTGTGATCGCCGATAATCCGGACTTCTACACTTGTCCTGTGGCCGAAGATAGCCGTTCGTACATGAACGTCGTCTTTCGCTTGCCTTCAGAAGATCTGGAAGCCAAATTTGTGGCCGAGGGCAAGGCGGCAGGTATGGTCGGGCTCAAGGGTCACCGCTCAGTGGGCGGCTGCCGAGCCTCGATCTACAACGCCATGCCACTCGAGGGCGTCCAGGTTCTGGCCGGTTTCATGGAGGAGTTCGCCAAGAACAACGGCTGAGATAGCAAGTTAAGAGTAAAGAGTTAAGAGTAAAGCTGTGACATGCAGCGCCCTACCGAATAAGGGCCGTCTCGACTCTTAACCCTTAGCTCTTTTACTCCTGCTGAGATCCTCCATCGCTCGACTGCCACGTGTGCGCTACCATGAGCGCCGTGAAGCGATTGATCATTGCCGATTCTCATGTCGGGCAGGGAACCGACGATGCCGCCGAAATGAGCTCCCTCGTGCGTCGGGCCGCCGATGGGGGAGTGGACGAGGTGATCTATCTCGGCGATTCATTTCAGTATCTCATCGGCATTTCGAAGTTCTGGACCACTGCTCTCCGTGAGGTCATCGAATCGTGGCGCGAGGTGCGCCGAAACGGCGTCCGCATCGTGATCATTGAGGGCAACCGGGACTTTTTTCTCGACGGGCCCGAGTTAGCGACAGAGGTTGATTGGAGTGGCCGCATCTACGAGTTCTATGCCGGCGAGCGCCGTTATCGGCTCGACCATGGTGATCTCGTCAATCCGCGTGATTTCCAGTACCGGTTCTGGTCCAGAATCTCCAAATCGGCGGTTGCGCGCATTTGGGCTAGGCTTCTGCCGCAATCACTGGCGGTCGCAATCGTTCGCCGCATGGAGGCCCACCTCGCCACGACCAACCGCAAGTTTCGCTACACCAAACCGATTGCGGATCTCCGGCGGAGTGCTTCTTCGGCCTGGGAGGAGGGGATCAACGTGCTTTTCTGGGGACACTTTCACACCCACTGGGAGTGTCGGGAGAGGGATCACCTGGCGATGATCCTACCGGCCTGGCTCGAGACTCGAACATCCGTTCTCGTGCACCCGGACGGCGCATGGCACGGAGTCGATGCGAACCTCGAGAGCTGTGAAATTCCCGGTAAGGGTGACTGATGGAATGCCTGACCCTACCGATTCACAGAGGAGGACTCTGTGGCACAGTCACCCTGCCGACATCGAAGAGCCTTACCAATCGCGCACTGATTGCGTCCGCAGTCGCTGATGGAGGCACCATCGTGGCGCCTCTTGATTGCGTGGATACGAGAATCCTCGCGGCAGCCCTCAGAACCGCCGGCTGGCCGGTCGATTGGGGATCCGAGATCCAGATTGGTGAGAGGACCGTTCCTGAGGATCTGGTATCGCTCGATCTGGCGGATTCTGGCACCGGTTCGCGCCTGATTCTCGCGCTTCTGGCCGCAAGTCGGGGGAGATCCGTGATCGACGGCAGCGCACGGTTGCGGGAACGCCCTATGGCGCCGCTCCTCGAGTCCCTGACCTGTCTTGGCGCCGGTCTGAGCTCGCGCGGTGGATTCCTGCCGGTCGAGATGGATGGTGATCTACTCCAGGGTGGCGCCATCGAGATAGAACCCGGGATCTCCTCCCAATTCGTCTCGGCACTTGTCTTGGCGGGCCCGTTGATGGCGCAAGGTCTCGACCTCGAGGTATCTGGATCGTTGCCGTCGGCGCCATATCTGGACCTCACCGCAGACGTCATGCGCGCCTATGGATCCGGACTCGAGGTGAGCAACGACAGGCGGTTGTGGAGAGTGCCCCCGACGGCGCTTGAACGAACCCGATACAGGGTTGAGGGCGATTGGTCTGCGGCAGCCTTTTTCCTCGCGGCGGTTGCAGTGGCTGGAGGAGAGGTCGAACTCAGCCCCCTCGATCCGGCAAGCCGCCAGGGCGATCGCGCGGTCCTGGGCATCCTCGCTGAAGCCGGCCTGGGTGTGGATTGGGTCGATGATCATGTCATCGCACGCGGGCCGGTAACTGCTCCGATTTTCGCCGATTTGCGAGACACGCCAGATCTCTTTCCAGCCCTTGCGGTAGCGGCCTCATACGGACCACCGGGTTCACGTTTCTCCGGCCTCGACCACCTCAAGCACAAGGAGAGCGACCGTCTGACGATGATGGTGGAAAACCTGGAGCGCCTGGGCGCGAGGCTGGAGGGCGATGGAACCGATTTCATGGTCGCAGAGACTATCGGTCAGGGGTCGGGATCAATGCCCCGTGTGACCGCAGCCGGTGATCATCGCATCGCGATGGCAATGGCTGTCGCCGCGTTAATTTCGGGGCCGCTCGAACTCGATGATCCACACTGTGTGGCAAAGTCATTCCCAACATTCTGGGCGGTGTGGAACCAGATGCTGGGCGGACCGAGGATCGGGGAACCAGCGAAGTGAGAATTCCCGTGCCGGCCGCCCTGCTGGTGGAGCATCCAGCGGTGCCGGTTCCGACGGTAGACGGAAGCGCCTCAGAGTCGTTGCCAAAGGGAGATGCGGTTTCCGCGTCGTCTCTTTCCCGCAGGGAACGCTTCAGCGCCGCCCTGCAACTTACCGCCGCCACCTCGTTGTTAGCAGAGTTCGATCTGTGGCCAGGTCGGACCGCGATCAGGGCCGCCCGCTTCACGCGAACCCCCTCTGGCTTGTGGGTCTCTCTCGCGCGGTTCCCGGTGCCGATGTCTCATGTTTACTCTCGTCTCGGCGGTGGCGAAGGCGCAGCCGCGACAACCCGCGCGGCCGTTCTCGAGACAATCTCGGATACCGTAGGGCTACCGCTGGCGGCGATCGACCACCTCAAAGGTGAGCCGGGTTTCTTTCTCGAAGCCGCGATCGCTCGCCAATTGAGAGAGCTGAAACAACCCCTTGACGCGTGTACCGCACGTGCCTTGTGGGCCTTTAGGTGGGATGGGCTGCCTTCACCGGAGGAGGGTGCCACCAACTACTGGAGGGTCCCTATTCCTGGTCTCGCGCGTCGCCTGGGCGGATCACTGTGGGCCAGCGTTCGGCGTGGGCGGGGCAACGCCTGGCTTTGGGGCGTGGGCACGGATGAGGAAGTGACCCCGGAAATACCCGCGATCGGGGGCGAAGGGACGTTGATCCTTGTAGGTGAGATCTCGAACGATGAGCTTGCCGCGGTCTCCCGCTGGACTCAGCGCGACGGGTGCAGCGCCGTGGTCATCGGCAGATTTCCGACTGGATGGCATCCGCCGCGCCCTCAGGGGTTCGATGCCCGGAACCTATTCCGCCATTTCGCGGTCACCGGAATGGCACTCGAGGACGCCCGTCGGGCGGTCGAGCAACGGCAAGGGCGCATCGATCCTCTGGAATCGTCCGACAGGCGCGCGCTGACGGAAGCCGGGAGGAGAGTTTTTACCCACCTTCCCGGCCGAAATTTCGCACCCCGTCGGGATGTCGAGGCGGATGTGTTGTGGCAGACGCTGGCCCTTTCGCCGGACGGCCTGCCGCCGGGTTTCGTGACCCTGAACACCAACCTCTCCAATCGCGTCGTCGAGGAACGCCGACGTGAGTTGGGAGTCGTCGATTCCGGTGGCAGGTGGCGATTGGCGGATGTTGTCCCACTCGAATCCGACACCCGGCATATGGCGGTCGCAGACCTCTACAGCGTAGACGACCCCAGGCGCGGACTGCACATCGCTCTTGGAAGTGGGGAAACAACCGATCTCGAGGCCTGGGCACGAGATCGCCTCGACGAACTCGATGGATTCCGAGTTCGGGATCTTCTTGCCATGGTTTCACCGGGTGCACTCGGGCACCGGATCGATTCGCTACTCGCGGAGGCCTGTCTTTCGGTACGCGACATCAGCGGCGCAAGGAGAGCCATTGATGCCATTCCAGGCACCCAGGGCCAAGCTCTGAGCCGATGGCTCGATGCGCTCGACGACCGTTCGGGAGGGCGGCGAAAGCTACCAGACGAAGACCAGATTGACGTGGCGCCGCGTGCAGTCGCGGAAACGGCGATTCAGGTCCTCAATGAAGAACGCCGACGTGGGAAGGGGCCGGCAGAAGCCGCCCAAGGGATGATTGATCGTGCGGTTGTCCTGGTTTCACCGTTGTTACGCCGGCGGATCGAAATCGAACTCGCCTGGATCGGAGATTCCGGTGAATTCGATGATCCGGCCTGGAGAAGGAGGGTGGTTGGGAATCATCCTGTACTCAGGGTCCAGTACGCCCATCGTCGAGCGCTCCAACTCATGGACAGGAGTCGGCCAAAGTCGGTTCGGCGCCTGCTCGAGCTGCTGACTGATGATTCGATGGGTCCAGGATTTCTTGGTTTGATCGAGCATGATCTCGGTGCGACCGCTCTCGACGAGGGGAAGAGCCTCGAGGCCGATCGTCATCAACTGCGAGCCTTTCGGCTGCTCCAGGCGGCCGGGTATCGGAATGTCACCCGGCGAGTGCTTTTCAACCTTGCCGTCGGGGATCTCGACCAGCTGGAAATCCAGCGTGCGGAAGATCGGCTGACTGAGCTTGCCGAGGAGGAGCCTGATGGGCCATATATGAGGGCCGAACGAGCGCGCCTCGCCCTGGCTCAGGGCCATCTCGCCGAATTTCGTCAGCAGCTCCACGCATTCGAAGCAAGCGTTGACAAAGAGAACCCGAGATTTTCAGAGGGATTGCACCTGCTGCTTGGTGTTGCGGCGTTGTTCGACGGAGAGCTGGCGCGGGCACGCACAACACTTGAGGCTGGCGGACAAGAGGGAGTGGCGTGGTCGGGGCTGGTGGATACCGTCGCCGGCGGGGAGGCAGGTTCGTGGCAGCCTGATGGCTGGGGTGTGTCGATGGCAGCGGAGTTCCTCCACGATGCCCGCAGTGGCGGAGGCCGGGTCGTCGCATTTCTATCGACCGAAAGAATGGCCAAATCGCATGCCCTGGCAATTGCGCTCGCCGAGCACCTGGGCCGCCTCCGTCTGCCGATCACCGAGCCGGTGCGGGCGAACGCCGTTCGGGTGCTTCGTGAAGCAAGAATGGATGGCTGGGCAGACGCAGTAGGCGGCACCTCAAAGCTGGATGGGGCGATCGTCGAAGCTCTGGCTGAGATTGTAGAACACAGTGGACCCGAAAACCTGACCGATGATCTCGTGCATCGACTGTTGACTGCTCTCGGTGTTGGCGGGCTCGAGCTTCGTTTTGCAGCCGATGGACGGCTCATTTGGCAGTTTGGCAGCGGTGCCGCCGGGACCGAAATTCGGCAAGGGAGAATCGTCGTTGTTCCACTCGGTGGCGAGGCGCAAGAGGGACCCGCGTGGCGCCTTTTAACCGGTGTATTGGAGCTCTTCGCTCCGGCCGGCACCCTACCGACCGAGCCGGGGGTTGAAGAAACCGGATTCTTCGGTAGTTCTGCCGCCGCCCGTTCAGTGCGACGCGAGTTGTGCGAGATGGGTCCGACCCATCTGCCTATCCTTCTGGTGGGGGAGACCGGAGTCGGTAAAGAAGTCGCTGCTCGAGCCCTCCATCGCCTCTCCGATCGTCGCGGCACTTTCGTGCCCGTCAATATCGCCGCGATTCCGGGCAACCTTCTTGAAGCGGAACTTTTCGGTTCTGTGAAAGGCGCCTACACAGGTGCGGATCGAGCTCGGCAGGGTCTGGCAGTAGCTGCGGATCACGGGACGCTTTTCCTTGACGAGATCGGTGACCTCGATCCGCCCCTTCAGGTGAAACTGCTCCGCTTCCTTGACAGCCAGGAAGTTCGGCCTGTTGGCGCCACGCAGTCGAGATTCGTCGATGTTCGTATCCTGTCGGCGACCAACTCGGATCTCGATCGGCGAGTGAGGGAGGGGGCCTTCCGCCAGGATCTCTACTACCGAATCGCGGCCCCACCTCTGACGATTCCACCGTTGCGTGAACGGAGAGAGGACATAGGTCTGCTCAAGAGCCTCTTCGAACGAGAGGCTGTGACCCGTCATGGCATTGCGCCCTGCACCTGGAGTCGCGAGGCCGAGGCAATGATGAGGCGGTACGGGTGGCCAGGCAACGTGCGTGAACTCCGCCAGGCTGTCGAGGTGGCGCTGGTTCGGGCCGGAGGTGGCGTGGTGCAACGGGAGCATCTGCCTATCATCGAGACCGAGGTCGGCCCGACAGGAACCTGGGATGAAGCGCAGAAGAATTTCAGGAGGAAGTTCCTTCGTGCTGCACTCGAGCGCAACAACGGAAATCGAAGTGCCACGGCCCGCGAACTCGGTATTTCGCGTCAGGGCCTGCTCTACCACATTCGAAACCTCGGCCTATAAGACAAAAAAGGTGCGGGCCAGGAGGGCCCGCAGGAGGAAGGAGGAGGTATGATGTCGTGTACCAGGTCGTTGTGTGCCCGGCACTCAGATTAACAAGCAAACGGCGTGCCAAATTTCGCGCGGGCGGTTTTTTTCGTGCTGAACGGATCTCCCAATCTCAAAAAGGACCTCCGAAGTATTCGGGAAAACGGTGAGCCTGAGATCCACGAGCGTGTAGATCTGCGAGCCTGGACTGCTCTCGGAGTCGGCGGTCTGGCCGACCTACTCATCCGATGTCGTAGTGCTGATGGGCTTCAACGAGCCCTCGACGTCCTTGCCACTCATGGTCAGACGTGGTTGGTTCTTGGGGCTGGGAGCAGACTCGTGCCACCAGATCGAGGTCTGCGGGTACCTGTCCTCAATCTCAGTGGTGGCCTCGGTCTCTGGGAGCTGGATCTGGATGGGGCGGTCGCCGGTGGGGGTGCCAACCTGGCACAGTTGTGTCGTGCGGCGCAACGGACCGGCCTCTCCGGAACCGACGATCTTCTGAATACCGGTTCTTCGGTGGGGGGCGCTGTGCACGCGGCTACAAAGGGAGACATGCACCTCGCACCGGTGCTCGACTGGGTGGAATTTACCCGGCCAGGTCGAGCGATCGAGAGAGTTCAACTCCCGGATCGCCGAGGAAGCCGGGCTGTCATCAATCTTGATTTGGGTCGGTCGGTCGTGGTTCGCGCGCGCCTTCAGTTGGTAAGTGACCAAACTCCATCCCGATCGGGCCAAAGTGCCTGGCGTCGCAGACAGCGGGAGCAGAGACCACCCCGTTCAGCAGATCCCTTGTTTATTGATCCCGTCGACGGCAAGGCTGAAGCTTTTTTGACGAATGCTCATTGCGTGGAGCTGAAGGTTGGGGGAGCGCGGCTCTCGAGTCAACGCCCAAATCGCATCCACACTGCGAAGACCGCACGAAGCTCCGATGTCCTTGAATTGACTCGCAGGATCAGGGACAGAGTTCTGGAACGGGAGGAGATCGCTCTTGAACCCGCCATTCGTTTTGTTGATGAGGACGGTGAAGGGATCGATCTGTGAAAAGGCCCCGGTCCTCCTTAATGGTGATTGCGGCTTCAATTGCCGTGTTCGTGGCAGCGGTCGACAGCGTTGGGTGGCAAGTTCGACGCACAGTTGTGAGCAGGCTCGAAGTCAATCCTGAGGCGGCAGCCGTCATGCTTGCCAATAGCCCGCTTGTGGGGCTCCCGTCGCTCATCGTCCGCTCGCGGCGGCTCGTTACGGGAGATCTCGCGGGCGCCACCGAAGAATCCCTCCTCAGGGCTCTGACCAGGGTCGGGCATCTGCAACGGCTCTGGCTGCCCGCGGACGCTGCGGGATACGTCAATCTCGCTAGGGAGGATTTCCTTCGAGAGAGGGCGCAGGAGTCGGTAGACGCCCTGGGGAAGGCCCTTGTCCGCGACCCGACTTCCGCCTACTTGCACCGGTTCCTCGCGCTTTTTCTGTTGTCGGTTGGCGACCGCAACGCGGCCCTTTCGCGGCTTTCGGTGGCCGAGGCCATCGCTCCGGGCATGCGACTCCCGGAGGTAGAGTTGACGGCCGAGGACCAACGGCAGGTACATCTCGAGGGCCTTCGGCTGCGGGCGGAATACTATCCGCGTCGGAGGACGGAGACGTCACTGGCGCTGGCCCGTGAGCTTCAAATCGGTGGTGACGAGGCCGGGGCACTTTCGATGCTCGAAGAACTCCGGGGTCGACCGGCGGTAGAAATTGAGATCGCACGGTGGGCAATCGAAGCAGGGGAATATTTGGAGGCTCTCGAACTCCTGCTGCCTGTCGCCCACCGGCAGGCCATCCCGAGGGCGCTGCGAGCACGGTCTTGGTCGATGGTGGCAATTGCACATGACCTGGATGGGAACACAGAGGAGGCGCAGTCAGCCGCCGACAATGCTCTCGAGCTCGATCCCAACTCGCCCGCGCCGTACTTGGCCCTTGCAGGGCTTGCACAGGGGCGTGGTGACCTCGAACTTGCTCTTGACTATCTGAGACGCGCATGGGGCATGAATCCGACTGATACCCACCTTCTGACGAGGATCGCCTCGGTTGCCGAACAGGCTGGAAGACCCGAGGATGCGCTGCTGGCCTTGGAACGGGCAGTGGAGATTGATTCGGACTCTCCACAGCTCGCGGCCCGATTGATTGAGCTGCAGCTTCGAACCGGTCGCTACGCCGAGGCGGCATTAACGCTGAGTGAATCCCTCGACCGCCATCCGACTGAACCCGGGCTCTTGAGCCTCGCCGATCGTTTGGCTCGAGAGGTTGGGATCAGGTAGGCCGCCTCCGCGGCCAGCAAAGAGTCAAGAGTGAAGAGGAAAGCCGGGATCGTAAACGCTCTCTAGAAAGTGGAACTCAGTGAGGATGTCTTGGCTCTTAAGCCTAAACTCCTGACCGTTTATTCTTCGCTGGCCCCTTCAACTTCGTCATCACTTTCAAAATCGTCTCGAACAAACCGGCCTGGTCGCGCTCCCGCCGCCCACTCCATCTGGCGGCAAATTCCCCGCAGAATTTTGACCTCGCTGCCCGTGATGCCTGCTCGCCCGAAGAGGCGTCGGAGCTGCCGAAGGATGCGCTGTGGGCTCTGAGGATCCAGAAACCCGATGGTCAAAAGGCTCTCACTGAGGTGGTTCATAAGCCCGTCGACGAGATCCTGCGCCGCGGGTTCAGGGGCGTTCGAGCCGGAGGCTTCTTGCGCGCCATGGACCGTGGAGACCAGAATCGCAACCGCCTGGGCAAGATTGAGCACCGGGAAGTCGGATTCTGTCGGCACTCGAATCACGAGATCGCACCGATCGATATCCTCCCGCTTGAGACCACGGGTCTCGTTGCCGAAGACAAGGGCCACACCGTCGAGACCGCGTTCGACAAGATCCCTCACTGCCTCGTCCGGCGCCAACACCGGGAGGTTCCTCCGACCGCGGCCGGATGCAGAAGCAGCCAACGTGTGGTAGTGCGTCGCCGCTTCCTGGAAGCTTCCCCACCGGCGGCAATCGATACGATCTTCTGCGCCGCACGCCCAACGACACACCTCCGGATCGTCCGCTTCGACTGCCGGTCGCACGAGTTCAACACGTTTGACGCCGAAATTCGCGGCGACCCGGAGGGCCGCACCGATATTCCCGGCCAGCGACGGTTCAACGAATATGAGGCCACCCACAGACATCGGTCGATATCATAAACCCATCGGCGGGTTCCCGTCGGGATACTCGATACCCGGTCCCCCGAAAACTCATAAACCCACAGATCACACAGATGGATTTATCCGTGTGGATCTGTGTTGATCTGTGTCATCTGTGGGCAGTCTTGATCGAATATTGATGGGTGACGAAGAAACGGAAATCAGTCGTCGTCTTCTCCGAACACCTGTGCAGAAAACGTGGAGATATTCGTATCTGGATGGCGCCAGCAACCGGGTTCGAGCCCGGCTTTACGACAGGTGTGATCGAGGAAGGTCTCCCGATCCCAACCAAACTCTGTTGCCACCTGCGGCAGGAGGAGGCCGCGCGCCAGACCGCGCTCGAGCAGAATCCCATCCCGGCCGACGACTACGTCACGGAAATCGACGCGTTGGAGGGGCGTGAGAGCAGAGATCTCGATGTGGGTCGCGAGCATTTCGTCTGCCTGCAAAGGGTCAAAACGAGGGTCCTCGAAGGCGGCGGCGATCGCGTTGTCCCGGACGGCTCGCCACAACGGTGCGACGCCGATAACATGACCGATACAACCTCGAAGCCGACCTTGAATTTTGAGAGTTACAAAGGCGCCTCGCGGTGCCAGGAGTTTTTGGTCGCTCGGGTCGGGAGAGGGGAGGGGTATTCCGTCAAGGCGGCATTGGATCGTTTCGCGTGCCAACGCGAGCAAAAAACGGGCTGCTTTCCCGTCGATCGTGTACTCAGGGGAATTCCAATTCATCTCTAACAAGATGGTATCGTGACCCCGTGATTGTCAAACTCCCCTTTGCCCGCGACCGGCTGGCTCTGGATCTTCGCGGGTTGCGGGTTCGCGCGTTGACGCCGAGTGCCCCGCCCGGTCGCGACGCGGGAGAACTGGTTTCCGCCGCCCTCGATCAACCGTTGGCCGGCCCTGCACTCGTCGATATGGCCCGAGGCCGTGGGTCGGTAACCGTCATCGCGCCTGATGCGACGAGGAAGGCAAGCCTCCCTGAGGTTCTCCCAGCCGTAATCAAACGGTTGCAGCGAGCCGGAATCGATGAAGGTGCCATCACCGTTTTGATAGCCAATGGCACCCATCCCGTTGTTGGGCCGGAGGCAATTTCCTCCCTTGTTGGCCCACTGCCTGGGTCGATTCCGGTCATCGAGCACGACAGCCGAGGCTCCGATCTCGTGTGCATAGGTGATCTGCGGGAGGAACTACCGCTGCGTGTCCACCCGAGCGCCACCGAGTGCGGACTTCTGATCACCGTTGGTACCGTTCGCCATCACTATTTCGCGGGTTTTGGCGGCGGACCGAAGATGGTTTTCCCGGGTGTAGGCGGTTACGAGGAGATTCAGGCCAACCACAGCCTGGTGCTCGATCTCTCGGGAGAACACGCCGTTCGCGATCCAGGATGTGAGCCAGGGGTGCTGGTCGGCAACCCGATCGCCGAGGAAATCAGGCGTGCGGCCTCCCTACGACCACCGGACATCGCCATATGCCTTGTTGAAGGGCGTGAAGGCGGGGTCGCCTGGGCGGGCGCAGGACCCTGGGAGATCGCTTTTGAAACCGCCGTAGAGCGCGTCCGGATGTGGTTTGAAGTACCTCTTACAGGGGAATTCGATTTGATGGTCGCTGGTTCGGGTGGCAATCCGACGGACGCGACCCTCATCCAGGCCCACAAGGGGCTCGACGCTGCTTGCCGATTCCTCAAGCCGGGTGGCGAAATCCTGCTGGTGGCTTCTCTCGATGAGGGGCTCGGGTCTGATGAGATGGCGCCGTTCGTCGACGATCCCAACCCCGAATCAATTTTGGCGAGACTCTCGACGGGCTGGGTGCAATACGGACACACAACACTCCGAATCGTCGAGAAGACGTCACGCCATCGCATCCATCTGCATTCGAACATCTCTCCTGAGGTTGCGACACGCTTGGGTTTCGAACCAGTTGACGACCCGGCGGTGCTCCTCAACGAGTGGAGAGAACGGCACCCTGGTGCACAGGTTGGTGTGATGGCAGCCGGCGCGGTCTATCCACGCACACCTTGACTTCGATCAAGGACAGATTCGATCTCCGCTGCCACATTGAATCCATCGGGTTGGTCCCGTGATTGGAGCAAAGATGACCTCTGGACCTGAGAGAAAAGTTGAACCGCTGGCCTCGGATCGGGCGAGCGTCCTGACTGAACTGGTGGACGTAGCTCCAGGGGCAATTGTCAGTCGGGTGTTAGCGAAATCCGGTGGTGGCAACGTGACTCTGTTTGCATTTGATCAAGGGCAGGGCCTGTCGGAACACACCGCACCATTCGATGCGTTGGTCCAGGTGGTCGACGGGTGCCTGGAGTTGACCATCGGCGATGCCGAGGTGCGAGTTGGCGGCGGCCAGATTGTCCGCATGCCGGCCAATGTTCCGCACGCTCTCCACGCCGCCGAGCCGAGCCGGATGGTTCTCACGATGCTGCGGGACATGGAGTGATTCATGGCCGTACGTGAAGTCATCGAAATCGACGAAAAGCTCTGTGATGGATGCGGGGATTGTGTCACAGCGTGTGCCGAGGGTGCGATCGCAATCATCGATGGCAAGGCCCGCCTGATCAGCGATGTCTACTGTGACGGACTCGGAGCCTGTCTAGGTCACTGTCCACAGGGTGCCCTGAAGGTGATTCACAGGGAGGCCGAGGAATTTGACGAACAGGCGGTGGAAGATCGCCTCGTGCAACTGAGGGGGGAAAGTGGGCCCGCCCCTGCCCCGCCGCAGCTGTCTGTGGTGGGTTCACAGCCGATGATGGGGGGAGGGGGTTGCCCGGGTTCGAGAGCGCAGATGCACCAGACAAGAGCTCCTGACCCATCTGCAGCAGGCCAAGGACCTTCATCTCAACTCCGTCACTGGCCAGTCCAACTCCACCTGGTACCGCCGACGGCACCGTTCTTTCAGAACCAGGATGTTCTTCTGGCGGCCGACTGTGTCGCATTCGCGGTCGGAGATTTTCATCAGCGGTTTCTCGCCGGCTCATCCCTCGCTATTGCGTGTCCCAAGCTGGACAGCAACCAGGAGGTTTATCTCCAGAAGCTGGTGAGTATGATCGACGAAGCGGAGATCAGGAGCCTCAAGGTGATGGTCATGGAGGTGCCGTGCTGTGGCGGCCTGGTGCGGTTGGTCGAGGAGGCTCTTCGGAGGGCGAAGCGCGATCTGCCGGTAGAGTGTCTGGTGGTCGGCACCCAGGGCCACATTCTCGGCGAATACCAGATCGCCGGCTGATACAATCGGGCAGTCGATCGGCGACCGAGAGCCAGTGGCGAGCGGTCACTGAGAGGCCCCGAGGAGGCCAGCATGACGCGTCACTCCCGCGCTGTCGCCCTGGCGGCAGCGCTTCTATATGCAGGGTTCGTCGTCACTCAAGTCGCTGCAGTCGAGGATACCGAGCCCTCGTTTCGGATTGAAGAGGCGGAACTGGACCTCGGAACCATCGTCGCGGGAACTATCGCAACCGCAACATTTGTGTTCCACAACGATGGTCCGGACGACGTCCACATCATCCGCGCAAAGCCCTCTTGAGGCTGCACTCTGGCCGAGTACGACTCGGTCATCCCGGCAGGTGGGTCGGGAAAGCTTATCGCGAACATGCGGACCGCGCCCCTTCAGGACCGAAGGATCACGAAGTCGATCGCGGTCCGAACTGACGCCAAGGGTCTCCCCACCCTCAATCTACGTTTCAGCGTCGAAGTTCGAGCGCCGATCGTATTCAAACCCGACAACCGACTTGTCATCTCCACAATAGAGGGACAGGAAACCCGTAAGCGCGTGCTCCTCCGACGGGCCGATGGTGAAGCCCTCGAAATTCTCAGTGCAGAAACGGGCGATCAAACGCTGAGGGTAGCCACTGAACCGGTGGTCAAAAAAGAGAGAACCAACGAATACGAGGCGGGTCCGGGGGATGTGTGGCTCGAGTTGGTGCTGCCGGCGGACTCGCCGATCGGATCGAGAACCGGAAAGCTTCGGCTTTCAACCAACGATCCCATCGCCAAGTCGTTCGAGGTTCCGTTCGCCATGCGGGTCAGGGCACTCATCGAACATCGACCAGAAGGCCTGCGCTTGTGGCCCACTCCGAGCCGCAGCGGGGATGGGTATTCTGGCTTTGTCACCCTGAACCGAAATGGTAAAGGTTTTTTCACGATCACCGGTTTCGATGTCTCGCATCCCGAGATTTTCTCTGCCGCCGTGGTGTCGGCGGAAGCGGCAAAACGTCAGACGATTCGGGTAGAGTTGGCGGAGGGTCTTGGGCCTGAGGCGATCAGCAGTACGATCGAAGGCTGGATCGAGATCAGGACCGATGATCCGATTCGCTCGAAGCTCAATGTGCCAGTGATCGTTGCTTCGAGTCGCGAAAAAACACGGCGACCATTCCAGACCCGTCGGACGGTAGGCGAGTAAAGGTGTCTAGAGTAATGAGTGAGGAACGCCCATCCCCGAAATGGATTTCGAAGCCTGACTCCTAACCCTTGACATGCTTCGCCTGCATTTCCGGGGGCGCCTTCGGTTCCGTTTTCTTCACCGGCGCAGATGTCACAAACTGCCATACCGGGTTGCCATCCACCGTGTTCAGGGCCGAAGCTTCAATCTCCCTCCGGTGCGACGTGAGCAGCTCACCGAGCGAACACCCCGAGGCGGCCATGTCTAGGGCAGCGTAGGCTGAACAATCGCCACGGCTGAGATAGGCCTGCCATATGGATTCCCGGTATGCCGGCCGGTCGATGCGGAGATTACCGACACCTGCGAGACCGTCCAGGACAATTTGGAGACGCCGTCGTGCCTCTTTTCGCGTCAACATGGACTGGCGGGCGTAGGGCGTGTATGGCTTCGGCACGAGGACGTTAAACCCGGCGTGGAGGGTCCCGACCCGACCTCGTTCGCGGCCGCGGCCAACCATCATTTCCTGGACCTGGCGAAGGAGATCAACGATGCCGGTCACATCTTCATCCGTTTCGCCCGGAAGGCCAATGATGAAGTACATCTTGAGGCTATCGATCCCGCACCGGAGGGCCGTGTCGGCCGCTTCGAGGATGGCGGCGTTGGTGATCGGCTTATTGAGTCGGCGTCGGAGCTGGTCGGTGCCAGTCTCGGGGGCGATCGTCACCGAGCGGGCGCCCGACTCGGCAAGAGGCCGCAAGATCTCTTCGCGCATCGCCGGTATCCGGAGTGAAGAGAGAGCGACCTCCAGATCACGATGGCGACACTCCTCGAGAATCTCGGCAAGCTCCGGGTGGTCACCGACTGCAGTGGCGACGAATCCTACCCGATCTGTAATTTGTGCGATCCGTTCCACCTTCTCGAGAATTGCTTCGGAGGGGTAGCAGCGGAGACGACCGTAGTTGTAGCTGACCCAACAATATTTACATTTTTCGGGACAACCGCGGGACATCTCTACCAGCCCGCGGCTGCGGTACTCAGTGTGCGGCGTGATGACGTGGGATGCCGGGAGCATTGCCGGGTCGGCCATGTGAGCCTCCCGTTTTTCGATCCGGCGTCGTTTCCCGTTGGGCCGGTGGTCCGCCCCGAGATGGTGGGCCGGCACGAAGTAACCGTCACGATTCGCGAGCTCGAGCAACAATCGTCCGCGGTCTGGGTTTTCTCGGACCAGGGTGAGGAGTGGGGCCCACAGAAGCTCAGCAGACCCGAGGACGAAAACGTCGATAACGGGTGCGAGCGGCAGAGGATTGATCGACGCCACCGCGCCTCCCAGAATCAGGAGAGGATGGCGATGGTTGCGTTGACCGCGGAGCCGCGGTATGCCGGCGGCGTCGAGGGTGGTTAGCACGTTGACTGCATCGAGCTCGAAGGAACAGCTCCAGGCGAGCACATCGAGATCGCCAAGGGCGCTCCCGGTTTCGAGGGTACGGCCAATAGCGATCGCCGGATCGGCGAAAAAGCGTTCGACGCCTACATCATCACAGGACGATGCAAGCTCCACCGCCCACTGAAACGCCAGTGAGGACATCCCGACCGAGTACGTATTCGGGTAGCCGACTCCGATTCGCAAGCCGCCGGCCGGGGTGACGTTCAGGACACGTCGCTCGGCTTCCAGAAGTTGACGATTGGCGTTATCCACTGCTAGAGGATAGTGCACGCTGTACAATGTCGCCTCGCAGTTCGTGTTAAAGGACCCCGATTTTGGCAAACACTCCCCCCGAATCTAAAAACTCCAGACTCATCATCGCAATCGACGGACCCGCCGGCGCCGGCAAATCAACAGTCGCTTCGCAGCTTGCAAGCCGCCTTGGTATCCCGTATCTGGATACCGGCGCTATGTACCGTGCGGTTGGGCTGCTGGCGATGCAGGATGGGCTCGAGCCACCGTTTGACGAGGGAGCGGCAACGAGGGTCCTCGAGTTGATGGAGCGACACCGAATCGAGGTCGAGGCTGCGGATGGGGGAACGAAGATCATCGTCGATGGGCACGATGTGGGAGAGGAGATCCGGAGCCCTGAGTGCTCCTTGATGGCCTCGGCCGTGTCTGCTCTTGCCGACGTGCGGGAGGCTCTCGTTCCGCTTCAGCGTGAGTTGGGAATGCGCGACGGCGGAGTCATGGAAGGGCGTGACATCGGTACGGTGGTTTTTCCGGACGCCGGTCTCAAGGTCTTTCTCACCGCGAGTGTTGATGAGCGGGCGCGCCGCCGTCTCGGGGACCTCCGCGAACGTGATGTGGACACGAGCCTCGAGGAGGTTCGGGAACAGCAACAGCAACGTGACCTTCAGGACACCTCACGTGCTGAGTCGCCACTCCAGGTGGCGCGCGGATCGGTGGTCGTTGACACCACCGGGCTGACCCTTGACCAAGTGGTGGAGCGGTTGTTGGAGGAGGTCGCCCGAATCCGCTGATTTTACCTGCTTGACTCAACGGGACAGAACCCGTAAGGTCATCAAATTACGGAGGCTAGGTTCATATGGGATGGATCTAGCAAGGAGGAAACGGTCTTGAGTATGGACGCGGATATCAACGGTGAACAGGAACAGGGGAACGGGATGGACGAGCTTTCCATGGAGCAGCTCATGGAGTCCTCCCTACAGTCCCTCAAGGAAGGTGAGGTCGTTCATGGGACGGTCGTCGCCGTGGACAGCGACGAGGTGCTCGTAGACATCGGATACAAGTGCGAAGGCAGTGTTCCGGTAGCTGAGTTTACCGACCCGGAGACCAACGAGGTCGAGGTCAAGGTAAACGATGAGGTCGAGGTATATGTTGAACGCCTCGACGAATCGGAGGGCCGCGTACGACTGTCTCGCGATCGCGCCGCCAAGCTCAAAACCTGGCGCGCGATCGAAGACGCATACAAGGCCGGAACGCCGGTCAAAGGTCAGGTGCTCGACCGCGTCAAGGGAGGATTGTCGGTGGACATCGGAGTCCGCGCCTTCCTGCCAGGATCACTGGTCGATTTGCTGCCCAACCGCCGTCTCGAGGATTACCTCGAGCAGGAGGTCGAAGCGCGCATCATCTCCTTCGACCGCCGCCGGTCCAACGTGGTGTTGTCGCGGAAGGCAATCCTCGAAGAAGCGCAGGGCGAGATCAAGGAGAAGACCATGGAAACCCTCGAGGAGGGTGGATTGGTCAACGGTGTGGTCAAGAATCTCACCGATTACGGGGTTTTCGTTGACCTCGGCGGTCTCGATGGTTTGCTCCACATTACCGACATCTCCTGGGGCCGTGTGGGCCATCCATCCGAGTACTTCAAGGTCGGTGACGAGGTCGATGTGGTCGTGCTCCGCTTTGACCGTGAACGGGAACGAGTTTCTCTTGGTTATAAGCAGCGATTCGAGGACCCATGGATTCTGGTGCCCGAAAAATACCCGGTGGGTAAACGCGTTGACGGTAAGGTCGTCAGCATCGTCGACTACGGCGCATTCGTCGTCCTCGAAGAAGGTGTCGAAGGCCTGATTCACGTCAGCGAAATGTCCTGGACAAAGAAAGTCAAAAACCCGCGGTCGATCCTGGAAATCGATGAAGAGGTCGGAGTCGTCGTCTCCGAAGTAGATCCTGATAAGAGGCGTTTGTCGCTGTCGTTGCGTGCCACCGAGCCCAATCCGTGGGAGCAGGTGGCGGAGACCTACAGCGTCGGAGCGACCATCAAGGGAACGGTTCGAAACCTCACAGATTTTGGAGCCTTCGTCGAAATCGTGCCGGGTGTCGACGGTCTGGTTCACATTTCGGACATGTCTTGGACCCGCCGCATAAACCATCCAAGTGAGGTGGTTCAGAAAGGCGACGATGTGGAGGCGGTCATCACCTCCGTCGACTCGTACAACCAACGAATTTCCCTTTCCATGAAGGAGCTACTCCCCAATGAGTGGGAGGAGTACGCCAACTCTCACGGAGTCGGCGATGTATCGACGGGCAAGGTCACGAACGTTACGGATTTCGGTGTCTTCGTCGAGCTCGCGCCTGGAGTTGAAGGGCTTTGCCACATCTCCGAAATTGACCGTGACGAGGGACTCTCGCTGGCGGAAATGTTCACCGCAGGGCAGGCAGTCCGCTGTCGAATCCTCAGGGTCGACTGGCACGAAAGCCGCATCGGCCTTTCCATGCACTCAATCGAACAGGAAGGTGCGGAAGACGAGGCGACGGTCGAGGCCGTCGAGAGTGCGGCAACCGATACCGCGATGGCCGCCGCCCTGCGCGCCGGTGGTGTGGTCGAAGAAGAGGAGGCCACCGACGTTGAGGAGGCGGCCGGCGACGCGACCCAGGAAGAAGCCGACACCGAGGCGCTGGAAGCCGCGGCGGAAGACGAGACGGTTGAAGAGCCGGTAGAGACCGCGGCGGAAGAAGAAGCACCAGCCGAAGACGCAGCGACCGAAGAGCCGGTAGAGGCCGCGACAGAAGAAGAAGCAGCGGCCGAGGATGCGACGGTTGAAGAGGAAGTAGAGGCCGCGGCGGAACCGGTGGCAGAGGATGAGGACAAGGCCTCCGAGGAAGAGGCTTCAATCGAAGTCGAAGCAGTCGCTGAGGACAGTGACGCCGATCTGGGGGAGCCCGAGGAAGAGGTTGAAGCTACAGCCGAGCCTGAGGGCGATATCGAAGAGAAAAAAGACTGAGGGCAGTCTTGCGGACTGTGGAGGAGCAAGGAGCACCGCAAAATGACGATGACCAAAGCTGATCTTGTGGAGACGGTGGCTGACGCCGCGGACGTTCCCCGGAAACAGGCGGACGAGGTCGTTCAAGTGATATTGGAGAGTATTATCACGGCCCTTCGTCGCAACGAGAAAGTCGAGCTTCGAGGATTTGGATCCTTCCGGATCCGGCAGCGGGGCGAGCGAACCGGTCGGAACCCAAAAACCGGTGAACAGGTACATGTGCCGCCAAAAAAGATCCCCTACTTCAAGCCCGGCAAGCATCTCAGGGAAGAATTGCTGCAGCAGTGAACGGCGGTGGTAGAGACTCTCTTCGCACCGTGGCGGCTCGAATACGTGTCGACAGCCGACAAACGTGATCGTAATGAGTGCATCTTCTGCGATGCGTTCGCATCTGCGGACGATCCCTCAACGCTGACTCTCCGGCGGGATCGACGCTCGTTCTCGCTTCTCAATCTCTATCCCTATACAACGGGTCACGCCATGGTAGCTCCGATCCAACATTGCAGTGACCTGTCTGATATCGACGAAGTCACCCTGACTGAGATGATGCGGACGGCGCAGGACCTGATGGTAGCGATGCGCGAGGAATACCACCCACACGGTTTCAACGTCGGTTTCAACATCGGCGAAGCCGCCGGCGCGGGAATTGAGGAGCACATTCACCTGCATGTAGTGCCCCGCTGGCGTGGAGACAACAATATGATGACTGTCGTCGGTGGGACTCGAGTCATTCCTGAAGATATCGGTCGCACCTTTGAGCGGATGTCGGCAGCATTGAAAGATGCAGGGGAACAGCGCGTATGACCGCAAAAGAATCGAAATCACAGAAGAAGAGACCCGCTGATGCGGTGAAGGATCAAAAGGTCGAGGGAAAGAACCGGGCGTCGATTTCGCTATTACTTGGATCATGGTTCCTCCCTGGGTTTGGACACTGGAGGCTCGGCAAGAAGAGGCGAGCCGGAGTCTTCGCAGCCGTCGTTTTCTGTGCGTTCGTCACTGGAGTCTTTCTCCATGGCGAGGTTGGGACCCCAAAGCCCGCGAGCCCGTTCTCCTGGCTCGCAGCATTCGCGTGTCTCGGGAACGGAATTCTGGCTGTCGGAAGGCTGGTGTGGCTGAACGGTCTCGGCGGCCTTGTAGGTGGTTTTCCATTCGGTCTCCAGGGCGGCGGAAGCCCGTCGGCGGCCGGTTTTGCGTATGGCAACACCTTCCTCTATACGGCAGGTCTCATGAATCTACTCGCGGTGCTCGACGTTTCGGACATCGCTCGCGGAGAGAAGGACTGAGATGGATCACCTTCTCCTCATGATCTGGCACGCTCTGCTGGTTTCCGTGTTTTTCGCCTTTCTCTGGAGATCTACTTCCGTCGGGCGACGAAACCTGTTTTTGAAGACCTTCCTGATTATGGTGGTCGGGGCCGCCGCCTTGGGATGGCTGATGTTCCCGTTCCCCTGATGGTTAGCCCGCGTTTCTCACTAACTTCCTGCTGCGGCCGCCGGAACACCGCACCCAGCGGTGTTCTCTCGCCTCGCCGTCCTCGCGACGAAACCCGGTGAGATATGCGGGCTGGGCGGGTTCGAAGATTCGTGATCGTCGCAAATTTGGTGTACGCAGCCTCATTATTGTTTCTTGGGATCGTTCCTGACGTTCCTGCTGTTGCCGTTGATATCCCCGATTATGTTGCCCACGGGATTGCCTATGCGGCTCACACCGCCCTCATGTTTGCCCTGCTCCTACCTTCGATCGGAAGAGGCAACGCCGCGGTCTTGGCCTTTGTCGGAGCCGTAATATACGGTGGTCTAGTCGAGGCCCTGCAGTTCTTGCAACCGGCGCGCACCGTGGAGATTCGGGACATCCTCGCCAACTCGGTGGGTGCGGGAATGGCGGCGATAGTCCTCTACTTCGTAACCGCTCCGAGACCGACGGGTGGTAGTGGATGAGTATGAGAGACCTGATGGTGGTCGCTGGGGAGGTCTCGGGAGACATCCATGCAGGCAACATGCTCGCCGAACTCCAACAGAACAGTCCGGAGATCCGCGCCTTCGGAGTCGGAGGGGAACGGCTGGCGGCTGCAGGGCTCGACCTCGTGGCATCGACCGACGAGCTTGCCCACATGGGCCTGGTAGAGGTGTTGCGCGAACTCCCTCGTATACGGCAGGTCATGCGTCGACTGGTGGTCGAGGCCGAGCGTCGCCGACCTGCAGTGGCGGTATTGGTGGATTCTCCAGACTTCAACCTTCGCCTTGCAGCGCGTCTCCGGAGGCTCGACATACCAGTCGTTCTTTATGTCTCGCCACAGCTCTGGGCGTGGCGGCGGGGTCGGGTTCGGACAGTGCGAAAGGTTGCACGAGAAGTCCTCTGCATCCTTCCGTTCGAGGTGCCGTTTTATGAGGCTCACAACGTGCACGCTCGTTACGTCGGGCATCCTTTGGTGGACGAAATCGATCGCGTCGGCCTCCTCGGTCGGACTGCGAACCCGGAACCGGGATGGTTAGCCATGCTGCCGGGTTCGCGGGCGATGGAGGTCCGCCAGCTCCTGCCCGTGATGCTGCAGACTCTTCAAATGATGCCGCCGTCGCAGGTCAAGGCAGCGGTGCTGGTCGAGGCTCCGGGGATGCAAGTGGAGATTGATGCCGTTCTCGCCGACTGCGCCGTCGATCCTCGACTTCGCCGGGTCCGCGGCGAGATGCGAAGGCGCGAGCTGTCAGGCTGCGAGCTGGCCTGGACGGCCTCCGGGACTGCCACCCTGGAGTGCGCCCTCCTCGGCGTGCCGATGGTCGTTGGATATCGGCTCCAACCGGTCTCCTATGCGCTGGCGAAGCTATTGGTAAGAGTGCCGAACGTCGCACTCGTCAATCTGATTGTGGGCAGAACCGTAGTTCCGGAACTTCTCCAAAACGCCTGGTGTGCGGATCGCCTGGCGGCAGTTACTTCAGAGATCTTCATTAGCGGTGTGGAAAGTCAAAAGGCCGGTTTGGCGGAAGCACGCGGGCTGCTCGGAAGCCCCGGAGCTTCGCGGCAAGCAGCGGAAGCGGTCGCGGAGTATTTTGGTTAGCCGGTCCTGAGTAGGGGCACGCGTCCCACCGCTATCGCATTCGTTATCTCATCGGTATCGATTGGAAGGTGTTCTGCTGTGGCCATCGATAACGATAACGATCTGATAGCGATAACGACCAGTGGTGAAGAAAAACCGGGGTAGAATCCCGAACCTGGAGGCTCGATGGCGGAAGCGCGGAAAGAGAAGCTGAAGCGACTGGATCAACCACCCGTAAGGGTTGGGATGATCAGTCTCGGCTGCGCCAAAAACCTGGTCGATGGCGAAACCATGCTCGGGCATCTCGAACGTGCTGGGGTCGAGCTGACGGCAGATGCCGCCCAAGCCGACGTCGTGCTTGTCAACACGTGCGGTTTCATCGACGATGCCAAACGCGAATCTATCGACTCCATCCTCGAGGTTGTCGAGGCAAAGCAGAAAGGTGAAGTTCGCAGACTTGTGGTCACCGGATGTATGGCCCAGGCATATGCCGAGGAACTTCGGCGAGAGATTCCTGAGATCGACGCGTTCGTGGGATTGGACGAACTCGAACAGATTACCGAGGCGGTGCGCGGCGAGCTCTCGGACCACATACCCGATCAACGCGGCGCCCTCAAGGTCTACGACCACCACAACCCGCGGATTCTCTCAACAGGCAGCTTCGCTTACCTCAAGGTTGCCGAGGGGTGCAACAACCCGTGTTCCTTCTGTCATATCCCGGAGATGCGCGGAGCATTTCGATCACGAACAATCGATGATCTGGTGAGCGAAGCGCGTTCACTCGAGGAACGCGGCGTCAAAGAGCTGGTGCTCATCGCTCAGGACACCACCCGCTACGGCGAAGATCTCGGTCTGGAGAACGGCCTTCGTTCTTTGGTAGAAGACCTTCTGGCGTCGACAACCGTACCGTGGATCCGGTTCCTTTACGCCTACCCGGCGACCCTCGACGAGGGGTTGTTCGATCTCATGGCTGCCGAGAATCGGTTCCTATCCTATCTCGATATCCCATTGCAACACGCCAGCAGGTCGGTTCTCAAAGCGATGAAACGAGGCGGTGATGCGCGCTCCTATCGGGCGATGATCGAGCGCGCCAGAGCAGTTGTGCCAGACCTGACCCTTCGCACGACCTTCATTGTCGGTTTTCCGGGGGAGGGTGAGGAGGAGTTTACCGAGCTTTTGGATTTTGTGCGGGAGGTGAGGTTCGATCACCTCGGCGCCTTTTCCTATTCCTGGCAGGAGGAGAATCCAGGTGCCAGCCTTGGCGATTCCGTCACAGGTGAGGAAAAGTCTCAAAGACACCAACTCCTCATGCAGGCGCAGCAGGAAATCTCTCTCAGCCACAACCAGGCGCTCATCGGTAGCACCTTGCCGGCGTTGGTGGCCGGGCCCCTGCCCGAAATGGAGTTGCTTCTCGAGGCGAGGCTGCAGCGACAAGCACCAGAAATTGACGGTCGCCTGTTGATCAACGACGGCACCGCATCGCCGGGATCTTTGGTCGAAGTAGAAATCACGGACGCCCATGAGTACGACATCGTAGGCCGTCTGGTTCGAGTTGTGGCGCCCGGTGAAACGACTGCTTTGCGCCTGCCGGTCGTGGGCTGAGGCGCTCGGATGGAAGTCCTTCGTGATCCCCTTGGCAACGACGAACCGCCTCGTGGTTCCGTCCTCAGTATCGGTAATTTCGATGGAGTACATCGCGGTCATCAGGCCGTTCTGTCGCACGTGGTCGAGCGCGCCCAAACCCTTGGTGTGGGCGCTTTGGCGATGACTTTTGACCCCCATCCAATCAAGCTTCTCCGTCCGGCGGATGCGCCACGCCTTGTGACGACACTCGAACAACGCCTCGCCCTGATCGCTCGTACCGGAATCGAAACCTGCCTTTTGGTTCCCTTCACCCATAGGGTAGCGAGGATGATGGCGGAAGATTTTGTCCGTGACGTGCTCGTGCGACGCCTCACGGTCCAAGAGGTGTACATCGGCAAGAACTTCAGGTTTGGTGCCGATCGCGGCGGCGACGTCGAGTTGCTGACGAGAATGGGAGATGAACTCGGCTTCCAAGCCGCCTCCTCTCCAATCGTCGAACACCGAGGCGGAGTGGTGTCATCGACAAGGGTTCGACAGGCCATAGGTGATGGCAGGGTTGAGGAGGCGGGAGGTCTTCTCGCCCGGGCGGTTTACATAGATGGGCGAGTATTGGAGGGCAAGCGGCTCGGGCGGACGCTCGGATTTCCAACTCTCAACATCGAGGTTGAGAATGAGCTCCAGCCCGACCGTGGTGTCTATGTTACGGCTGTTCATATTCCGTCCTTCGAACGGACATTTCCAGCCGTAACCAACGTCGGTGTGCGACCCACGATTTACCAGAACTCTCTGACAACCGTCGAGAGTCACCTCCTGGATTTCACTGCTGACGTCTATCGCGAACGGGTACGCCTTTTCTTCCTTCAAAGACTGCGCGAAGAACGCACATTTGATTCCACGACCCAGTTGATGGCCCAGATCCGACTCGACGTCGAGACCTCAAGGAATTACTTCGAGGAAAATCCTGTCGGCAATCTGCCGTTGGTCCTTCCGTGAACCTTGCAGCCGCTTTGGTTCTGCTTGCAGCCCTCGCTGTGTCAGCCACAATACTGCTGGTCGTGGTCGCGATGGTGTGGTGGGTCGATCGCTATGATCGCGAGCCCTTGCACCTTGTCGTGATGGTCTTCCTTTGGGGGGCGTCAGCGGCACCACTGATTTCGGTGGTCATTTTCGGTGTGATCGACCGATTGCTGGGGGGCTTTGATGCAATAACTGCAAGTGGCTTGATCAGCCTCGGCCTCGTGACGCCGATGGTCGAGGAGGTTTCCAAGGCCGTGGCCGTGGTTTTGGTTGTGGTTTTTTCGAGCAAATTCGACAATCCTACCGACGGTGTGGTCTATGGCACCGCAGTTGGTCTCGGTTTTGCCGTTTCGGAGAACGTTATTTACGGCATTTCTGCTGGCGTGCACCTTCGCAGCGCAGCAGGAATCCTGGTCCTGGTTGGTGGCAGAACCCTTCTGTCAGCTGGAGTCCATGCGGTCAGCAGCGCCACATTCGGAGGGTTCCTGGGACACGCGGCAATGAGCGGGAAATTGCCTGCAAAAACCCTGTGGGCGGCGACCGGATTGCTGGCCGCAGTTGTCCTTCACGGATCGTGGAATCTTTCGTTGATGTGGTTCGGCCCGGTGGGGGAGGGTGGTGCCCCACGTCTCTGGTTGGCGGCCCTTCCGGTTCTCTACCTGGGTTACGTCATAACGCTGGCTCTGGTCCTCCACTCTGAGCACCGTATCCTCAAAAGGCAACTTGGCGACGAGGTGGAGCTTGGATTGATCCCGTCCTGGGTTCTTGATGTGATTCCATTCTACCGGCGACGGGTCCGGGCCAACTGGTGGCCATCGAGGAGGGAACGCACCGTAATTGCACGGCTTCTGACGAGGATGGCGTTCCGCAAGCATGCCGTTCGAAATCTCTCACCAGGCGAAGCCGCCATCGCCTCGCTCGAGGTTGTGAAGTTACGGCAACGCCTACGGGAGATTCTGGATCCGGAGGATCCAGAACCTACATAGGCATTCGCTTGAATGTCAAACCTTTGTTGCAGTCAATTGCCTCGACGCCGACGGGCTGTACGATAGGGAATGGACAAGAAGTCCATTCCTGAGCTCGATTCTGTTGGTCTCATGGAGTTCGTCCGCGGACGGCAGGTTGACGAACTCGAGGTCTTGCAGGTCTTACGGTCGCCGTTCTGCACGGCTCAGATTGCGGAGCGAATTGCCTCCGAACCACGGCTCATGGGCACGCACGAAGTTCGTGAAAGGCTCGCGGGATTCCCGGGATTTACTTTTGGGCGCGCTCTGGATCTCCTGGCAACACTTCCTTGGACCTCGCTCCTGTCTCTGGCCCAATCGCCGCGGACACCACCGGTAGTGCGCCGGCAGGCCGAACGCAAACTGCTCGCATCACTCTCATCGATGGCCCTTGGCGAGAAAATTGCCCTCGCGCGGCGGGCCCACAGAGCCCTCTTCCGACCTCTGATCAGTACGGCTGACGGACAGGTGCTCTGCGCCCTTCTCAACAATGCCCGTCTGGTGGAGAACGACATTCTCGTCATTCTCAACACCTCCGAGCCAACACGGGAGTTCTTCTCAGCGCTGGCGAACCATGTCAAATGGGGATCATACATCCGTGTCCGGCGAACTCTCGTCGTTTGTCCACACACGCCGCTACCGCTGGCCTTGAGTGTGCTCGTTCAGCTTTCGGTGGCGGAGATTCGACGGATCTTGGAGTATCCAAATCTGCCGGACAATGTGCGCGAGGCAGCGCAGTCACTGCTCCAAAGAGAAGCCACAGGACAGCGAAGGGTGATAGACTTCAGCGGTGATGACAGCGATGGAGGGTGTGCCCAACCACCCGAAAGCTTTCGGTGAGGAGCTGCAGAGGCTGCGCGAAAGCACCGGGTTGAGTTTGGAAGACATCGCGGAAGAAACCAAGATCTCGAGGCAGATACTCAGATCCCTCGAATCGGGTGACTTCCGGTTTCTCCCGCAGAAGGTCTTCTGCCGAAATTTTGTCACCCAATACGCGGTGGTTGTCGGGGCCGATCCGGAGGAACTCGCTGACGGCTTCGAGGCAGCTTGGGAGAGGTTTCTGCTCGCCTCGGGAAATCACCTGCAGATTGAGATCGATGAAGCCCCATTCATTCAAGCGATTCGTTGGCGGTTTTGGCTGCCGGTGACGATTGCTGCGGCAATCCTGATTGTTGCGGCCGTGGTGATTCTGAGAGGTTCGGCGCCTGACGTACATCTCGCCGCTGAAAATCGATCCACTCCAATGCCACGAACGGCAACCAATCCTGTTCCGGCATCACCATCGATGCTCCCTACAGCAACGGAGATAGTAGACGAGGGCGACTACGTATCCATCCTGGTGAGGGTCCATCCGGAGATGGAGTGCTGGATTCACTTCCGTGATCGTAACGGCGTCGCCGGCGGTAAACTGCTGGCCGGAGGAACAGAGGAACGTATCGACCTCATGGGTCCGGTCAAGCTCACGGTCGGCGATGCTGACGCCGTTGTGATAGAAATCGCCGGGGTCGAGTACAGGGGCCTTGGTCGGCCGGGGCAGGTCGTACACACTGAAGTCAGCGGTGAAGGTCTGGTCGTTCTCGGGCCGAGGGCGAGAAATGAATGATCGGAAACCTCTTTCCGGCGCCGACCTGATTGCCGGCATCGTCAAAGGTCAGGTGCCGCGTCAGGTCCGTCTCTTCGCAGCTCAGGGTCTACTCCCAATTTCACGCGAGGAGCTGTTGAGCCTTCAGTGTGTTCTCAGTTCGGACCCCAACGAAGAGCTGGCCAGCGTGGCTGCAGAATCGGTGCGGGGTGAAGAGCTGAGTACGATTCTAGACTGGCTTCGGGACCATCCTCCGGAGTCGATAGTGCTGGATCAACTTATAAGGGTACGCGACGAAGAGGCCGTTTGGGCGCTGGTGGCGGGCCATTCTAATGTGTCCGACGAAACTCTGCGCGTCATCGCGAAGAACGCTTCTCCCATGGTGCAGGACATCATCATCACCAACCAGGTGCGGCTCCTCGGTTGTCTCGAGATCCTCGACGACCTACGCGCCAACCCACAGGTCAATCAGGTGGTGTTACGCAGAATCCGTGAGTTCGAGGAAGAGTTTATCGAAAAGGTCTTAGCCGAGGAAGAAGCCGCGGCCAGAGCGGGACCGAGCGTTGAAGATGCGATCGAGGCGTTGCACGCTATTGGCGCCCACATCCCCAAAGAGACCTCGATGCCGTATCCGCTCACCGAGGACGAAGAACTCGAGGACGCAATCAGAAAAGCAGGAAAGTCGGTTCATTCCAAACTCCTGACAATGAGTGTCCATGAACGCATTATTTGCGCCCTCAGGGGAACTCGGGAAGAAAGGTCGCTTCTGATCAACAGCAGAAATCGGCTGATTCAAAGATCGGTGCTGGCCTGTCCAAAACTGAGTGACGGCGAAATTGAACAGTTTGCCGCCTCCAGGAGCATCGCCCAGGAGGTGATCAAGCTGATCGCCGCCAACACCCGATGGTTGCGACAGTATCCTATAATGTCGGCTCTTGCGATGAACCCGAAAACCCCGGTCTACACCGCCAAGTCAATTCTTCCCCGCCTCAACCTCCGCGACAAGATGCGGGTTTCCCGCGATCGAAACCTCCCTCCAGTCACCCGGAAAATCGCTGAGAAACTCCTCGACACAAGGAGGTAGACGGGCGCTGCGCGGCCATAACCAGACTCATCCTCAGTCATTGCGAAGGTATTATGAACGTGGTAGTTTCGTCTTGGTGCCAATGGAGTAATCGAGGATGCGGAAGCAAGTCACTTTTTATGACACATTAGGTGTCGAGCGGGATGCGCCCGACCAGGATATTCGTGGTGCGTTTCGCAGGCTGGCCCTCAAATATCACCCTGATCGTTATTCCGACGGTCAGAGGGCGGATGCTGAGGAGCGGTTCCAGGGCATCACCGAGGCATTCAACATCCTCAGCCATCCCGAGAGTCGAGAGAAATACGACAAGGAAATTTCACAGGGAACCGACGTCAAATCGATGGATGCCAAGGAGATTTCGCGCCGGCTGGCTGCCAAGGGGTCCCAGCTGATGCGGGAGGGTAAAATGGCAGAGGCGATTGAATGCCTCAAAACAGCGGTTGACCACGACGACGACAATGCACGGGCACATTATTTTTACGCCCAGGTCATAGCGCGAATTTCGGGCAGGGAACGTGACGCTCTGAGACACGTCGAAAAGGCGGTCAGCCTCGAATCAGACAATGCTACGATGAAGGCTGAGGCCGCAGCGCTTTCAATGGCTGCGGGGATGAAGACGCGCGCCCTGCGCCACGCCCAACAGGCGCTCAGATTGGACCCAACCAACGTCAAGGCGACCGAAGTCATCAACGAGCTTGAAGGCGAGGAAAACGGCAAGGGAGGAAGCCTTTTAGGGCGCCTCCGCGGAAAGAGCTGAACCATAGTGAATCTGAACACGAAAAATCGGTTCGAACTGGAAGCATCGGGAGCCACCGATGTCGGAATGAAGCGTCGCCTCAATGAGGACGTTTTTGTCGTCGACTCCGATGCCGGCATGTATCTCGTCGCCGATGGCATGGGTGGACATGCGGCGGGTGAGGTCGCTTCGAGGGTGGCGACTGATGAGATTCTGCGAGCATTCACGGAAGGCACGAACGACGCGGATGAAACATGGCCCGAACACTGGGACGCAGATCGCAGTGCAACAGCCAATCTCATCGTTGATGCGATCGTAGCCGGCCACCATCAGGTAACCACGGCGATGAACAACAACGCAGAGCTCAAGGGAATGGGTACGACCGTGGTGGTGGCAGTCTATCTCCGTGGCGAAGGCAAGATCGTGATCTGCCACGTTGGTGACAGTCGGGCATACCGCTATCGGCGTGGGGGGCTTATGCTGC
This sequence comes from Candidatus Sulfomarinibacter kjeldsenii, assembly GCA_014764485.1. GTDB lineage: Bacteria > Acidobacteriota > Thermoanaerobaculia > Thermoanaerobaculales > Sulfomarinibacteraceae > Sulfomarinibacter > Sulfomarinibacter kjeldsenii. Next base: position 32,159 of record JACXWA010000121.1, read on the forward strand.
TCACCAATGACCATTCGTGGGTGCACGAGCAGGTCGAGGCCGGGTTCCTGACCGAGGAGGCAGCACGTACTCATCCTCTGAAGAACGTCGTCACCCAGGCCCTTGGAGGCAACAGCGAACCGAAGGTCGATGTCCTCGAGGACAAAATCGATGAAGGCGATATCTACATGCTGTGTTCCGACGGATTGAACTCGATGTTGACCGATGCCGAGATCGCTGCGGTACTGGAAACTGGTGGATCCTTGGACGAAACGTGCGGTCGCCTGATCTCCGAAGCCAATGAGCGTGGCGGTAATGACAACATTAGCGTGGTCCTCATGCGCCTCCCGAGCTTCCAGTCGGTCAATCCCTCCTGAGAGTTCCAAGTCTGATTCCTTAGGACACCGAGAATGCTGGTGAGATATGCAGGCCGAATTCAACCTTGAGTATTCCTCGCAGTACGGCGGTGTTCCGGGGCAACTTCTTCTGGTAATCCTCGATGGCGTAGGCCTGTACCGAGGATGTGCCGACGGCTACGACTGGAACGCCTTTGATCTGGCCAACACCCCGAACCTCGATCGTCTCATTGCCGAGGCGCCTGTCTTTCTCGAACTCAAGGCCCACGGTTCGGCGGTCGGTCTGCCGAGCGAGAAGGATATGGGAAATTCCGAGGTAGGCCACAACGCGATCGGTGCCGGCAGGGTCTTCGAGCAGGGCGCCAAACTGGTGAACCAGGCGATTTCAAGCGGTGCTGTCTTCAGAGGGCAGACCTGGCACCGGCTGGTCGAAAACGTAAAGACCAATGACAGCACCTTTCACCTGATCGGCTTGCTGTCAGACGGGAATGTACACAGCCACATCGACCACCTCGAGGCCCTGATTCGGCATCTCGCCATCGAGGGAGTGCGGAGAGTCAGGGTGCACGCATTGGCCGACGGTCGGGATGTCAACCCGGTCTCATACGATTTCTATCTCCAAAAACTGGAACGGATCCTGGATGAGGTCAGCGATGCCGGCGTCGATGCGCGGTTGGCCTCGGGCGGCGGACGAATGCAGATAACGATGGATCGCTACCAGGCCGACTGGGAAATGGTGCGGCGAGGATGGAACACGCATGTCGCGGGCGAGGGCAGGGGCTTTACGAGCGCCGGCGAGGCGGTCGAGGTGTTGCGGAGTGAAAACCCCGGCGTGATCGATCAGGACCTGCCGCCGTTTGTAATTACTGGCAGCGACGGGTTGCCGGTCGGTCCTGTCAACGACGGCGACTCGGTGGTGTTCTTCAACTTTCGCGGTGACCGCGCCATCGAGATTTCGCGCGCATTTTCTGAATCTGATTTCGATGTCTTTGAACGGACGCCCAACCCGGAGGTTCTGTACGCCGGAATGATGGAGTACGACGGGGATCTGAACATCCCGCCCCTCTTCCTGGTGCGTCCTCCGGCTATCTCTCGCACGCTCTCGGAGTATCTGGTCCACAACGGCATCAACCAGCTCGCGGTAGCCGAGACTCAGAAATTCGGACATGTGACATATTTCTGGAATGGCAATAACTCTGTGCCGTTCTACGCCACCCTCGAGGATTGTATCGAGGTGCCTTCTGAAAATGTCGCTTTCGACAAGAAACCGGAAATGAAGGCGCGCGAGGTGTGTGAAGAGGTGATCAAAGATCTCGAGACAAAGGCGCATAGATTCATCCGGGTCAACTTTGCGAATGGTGACATGGTTGGTCATACAGGTTCAATCGAAGCCGCGGTGCAAGCGATAGAGGTAGTTGACGAATGCATCGGGCGTATCGAGGCCGGGGTCCAGGAGGCGGGAGCAACCATGGTCATCACGGCCGACCACGGAAATCTCGACATGATGAGGGAGGTCGATCAAGGAACCGGCATGACCAAGCTCGACGTCGATGGCAACCCGGTCGTCAAGACCAGCCACACCCTGTCTCCGGTGCCATGGTGTCTTGTCGGAGGCGACGCGGACGGTTTCAAAATCAACACCTCGGTAGAGGAACCGGGACTCGCCAACATCGCAGCGACCTTGCTAACCCTCCTCGGCTTCATCGCCCCTTCCGACTACCTCCCATCACTCGTCGAACGGATCGAGTCAGTTTTTGACTGACTTCACCGCCTTCTGTTAGAGTCCGTGGATGGCGATTCCGACTCCACCATTTCTTGAACCTATCGAAGAAATGCGATCTCGCATCATCGAGCTCGAGACTGCAGGCACCTCGAGTTCGACTACCGACGAAGACCTGATTCAGGCAAGGCGCGAGCTTGCGGCGAGGATCGACATGGTCTTCTCCAATTTGTCGCCTTGGCAGCAATGCCTTCTTGCGCGCCATCCGGAACGGCCATACACCCTGGCTTACATCCACAGCATTTTCACCGATTTCACCGAGCTGCACGGCGACCGCGCATTTGCTGATGACCCCGCCGTGGTCGCTGGACTTGCTCGTTTCGACGGCGATCCGGTCATCGTGGTTGGTCACCAGAAGGGCCGGGACACCGCAGAAAAGCTTCGCCGGAATTTCGGTATGCCGCGTCCTGAGGGGTACCGCAAGGCGCTTCGGATCATGAAGATCGGCGCTCAGTTCCGCCGCCCGATCATCTGCTTTGTTGATACTCCAGGGGCGTACCCGGGGATCGACGCTGAACAGCGGGGACAGGCGGAGGCGATCGCCAACAATCTCGTCGAGATGGCCGCCTTCCCGGTACCAATCATCGTCATTGTGACCGGTGAAGGGGGTTCCGGCGGGGCCCTCGCCCTGGGGATCGGCGACCGGGTGTTGATGTTGGAGCATGCGATCTATTCAGTCATCTCGCCCGAGGGATGTGCTGCCATTTTATGGAAGGACCAGGCTCGGGCGGAGGATGCGGCGCGTGCGCTTCGGTTGACCGCCAAAGACCTCAGAAAATTCAACATTATTGACGAGATCATCCCCGAGCCTTCCGGAGGCGCCCACATGGACCCGGGCACGATGGCGGAGTCAATATCGGCTGCAATCCGCCGTAATCTCAAGCCCTTGCGCAAGCTCAAGGCAGACTCGCTGGTCACGCGGCGTTACAAAAAGTTCCGGTCGATGGGCGTCTTCACCGACCGCTGACCGACCATTCCCATGTCCATTCGCGCCCATCTGGCCCGCGGCACACCCGGTCTCCCGGCGCTGACAGGCAATCCCGGAAGTTCTTCGGCCCGGCGACGAAAGATGGTGAGATTCGCCCGCTCATGCCGTATTGTGGCGTCATGGCCCATTTGATTGAAGGGGCGCCGAGATGAGTGAGTCGTCGAGAAACTGGATTCGGCGCCTCACAACCGCTGCAATGTTGCTGATACTTGTCGCTTTGGCGGTAACGGTCAGTCAACGTTTTCGGAAATTCCGGACCCCGGTAACGGAGGTCAGTCGTGGAGACGTCGAAAGCGGCGGCGGCGACCGCGCGATCGGCGTCTACACCGGTTTTGAATACGTCGAAAGAGTTGCGGGGAAACTGATATTCGAGTTGATGTCCAAGCGCACACTTGGGCTTTCTTCAGGTTGGCACGAGATCGAAGGAGTAAGGCTGCAGTTTTATCGAGATGGGGGACCTGGGCCGGTTTTGATCGCGGATGGCGCGAGCTTCAACATCCAGACTCGGGATGCGCGGCTTGAAGGTGGCGTTCGGATCGAAATGCCGAATGGCGCTGTATTGACGACCGACGCCGGGAGATTCGAGGCCAGCTCTCGACGTTTTACCGCCAACTCGGATGTCTATTTTTTCTCCGGCGCCAGCTTCGGGCGAGCTCGGAACGCGGCGTACGACCTCGAACGCGATGAAGTGATTCTGTCCGAAGGCGTGGTTTTGACTGCCGATGATGGCACCACCCTGTCGGCTCCATCTGCCGTTTATCAGAGATCGAAGCAGACGATCTTGTTTCGGGATGGCGGTCGAGTTCAGCTGAGAGACGCTGAAGTCAAAGCTCCGAAAATGACGGTCGTCCTTGAAGAGAACGATGGCCCGCCCATCAGAATCGACCTTGCTGGCGGCGTTGAGGCACGGGTTGGAGGATTGTCGGAGGGGGGTTGGGTCGAAGCCCAAATGGAAAGAGCCATTGCGGAGCGCGATGCCAGGGGCCGATGGCAAATCGACGCCACCACTTCCGGGCCATGGGTCACGATCCGGTTTAGAGGTGGCGAAGGCTATTTCGAGCGAACCCTTCGGACCTGGATCCTGCGTGCCGTAATCAGCGATAACGGTATTCTCAACCTTCGCGCCGAGAAGGGCGTATGCATTCACGAGATTCCGGCCGAGGGGCCTCCGAGGTGGGGTGAGGCCGAGGAGGCCCGTGTTTGGTTCTCAGATGGTCAGGCAACCGACGTAGAACTTTTTCAGGACGTTGTACTTCGTGCTGGTGACCTCGAGGGCCGAGGCTATCGTGCACGCCTCTCGCCACAGGCCGGATTGACGATGCTACACGGAGATCCTACAGGGCCGGAGAGGGTCCTGCTGCTGAACGAACGGGGCCGCGTGAGCTGTGACAGGGCGCAGATATTCAATCAAGATGGACGGGCGGAAGCCCGCGGCAACGTTCAAGGCTCCATCTCGGACGTGTCGATCATGAAAAACGTCGGAAATGATTCGTCGGATGATCCAGCCCACTTTGCCGCTGAAGTCTTAGAGGTCAGTGGCGAAGGCGCTGTCTATCATCTCCGCGAGAACACGAGGTTCTGGCAAGGGCATCGTCTCCTTCTTGCCGACGATGTTGTGTACCAGCACGAGCTGACCACTGTTCGCGCCGCCGGGCACGTCAGAACAACTCTCCCCGCCTCACATCTCGAACTCGAGGGTAGCCCGGAGGAAGATGTGGTGGTTGTCGCGAGATCCCTGGACTTCAGTCAGGCGACTGGCGAGGCAATCTACCGCGGGAACGTTCGCTACAGCGATCCCAAGCACACGCTGGCTGCGGCGGAATTGACGGTTTTCTTCGACGAAAACAATGAGGTTACGGCGGTGGAAGCCATCGGGGCGGTAGAGCTGGTCGAGTTGGAGACCGGGCGCCGAATGACCGGTCAGCGGGCCCGACGCGAGGTCGCAACGCAGGCCGTGACCATCACCGGCAACCCGGTGCGTCTCTCCGATGATGCGGGCAACGTGGTCTCGGGGTCTTCGTTGACCTGGAATCAGGCCGATGGTACCGTCGCGGTCGCCGGAGGCACCGAGACAATTTACTACCCCGAGGAGACCCCCTGAGCCCCAAAGCCCTCGATCTCGTAGCACAGGGCCTGCGCAAGGCCTACAGACGCCGCTGGGTCGTGGATGGAATTACACTTGGGATCGCACCGGGGGAGATCGTCGGTCTCCTGGGTCCGAACGGGGCGGGAAAGACCACCACGTTCTACATGATGGTCGGACTCGTTCAACCAAACGAAGGACGGGTCATTCTCGGCGACCGCGACATCACTTCCGAACCGATGTATCGGCGCGCCCGAATGGGTGTCGCCTACCTCGCCCAGGAACCCAGCTCATTCAAGCACCTCTCGGTAGAAGACAATATCTGGCTGATTTTGGAAGCGCTGGGTGTCGAAACGCGGGAGGCGCACGAAAGAATCGATCGCCTGTTGGAGGACTTCGGTTTGGGCGATCTACGGACACAGCGCGCTGAGACTCTGTCGGGCGGTGAGAGGCGCCGGCTCGAGGTGGCCCGCGCTCTCGCAACCGAACCAACCTTTATTTTGCTGGACGAACCCTTCGCAGGCATCGACCCGTTGGCGGTTCTCGACCTGCAGCGAATCATACGTCGTCTTAAATCACTGGGAATAGGTGTTTTAATCACAGACCATAACGTTCGAGAAACGTTGAAGATCACCGATCGCGCCTATATAATCAAAGACGGCAAGATTTTTGCTACAGGTGACCCTGTCGATCTATCGGAAAACCGGGACGTGCGGCGGATTTACCTCGGCGAGGACTTCACGCTCTGAGTTTGCTGAGCGGCCGCTGTGCCATCGATGAGCCGGTTCCGAACCAAAGATATTCGGGGAGCAACTTGAGGATCCAAGCGACATATGGCTCTTGAACAAAAACTCAGACTGAAGCTCGCTCAGCGATTGGTGATGACGCCATCGCTGCAGCAGGCGATCAAGCTGCTTCAGCTTTCGCGTCTCGAACTCGAGGAGACCCTGGCCCAGGAGATCCTGGAAAACCCATTGCTCGACGTCGAGGAGTCGCCCGAGGAAGTTACACCCGAGACCGAGGTGGAGAACGATCCCACGGCAGAGGGAGGCGCGGAGCAGGCGCCAGTCGAGGCCGCCCCTGAGGACGATCCGCTTCCATCGGCCGAAGAGACGTACGAGGACATCGACGTTGAGGCCTTTTTTGCCGACTATTTGGGCAACGGCCGGGTGGAGGGCCCATCGATGGCGGCGCCCTCGCTCGAGCAGGACAACCGGCTCGAAAATGTGGTGTCCGCCTCCGGCGGCCTTTCCGAGCATCTCCAATGGCAGCTCCATCTTCTCGATGTCGACCCTGGAATTATCGATGTCTGCGAGTTCATCATCGGCAACCTCGACGAAGATGGCTTCCTCCGAGCAAATGACGAGGAGATCATTCGCGGGACCGGATGTGATGGCGCCCGCGTGGTTGAAGCGCTGGCAGTCGTGCGGTCTCTCGATCCGCCCGGGATCGCCGCGGCGAGCCTTCAGGAGAGCTTGGTCGCACAGCTCGAGCACCTGATGATGGATTCGGTCGAGAATGGTGATGAGGCGCTTCTCCACCAAGCCCATCTGGTGATCACCGAGCACTGGGACGAACTCTTACATCAGAAATGGGAAGCGCTTGCCAACACCCTTGGATACGTGGAACTGGCCGAGATCAAGCCGGTTCTCGACGTGATCCAGGGACTCGAGTTGAAGCCTGGACGGATCTTCCGACAGGACAACAACCAATACATAGAACCGGATGTCTACGTTCGCAAACTGGAAGAGGAATACACAATCACCCTCAACGATGATGGCCTACCGAGGTTACGAATCAACTCGCGCTATCAGCGCATGCTCGAGGGAAAAGACCTCGATCCTAAGGCCAATGAGTTTCTCCGCGACAAGATGCGTTCAGCGATGTGGCTCATGAAGAGCATCGATCAGCGCCAACGCACCATATACAAGGTTGCGCAGAGCATCGTTTCTTTTCAGAAGGACTTCCTTGATCACGGAATCGAGCACCTGCGCCCGATGGTCTTGAGGCAAGTGGCAGAGGACATCGGCATGCACGAATCGACTATCTCAAGGGTTGTCAGCAACAAGTTCATGTACACCCCACGCGGTCTGTTTCCAATGAAATATTTCTTTCACTCAGGTGTGGACTCCGCGCGTGGCGAGAACGTTTCATCGATGGTGGTCAAAGAGCGGATACGGAAGGTTGTCGAGGCCGAAGACCCGGCTCGGCCCCTGTCAGACTCGAAAATCATGAGATTGCTTCAAAAAGAGGGAATCCGACTTGCACGGCGAACTGTTGCGAAGTATCGGGAAGAGATGATGATTCCCTCATCCGATAAGCGAAAAAAGGTTTTTTAGGGAGAGCACAATGAAAGTCGAGTACATCGCCCGCAAGGTCACCCTCACCGACCAGGCGCGACAGGTTGCGGAGAAAAAGCTGGCGAAGGTCAAGAAGTTCTTCAACGACATTCTCGATGTACGGGTCGAGGTGGAATTGGAACGGCACCTTCATGTGGTTGATATCTCAGTGAGAGGCAAGGATTTCGTGGTCCAATCGACGGCGCAAAATAAGGACGTGATGGCCGCGATTCAGGAGGCGGTAGATAAGCTTGAGATCCAGGCGCGACGGGCCAAAACGCGTTTGAAAGACCACAAAAAACGAGCAGGTTCCGAGGCCAAGACAGATCAGGGTTGGGCAGTCGACGTGCTCGAGCGTGACTCGATCGCTTCCGGCGAGCCGCGCATTGTCGAACGCAGCAGCATCCCGATCAAACCGATGTCGATCGAAGAGGCCGTCCTTCAACTCGACGATTCAAGCCAGGGTTTTTTGGTCTTCAGAAACTCGTCGAACGATCGAATCAACGTTCTGTATCGACGGCAGGACAAAAACCTGGGGTTGATCACGCCCGAGTTCTGATGAAAATCCACAAGCTCATCAATCCCGAAAATATTTATCTCGATCTGGAGGGGTCCGAGGTGAAGTCTGCGTTGGCCGCAGTGGCGGATGTATTCTCACCTGGCCTCGAGCTCGAGCCGGAGCGTGTGGTCGAGGCTCTTGTCGAACGCGAAGAGCTTGGATCGACGTCAGTGGGGGAGGGTTTCGCAATCCCTCATTGCAAGACTCAGGGGCTCGCTCAAATCGCGATAGCGCTCGCGAGGTTTCGGGACGGAATCGAGTTCGGCGGTACGGGCCACGATCCGGTCCGCTTCGTGTTCGTCGTTTTGTCTCCACCCGATCAGCCGGCTGCCCACCTTCAGGTGCTGTCACAGATTGCGAGGGTTCTGAAGCGGCGCGAACTCCGTTCCGAGCTGTTGACCGCGGCTGACGAATCCGAGGTCGTCAGGGCCATATGTCGCGTCGCCGAGGAGGAGGGTCTGTGACCGCCCCAGAGCCGATCCTTGTGGAACGGCTGTTGGTCGAACGTCAGCTTGCGCCGCTCAAGTTCGAGGTCGTTGCCGGCGTCGAAGGTCTCGAAAAACTCCGAATTTCGAACCCGAGGATCCAGAAACCTAGCCTTGCGCTCGCTGGATATCTGCCATCGGTGAAACCGGGGCGCGTGCAAATACTCGGCGAGTCAGAGTACGACTTTCTTCGCACGTTCCCGGCCGACGAAGCAGAGAAACGTCTTCAGCAATTAATGGAACTCGATATCCCCTGTGTCGTGTCGACCAAGGGCACACGGCCTCCAGAGGCGGTGCTGGCCGCGGCGGACGCGGCGGGTGTTCCGTTGATGGTGACACCGGTTCAAACCTCAGACGCCATCGAAACAATCTCGGATTTCCTCGAGGATGTCCTCGCACCGCGTATCCAGTTGCACGGCGTATTGATCGATGTCTTCTCGCTTGGAACTTTGATAGTCGGAGATCCGGGAATCGGCAAAAGCGAGTGCGCGCTTGAATTGGTCTACCGAGGTCATCGGTTGGTTGCCGACGACACCGTTGTGGTCCGCCGAATCCACCATCGAGGCCTGCTCGGAACCCCTCATGAGTTGCTCGAAAACTACCTCGAACTTCGTGGCGTCGGCATCATCGATGTCCGTAAGCACTTTGGAATGACGGCGACTTCGCCTTCGGTCTCTGTGTCCCTGGTCATCCAGCTCACCAAGCTGACTCCTGAAGCGCGAGAAATGGAGCAGAAGTGGCGGGAGCAGATGATGGAACGGCCCAGCGCATGGACTTCGACGGAAGAGATTCTGGGTGTCGACATACCGAAATACACCATGGTGGTTGCACCTGGCCGTGACCTTGCAATCATGGTCGAGACCGCCGTGCGCAAGTGCCTCCTGGCGCAACGAGGTATTGAAGATGAGCGCGGATTCCTGGAGAGCGTCAACCTGATCGCGCAGGGGGCCGACGATGAATGAAGCTGACAACAGACAGCCGTTTAGCGGACCATTTGTTATCACCGGACTCTCCGGTGCTGGGAAGTCGGTGCTCAGTCGTAGCCTCGAGGATATCGGCTATGTCTGTGTCGACAATATCCCTCTGGAGCTGGTGCCTCGTCTTTTCGAACGGACTGACGGAGAAATGGACCGTCTGGTTGTGGTCCTCGATATCCGGACCCAGGGGATGATCCAGCGCTTTCCGGAGTTCTTTCGGGAACTCAAGGAGAAGATCCAGACCCTTCGTCTGATATTTGTCGAAGCATCGCCCCAGGTGCTCCTGCGCAGGTTTTCTGTCGCGCGGCGTCCACATCCCCTCCGAGACCTCAGCCTCGAGCAGGCGATCACTGAAGAACGCAATGGACTCGAGGGGGTCCGCAACCTCGCGGACATCATTTTCGAAACCTCGGAGCTGTCTCCGCACGATCTGAGACGGCAGGTGCTGGCCCTGGCTGGTGGGGAAGGAGACGGGCCAACGATGACGTTGGAGGTCCAGAGCTTCTCATACCAACAGGGAGTTCCGGCTACCGCGAGCCTCGTTTTCGATGTTCGATTCCTCCCCAATCCGTTCTTTGAGGCGGAGCTTCGCGCCTTTTCTGGAGATGATCAACCTGTTGCGGACTGGCTTCGCGCGTTCCCGGAGGTGGATCAAGCGGTCGATCGGATCATGGACCTGATATCGTACCTCCTGCCAAGGTACGCCGCGGAGTTGAAAACCAACCTCGGCGTGGCACTGGGATGTACGGGTGGACGTCATCGCTCGGTTTACGTAGCCAGCCGAGTGGCAGAGGCTTTGAAAAAGCTCGGTCATGAGGTCGTCGTTCACCATCGTGACAAAGAGCGCTGGAGGTACTCATGATCCCGGTCCTCATTCTGACCCACGGGAACCTGGCGTCGGAGTTGCTGCAGGCTGCACAGACTATCGACCCGAGCCTGAGTGGACATGCTGCATCGATGTCGTTGCCGTGGGACATCGACTCCGATGAGGCATCCCGTTCTCTGAAGAAGCAACTCCGTGAACTCGATCAGGGGGAGGGAACTCTGATCTTGACCGACATGTTTGGCGGCACCGCTACCAACCTTGCGCTGCCTTTTCTCGAGCCCGAAAAGGTCGAGATCGTGACCGGCGTCAATCTGCCGATGCTTGTCAAGCTCGGTTCACTCCAGGGTCGCACGATGTCCCTCGAGGAGCTCGCGACAGGTCTCACTGCTGCCGGCCAGAAGAGCATTCGGGTAGCGAGCGAGTTCCTGCACGCCAGAGCTTCGAACGCGGGGTAACGCCCGGATATCAACAGCTACAATAGAGGGACCGACCCAGCTTGATCTCCCGACCTCGATGAGATCTTCTGCTTCCGGAAGCGAGGAACACTGAATGACCACAGAGCAGGTGATGATAACCAACAAACTCGGGCTGCATGCCCGCGCCGCAGCCAAACTCGTACACACCGCGAGTGCGTACGAGGCTGAGATCTATGTGGGTACCGAGCACGAGGAGGTCAATGCCAAATCGATCCTCGGAATTCTCACCCTCGCCGCCACCAAAGGAACCCCTCTCAATGTCCGTGCGGAAGGATCGGACGAGGCGGAGGCGGTTCGGGCGATCGTGCAGCTCTTTGCCGACAAGTTCGGAGAAGAGCAGTGAGCCGAGCCCTCAGCGGTCTCGGGGTGAGCCCGGGAATTGCCATCGGCGAACCGGTGGTTCACGAGACACGCCCGATTTCGACCCTTCGAATAACGATTCCTCCCGAGAAGGTGGATGCCGAGATCGAGCGGTTCCGTCACGCTGTGGCTGCCACAGTCGATCACATTCAGGAGAACCGCGACCGCGCTTCGCAACAAATGGGGGAAGAGTATGCTGCGATTTTTGAGGCCCACCAGCTGATCGCTTCCGATCCCTCCTTCACAGGCCCGGTCGAAAAAGTGATCCGCGAGCAGGAAGTCAATGCGGGCTGGGCCATCGACCAGGTCCTCGAAAAGTTGATTGCCAAATTCGAGGCCCTTCCAGACGAGTACCTAGCAGATCGAAAGCTCGATGTCCTCGACGTCGCTACTCAGATTCTGCACGCCCTTCAGGGCCTCCATCTAGGCCAGCTCGAACAGCTCGACCGGCCGGTGATCCTGGTTGCCGACGATTTGCCGCCGTCTGCTGCGGTTCAGCTGCCGCTCGACAAAATGCTGGGGTTCGCTTTGGAAATGGGTGGCCCGACATCCCACACCACGATCATTGCCCGCTCACTCGGCATCCCAGTGATCGTTGGCGCCCGGGGTTCGTGTGAAGAAGCAAAACGATCCCGCCGCATCGCACTGGACGCCTTTGAGGGCAAGATTGTCTTCGACCCCAACCCAGCCGAACTCAGCGAATATAAATCGCGACAACGTGAATACCACGAGCAGCAAGCTACTTTGTTGCAGATGCGCCACGTGCCGACGGTGACTCGCGACGGGCGCTCGATTCAGCTGTTGGCCAACATCGATTTATCGAACGAACTTGGCCACGCGATGGACTGGAACGTCGCTGGTGTCGGGCTGTACCGATCCGAGTTCCTATACATGAAGATGAGTCCGGCGCTGCCGACGGAGAAGGACCACATCGAGGTCTATCGCGAGATGGTGTCGAAGATGGCACCTCACCCGGTGACTATTCGAACCTTTGACCTCGGGGGCCGCAAATTGGCTCGTGAAATCATCGGCGAAGGTTCCGAAGCGAACCCGGTCCTCGGGTTGCGTGGCATTCGCCTGTGCTTTTCGAAGCCAGACTTTTTCCGCGCTCAACTGCGCGCATTGTTACTGACCGCCGGTGAATTCCCCGTCGGTCGTCTCAAGATCATGTTTCCCCTGATCAGCGGAATTGAAGAGGTTCGGGTGGCCCGTCTCTTGGTTCGGGAGATCTCTGCCGAACTCCGGGCGGTGGGTCATGAGATCCCCGACGGCATACCCCTGGGTGCAATGGTGGAAGTGCCTTCTTCAGCGATCATGGCCCGGGAATTGGCGCGTGAAGTCGATTTCATTTCCATCGGCACGAACGATCTCATCCAGTACACGTTGGCAGTGGATCGATCCAACAACCTCGTAGCTGATTTGTACCGTCCTACCAACCCGGCGGTGCTGCGGTTGATCGCCGAAGTCATCGCTGCCGGCGAGGCGGAGAACACGGACGTCTCGATGTGTGGCGAAATGGCAGCAGACCCGCTCATGGTGCCGGTTCTGGTTGGGCTCGGACTCCGCAGTTTCAGCATGAACCCTCAGGCCGTCCCGGTGGTGCGCGCACTGATTCGACAGCTGTCGTTTCGCGAGGCCGGACAGATTGCGAGGCAAGCGGCCAAGTTCGTCACCGCTCGGGATGTCGAAGAGTATCTCCTCGAACGACTCGCATTCCTGCTCGCAAAGACTAAAATCCAGGTTTAGTGCACGAGGTTTGGGGAGAAGAACTCATGGAAATCAGAAAAGCGCGCAAAGTGGAGAAGCCCTGGGGTTACGAGGAGATATTCGCCGAAACGAACGATTACGTCGGCAAGCTTCTTTTCGTTCGTCAGGGTGAGGCGTTGAGCCTCCAGTACCACGAGGTCAAAGAAGAAACCCTGCGAGTCCTCGAAGGTACCCTCGACCTGGTCACAGGTCCCGATATTGAACGGCTCGAGAATCACCAGATCGGGCCGGAAACGGTGTTTCATATACCTCCACGAACGCTTCACCGTATGGTAGCTGTTACCGATTGCTTGTTGCTCGAGGTGTCGACAACTCAGCTTGACGATGTGGTTCGGCTCGAAGACCGGTATGGACGCGAGGGGACCAGCGCTCCTTGAGCCGGATATATCGGAATTGCGATCGACTGCCGGCGGTCCACCACCCACAGACCTCGATGGGCTGAACTCGCCACTCCCGCAAACAACGCCGCTGAGATATTCGGACGAACGAATTCCACTACCCGGCCGTATAATTGGTAGGGGAGAGGTGAAACATGGCTTGCCAACGGCTCGCAACAGCGCGGCTGAAAACCCTGACTGGAGTCTTAGTGATGTCTGGAACGGTTGCTATGGCGGCTGACAAGCCGACACCTACACCGACCCCCAGGGCGGCTGGAGGCCAGAGCCTGAACGAGGTGGCAAAAGACAAAAAACTCAAGGGTGACCTCGCCGGTTCTTCGAGCGGATCGATCGTGATCACAAACGAGAATCTTTCCGACTACGCCTCCAAGGGAGGCCTCACGACCGCCAATCCCGGCAAGAATCCAGGAACTCGCGGGGTTCACGCCGGTACCAACGTCAGCGTTATCGATTCGGAGACTTCGGAAGAGAACAAGCGGAAACACTACTGGCAACAGAAATATATGCAACAGCTCGATCGCATCGCCTCCATCAAGAGCCAGATCAAGGATCTCGATCTCGAGATCCCGGCGCTGTGGAACGAATTCTTTGCGAGAGATGATCCGATGTACCGAGACGGGGTGATCAAGCCCAAGATCGACCGATCGTTGCAGCGGCGAGAAGAGCTTGCGACCCTTCTCCAGCAGGAAGAGCCGAAGCTCGCCGCGATCAAGGAGGAGGCGAGGCGGGACGGTGCCGAACCTGGTTGGTGGCGCGACATTAAAGAACCAACCCCGAGGCCCCAAAACCCCAAAACCGGTCCTGGTGATGCGATACGACTCGATGACAGAGGATCAACAGAGCCGCCTAAATAACTGAAATTAAAACGGGTTAAGAATTAATCGCCGAAAATTCGGTTGCGGCGAATCGAAGAGAGGGTTAAAATCCTCTCCCTTGGATGATAACTGCGAATGAGATCCTATTTCATTGAAACCTGGGGCTGCCAAATGAATCAGCACGACAGCGAGCTGATCGAGGGGCAACTCCGTGATTACGGTTTGGTAGCAGCGTCAGATGCTTCCGATGCCGACCTGGTGATTCTCAACACCTGCTCGGTTCGGGAACGACCCGTGCACAAGATTGTCAGCCGAATCGGTGCACTCGAAAAGATGTTGAATCCACCAATCATCGGCGTCTGTGGATGTGTGGCGCAACAAGAGGGAACTGAGCTTCTCAAGCGTTCGCCAAGCGTCGGTTTTGTTCTCGGTCCGGGGAAGATTGCGAGCGTAGGTGAAGCGGTCCGCGCGGTTGAAAAGGGTCAACGAGAAGTTCTCATTGGTTTTGATGCTGAGAGAGATCACAATTATCACTCAATTTTCAGAAAGAGCTCAACCCGCGGCATGGTAACGGTGGTGGAAGGCTGCAACGAATTCTGCACCTTCTGCATTGTTCCGTACACCAGGGGGCGAGAGCTGAGCCGCGCACTTCCGGATGTCGTAGAAGAAGTTCGCCACCTCGCGTCAACGGGACTCAAGGAAGTCGAACTTCTCGGCCAGACGATCAATGCCTACAAGTGCCCGGAGACCGGCTCCGATTTCGCGGATCTGCTGACGGAGGTAGCTTCGGTCCCCGGTTTGGCCCGGGTGCGATATGTTACGTCGCATCCCCGTCACTTCAATCCGCGACTGATTGATGTACTCGCAGACAATCCAAAGGTCTCGCGTTATCTTCATCTTCCTTTTCAGTCCGGCGCGAACGAGATACTCGACCGCATGCACCGCCGCTATACACGTGAAGAGTACCTCGAGTTGATCGTCAACCTTCGAAATGTGGTTCCGGACATCAACCTCTCTACCGACGTCATCGTCGGCTTCCCTGGCGAGACCGAAGAGTACTTCCAACACACCCTGGATCTTTTACAGGAAATTCGCTTCGGGCAGGTCTTTGCATTCGCGTTCTCACCCCGGCCACACACTCCAGCGGCGAGATATGTTGACCAGGTCGACGAGGCCACAAAAATGGAACGGCTGCACAGACTTTTCGCACTCACAGAACAGATTTCGTCAGAGCTCAACCAGAAACTGGTGGGCCGCGATATTCCGGTGTTGATTGACGGCGACAGCCGGCGCGACCCCAATCACTGGCAGGGTAGGGGTGAAGACAACCGCGTGGTGAACTTTGCCAAGTGCGGGCGGGAAGGCGTCGGCGATATCGTCGATGTCCGGATCACTCGCGCGGGTGCTCACTCTCTGGTTGGCGAACGCACTTCTGGCGACGGCAGACTCCCGGTTTTTGGTGCCGCTTGACATTGGGCGTGGACATCGACACATTGGATGGATGAGCGTGAACACTGACACTTCGCCACCCGTCCTCATGACGGTCCGCGGTCTCGTCATGGATCCAGCATCCAACAGTCCGGTGGTCATCCTCGAGAACTCTGAGAGCACCGCTTTCTTACCCATTTGGATTGGCGTCTGCGAGGCAAACTCAATAGCCCTTGAGATCGAAGGAGTCGAAACACCGCGGCCGATGACCCATGACCTCGTCCAGGATCTCCTCGCTACCGCCGGCTGTTCGGTCGATCACATTTTTATCCACACGCTTGACGAAAATGTTTTCATTGCTTCGATTCAACTTCGCGACTCTTCGGCAGCCACCCATCAAGTAGATTCTCGACCATCCGACGCTATCGCCCTGGCGTTGCGGGCCAAGGCCGAGATCCTGGTCGACCCGTCGGTCCTCGAACGTGCTGTCATTGGCGAGTCTTCGACCGAAGAAACCCTGCGCTCGATTCTCGAGAAGATGCGGCCCGAAGACATGGGCGAGTACGAGATGTGACCGTCGTCTCATCGGATTGATTGACACCTCCTTCTTCACCCCCCTATAGTTACCGTTCCGCCATGACATGAAGTCAGGCGATCGAGGGCCGGAGACGCCATGAAAATCGCTATCACCAATCAGAAGGGCGGGGTTGGGAAAACCACCACCGCGATCAACCTTGCTGCGGGTCTCGCCCAAAAAGGCCTACGAACCCTCCTTATCGACCTCGATCCACAAGCCAACTCGACCATGTCGAACGTTGAACTTGATGCCATCAACGGCAATATGTACGATGTCCTTTCCGCTATCACGCCACTCAAAGAAGTCATCATCCAGGGTGCCTATGACAACCTCTGGATTGCACCTTCTCGAATTGCGATGGCGAAGCTCGATGTACGGCTGATCGGCGAGCTCGATGCACCGTACCGCCTCAAGGACGCCATCAACACCGTCAGACGCCGGTTCGACGCGGTGATCATCGATACTCCTCCGACGCTCGGGCTGTTGACGGTCAACGCGTTGGTCGCAGCCACCCATGTGCTGATACCGATCCAAGCTTCGTATTTTGCGCTCGAAGGAACTGACGATCTTCTGGAGACCATCGACAAAATCAAGGCGCGTCCAAATACACAGCTCCGGATGTTGGGGATCCTGATCACTTTGTTCGATCGCCGAACGATCCTCGCCAAGCAGGTGCGGCAGGAAATCCTCAATGTTTTCGGGGACCTCGTCTTCGACACTTCCATTTCCAAGAGTGTTCGTCTCGAGGAATCACCGGCGCACCGATCGAGCATCTTCGCTCACGCTCCATCTTCGAGCGGGGCATACGAGTATTACAAATTGTGCGAGGAGGTCTTGCAGCGTGTCGGCTCCAAATAGCTCCCAAACTCAATCAGCTTCTTCTTTCTGCGGTCGCAGAGTTGTAGCAATTCGTGGCTGCTCCCAGCGGGCTGTTCAATGAACTCTCAAATGCCTCAAAACACCGTTTCTTCCTCCTTACGAAAGCTGGTGAGGCATGGGAGCTGGTAAATCAAAGGCGGGGCTTCCACCCAACCGACGCATGCGTCACGATCGCCATTTTGTTGACGAGCTCGCGCAAAGAATGGGGGAGGGGATTGGCCGGATGGTGCGTATTACAGCCATCACCGCCAATCAGGACCAACCGCGTTCCAGCCTCGGAGACCTCGAAGACCTCCAGTCGTCGATCAATACCCACGGTGTACTCGAGCCGCTCCTTGTCCGGCCTCTTGAGGACGGCAGGTACGAGCTGGTCTCCGGGGAACGGCGATTCCATGCCGCAATGGCCGTCGGTCTTGCCGAAGTTCCCTGCATCGAGCTGAGAGTCACCGACCAGCAAGCCCTAGAAATTGCCCTCATTGAAAACCTCCAACGTAAGGATCTCACTTCATTCGAAGAAGCCGACGGCTACAAAACTCTGATCGCCAAATATGATTACACCCACGAACAGGTGGCACAGGCGGTCGGCCGTTCTCGGGTCACGGTCACCGAAACGCTTCGTCTCCTTCAAATTCCCGATTCAATTCGCGACCTATGTCGGCATGCCGACATCACCGCCAAGGGCATTCTCCTTGAAATCGCCAAGGCCGCCGACCTCGACACCATGGCGCAACTCATCAGAGAGATCGTCGAAAATCGCCTCGATCGAGCCGCCATCCGGCAACGCCGCGCGCAACTCGATAACCCAAACAGCGATAGTGAGGCCCGTGCGTCAGCGCAGGTACAAAGGCCATTCATGGTGAGGTTTCGGAATCCCGACCGGATTTTCTCCATGTCACTGTCCTTTCGGACCGAAACCGAACCAGAACCACGTCAGGTCATCGATGCGCTCCACGAAGTCATTCGAGAAATTGAAGCGTCGATCTCGGAGGCGAAAACCTCTGACCCATGAACCTGGGCGGGGGAGAGTTTCAAACGGAACGCGGTTCGAATGAGTCCTTTTCAAAC
>JACXWA010000100.1 GCA_014764485.1 Candidatus Sulfomarinibacter kjeldsenii
GAAAATCCGAAATCCGAAATCCGAAATCCGAAATCCGAAATCTACTTCGTGTCTTTCAGCCTCTTCGGTCCGGCCGCGAGCACTTCCGGTGTGCAACCATCGGCATAGAGCTTGAAGTTCTCGATGTAGCGCGCGGCAAGCGCGTCATACCGCTTCCAGTACTCGTCCTTGTTGCCCCAGGAGGTCGAAGGATCGAGGACTTCCTCGGGCACATCGGGACAGGACTGCGGAACCTCGAATCCGAAGAGCTTGTCCTTGCGGTACTTCACATCATCGAGCTTGCCCTCGAGAGCGGCGTTGAGCAGGTTGCGGGTGTGGCGGATCGAGATCCGCTTGCCGACGCCCCAGCCACCGCCGACCCAACCGGTGTTGACCAGCCAGCAGTTGGCGCCGTGCTTCTGCATCTTGGCCCGTAACAGGTCCGCGTACCTGAATGGGTGGTGGACCATGAACGGCGCGCCGAAGCATGCCGAGAAGGCAATCTCGGGCTCGATGCCGAGACCGATCTCGGTGCCTGCGATCTTCGAGGTGTAGCCGGAAATGAAGTGGTAGACCGCGTGCTCGGGGTCGAGCCTGGAGATCGGCGGCAGAACACCCTGCGCATCGCAAGTGAGCAGGATGACGTTCTTCGGGTGCGACTTGACCATGCCCTCCGACACCACGTTGGGGATGAAATCGAGGGGGTAGGCGGCGCGGGTATTTTCGGTGAAACGGTCGTCGTCGAGATCGAGCCTGCGAGAGGTCCGGTCCTGGACAACGTTCTCGAGGATGGTGCCGAAACGGCGGGTTGTGTTGTAAATCTCGGGTTCGTTGTCAGCCGACAGGCGGATGACCTTGGCGTAGCAGCCGCCCTCGAAGTTGAAAACGCCGTCGTCGGACCAGCCGTGCTCGTCGTCACCGATGAGTTGGCGCTTGGGATCGGCGGAGAGCGTCGTCTTGCCGGTGCCGGACAGACCGAAGAAGAGCGCTGCATCGCCATCGTCGCCGACGTTGGCCGAGCAGTGCATGGCCAGCACGTCCTGGAGGGGCAGCAGATAGTTCATCACCGTGAACATGCTCTTTTTGATCTCGCCGCCGTAGCTCGAGTTGCAGATCAGGGCCATGCGTTCGGCAAAATTAAGGATGATGGCTGTCTCCGACCGAGTGCCGTCGATCCTCGGATCGACCTTGAAGGAGGGCGCAGCAATCACTGTAAATTCCGGAACGTGGTTCTGATACTCCTCGATCGTCTTCGGCGAGATGAACATGTTGCGTGCAAAGAGCGAGTGCCAGGCGAACTCGGTGATGACCCGGATCGGCATCCTATAGTCGGGGTGAGCGCCCACGTAGCAATCCTGGACGAAGACCTCCTCGTCCTGCAGAAATGCCTGCACCCTTGAAAAAAGGGCCGAGAATTTCTCTGGCGCGTAGGGCCGGTTGTACTCGCCCCACCAGACCTTGTCTTCGGTGGTTGCCTCCTGCACGACGTACTTGTCCTGAGCGGCACGTGCTGACCACTTACCGGTGTTGACGACAAACGGCCCGCCGTGGGCCATGAAACCCTCCTGGCGGAAGCTGGCCTCTTCGTACAGCGCCGGCTCGGGCAGATTCCAGTACACCCTGTCGAGGTGAACGAGCCCTTGATTCGAAAGGCCGAAGCGGGCCTTGAGGTCTTTGGCCTGGTCGGTGGCGGGCGTCTTGAATTTCAGGTATTTGCTCATGACCAATCCCTCACCAGCTTGCGTTCACCGATGTAGAGTTCGTTGGGTGCGTTGGGATCGAGGGCCCATTTGATGCGTTCGATGCCTTGGGTGATGTCCTTGATCGAGCCGCAGAAGCTGAGCCTGAGATGGCCTTCCTTGCCGAACTCGATACCCGGGACGGTCACCACTTGCACCTTCTCCAGCAGGAACTCGGAAAGCCTGACAGAGTTCTTGTCGTAGTGGCTGAAGTCCGGGAAGGAGTAGAAGGTGCCGCCTGGCTCCTCGAGGCGAACGCCGTCGAAGGCCTTGAGCTCCTGGATCAGTACATTGCGGTTGTTCTCGAGGGTCGTGCACAGGCTGTCGACCGACGACTGGACGCCGTTGATCGCGGCCGCGGCGGCGTGCTGGAGCACGGCTGACGGGCCCGAGGTTTCGTGGCCCTGAATGTTGGTCATGACCTCGATCAGCTTGGTGTTGGCGACCGCCCAGCCGATGCGAAAACCGGTCATCGCGTACTGTTTGGAGACGCCGTTGATGATGATGAGCTTGGAGTTGTCAGTCCGATCGGTCGCAAAATCGTAGGGGTTGACCAACTTGCGGCCGTCATAGATCAGGCGGTGGTAGATGTCGTCCATGATCAGCCACAGCCCGCGTTTCTCGCACAACTCGACGATGTCCTTGATGAGCTCTGCCGGGTAGACCGCGCCAGACGGGTTGTTGGGGCTGTTGAGGATCACCGCCTTGGTGTAGGAACCGATGACCTGCTCGATGTCCTGGATGCGCGGGATAAAGCTGCCGTCCTCGGGCTCGACTGGGACCGGCACCGCGCCAACCAGCTTGACCATCTCCGGGTACGATACCCAATATGGCGCCGGGAAGATGACCTCTTCCTGCGGGTCGAGGATAGCGTGCAGGGCCGACATGATGGCCTGCTTGGCGCCGCCCGAAGCCATCACGTTTTCGGGCGCCGGCCGCCAACCGTAGAAGTCCTCGGTATAGCGGATGATGGCCTGCTTGAGTGCCGGAATTCCATCCGGCGGCGTGTAGCGGACCTCGCCCGAGTTGACCAACGAGGTCGCCGCGAGGATCGCGTCCAGCGGCGCCTTGCCCTTTGGTTCACCACCTCCGAGGTGGATCACCGGGTCGCCCTTGGCGCGCAGAATCGCAGCGACTTCGTTCAGTCTGAGGGTTGCGGATTCACCAATTGACTTGGCGATCAAGGAGAGGCTCATGACTGCCACTTCCCTTCTGCCATCGCTTTTTGCGACGGGGCCCGGATTATCTCAAATGATTGTGAAAATATCCACTAAACCCGAGTCCTCGTCCTCGTCCGAGTCCGTGCCCGGATGTCCGCCAACTGCGATCTTTGATCGCAGCCACGGTCGCTCACGTCGAGCTCTCAGAACGCAAGCGTTCTTCGGCCTCTCCGTTAGCGCCCGTGCGCGGCTTTGCCGCGCGGGCGGACGTCGCTGACTGTGCAGTCATTCGCTGCATATCCCGCCCCCTCCCCCCACCCGCCCACCCTCGGAAAGCCTCGTTGGGCTATGCCCACCGCGCCTTTCCGAGGGGAGAAAGTGAGTCACCCTTCGCGCCGGGGTTCCTTCCGCTTCTTTTGCGTCACGTCATTTCTTTGTGAATCCTTGATGTCCCCGGTCCCTTTATGGGTAGACTGTAAACAGGCGGATTCACATGGCTGATCAAAACGATATTGAACGACTCGGGCGACGCGGCAGACGTCTGAAGGACTTGCGCAAGCGGGTCAAAAGCCGTCGTGACGGTGAGGTCATCGTCGACGGGCGCCGGTTGATTTCTGACCTCGTCCGCTGGGGCGTTCCGATTCGTGAGCTCTACCTGGTGCCCGAGATCAGCGGCGAGTTCGAGTCAATGGGATGGCGAGAGGCGGCAGAGAGCGTATTCGAGCTCGAGAGCTCGGTCCTGGCGGACATCGCGCCGACCAAAACCTCGCAGGGCGTTCTGGCGATTGCCGGGGAACCCGAGTGGCCTGCGTGGTCAGCGGAGGGCGGCGTCGCCCTGTGGTTGGACCGCATCCAGGCCCCCGGCAACGTTGGTGCCATCGTACGTTCGGCGGCCGGCCTCGGAGCTGCGGGCGTGCTGCTCTCTCCGGGCTGTGCCGATCCGTACGGAGCGGCCACCGTCCGAGGCGCCGCGGGGGCGGTCTTTCGCATCCCCATCGAACGTAATGTCCGCGCGTCAGAAGCCATCGATCGGGTCAAGAGTGCCGGCGGCACCGTCTGGGCCACCGACTCCCGCGGCCAGAAGATCGATGGGTGGCGACCCTCGGAGCCCTGTCTCCTCCTGGTCGGCGCCGAGGGTGCGGGACTCGATCCCGTGGTGGCCGAGCTCGCCGATGGGACTGTCGCCATTTCAATGTCCCGCGGCATCGAAAGCCTCAACGT
Source organism: Candidatus Sulfomarinibacter kjeldsenii (assembly GCA_014764485.1). Taxonomy (GTDB): domain Bacteria; phylum Acidobacteriota; class Thermoanaerobaculia; order Thermoanaerobaculales; family Sulfomarinibacteraceae; genus Sulfomarinibacter; species Sulfomarinibacter kjeldsenii. Next base: position 4,100 of record JACXWA010000100.1, read on the forward strand.
CGCCGTCGCCACCGGCATCCTCCTCCAGCACTTCAGGTCAGTCTGAACCACAGAGACACAGAGGGCACAAAGAGCTGCACAGAGAGAATATTTCGTGTGGCGCTCTGGAACCCATCGAGATACTGGAGAGTGAGATCCACCTATCACCCAGCGCCACATTAGAGAATCCTCTGTGATCTTCTCTGTGTTTCTGTGCCTCTGTGGTGATGCCTATTTCACGAGGTGGACAGTACCCTTGGGCCCCTCGGTGACGCGGCCGACGATGGCCGAACCAGGGAGGCGGCGGACCAGATCATCGGCGTGCTCGGGCAAGACGGAAGCCAGCAACCCGCCCGAAGTCTGGGGATCGAGGCAGAGATAGACCCGCAGCTCGTCGGCGCCCTCTTCGACCTCCAGCACCGCCTCGATACTCGTCCGGTTTTTGCCTGCGCCGGCGGGAACGAGGCCTGTCGCCGCAGCTTCGAGAGCCCCCGGAAGTAAGGGCAGCGCCCCGAGATCGATCTCGACAGCGTTGCCTGACGCCTCGGCCATCTCCGCCAGATGACCGGCAAGCCCGAAGCCGGTGACGTCGGTGACCGCATGCGGCTGGAATTCCTGCAAAGCCTCGGCGGCCTCGCGGTTGAGAGTGGACATCCAGCGCAGCGCGGTCGAGAGATGGGTGGGATCGGCCATCTCGGCCTTGGCAGCGGTTGTGATGACCCCCGTGCCGAGGGGTTTCGTGAGCACCAGCGCGTCTCCCGGCTTGGTGCCCGCGTTGCGCCAGATCTTGTCGGGGTGGACGGTGCCGGTGACGGCCAGACCGTAGAGCAGCTCCTGCCCCTCGACCGTGTGGCCACCGGCAAGCACCGCACCCGCCTCTGCGAGGGCTGAGAGACCGCCGCGCAGAATCTCCTTCAGCGCCTCACTACCGAGCTGGGAAAGCGGGTAGCTGACCAGATTCATCCCGGCCAGCGGTGTGCCGCCCATCGCCCACACATCGGACAGGGCGTTGACCGCGGCGATTCGGCCAAAGGCATAGGGGTCGTCGACCATCGGCGGAAAGAAATCGGTGGTGTGGATGATCGCGATCTCCTCGGAAACCCGGATCACCCCCGCGTCGTCCGCGTACTCGATGCCGACCAGGACATCCTCGGACTCGAGTCGCGGCAGACCACAGAGGACCTTCTCCAACAAACTCTTGGCCAGCTTGGCGCCGCAGCCCCCGTAGGCCGATCCCTCTGTCAGCTTGATGACGTCGTCTAAGACTGCCGCATCGAGAGCGCTCGGCGTCCAACTGCCGCCACGGCGCCGCCACACCGATTGCGGCTCGAGCCCCATGTCTCCAAGAAGCGACTCGAGGGCGGAGACGTCGTCAGCCAACGCCTCGAGCACCACGCCGCACTGCGAGCTCACCGAACGCGGTGCCGGCACCGCGTCGACGTCGAGCTTCGCGTCGCGCGCAGCCCGCTCCGCGCGCATCACACGCTGCACGGAGCCAAAGACCAGGAGGAGATCTCTTTGACTCAACGTTGCTCCCACCAACATTTCGGATTTCGGATTTCGGATTTCGGATTTCTCGTCCGGCCACAGTCAGGGCGCTGAGCGCGTGGGCTCCATTCCGAATTCCGAATTCCGAATTCCGAATTCGTCATGCGATGCCATTCTCATACGCGTCGAATACGGCTTCGATCAACGCATCGATGTCCGCCTCGGTGTTGAAGGGTCCGATGCCCACGCGGACGGTTCCGTTGGGAAAGGTCTCGAGGCGTTGGTGGGCGGACGGAGCGCAGTGGAGCCCGGCGCGCACCATGATGCCGTGTTTGCGATCGAGCCATGCAGCGAGCTCTCCGTTGTCTTTGCCCCGCATCGTGAACGAGAGGATGTTCACACGCGGCGTGTCAGGATTCCAGCCGTGGAGATACACCCCCGGAACCCCTCTGAACCCATCGACCAGTCGCTGCAGAAGCTGCCGGCCATGCTTGTGAATTGCCTCGACCCCTCGTTCACGAATCCACGCGCAGGAGGCGCCGAGACCGGCGGCCCCGACGGTGTTGACCGTTCCAGCCTCCAGCCGATCCGGTAGGTGCTCGGGCATCTCGTGGCTCTCCGAACGTGAGCCGGTGCCGCCCTGTACCAGGGCCTCGATGTCGAACCACGGTGCCAGAAGCAGAACCCCAATCCCCGTCGGACCGAGGAGGCCTTTGTGTCCCGAAGCGACGAGCGCAGCGGCGCCGGTTTTCGCGAAGTCGATCGGCAGACAGCCGGCGGTCTGGGCCGCATCCACCAGCACCGGCACCGGTGACACCGCCTGCGCCACCTCGGCCACCGGCATGACCGCTCCGTTGACATTGGAGGCGTGGGTCATGATCACCAGCGAAGTTGGCGCGCGGGTCACGCTGGCGACAATCTCGTCTGTCGACGGCACGCCATCCGGTAATTTGCCTTTGATCGTCACCAATTTGATGCGCCGCTTCTTTTCGTACCAGCGTAGCGGCCGCATGACCGCGTTGTGTTCGAGAGACGTGGTGACAACTCGGTCGCCGGCGTTGAGCTTTGACGCCAGGACCGCATTGATCCAGAAGGTGGCACCCGGCCCGAAAACAGTCCGTTCCGGATCGCCTCCGAGCAAACTCGCCACGTCCTCACGCGCCCCCTCGACGACCCGGGATGCCGCCACCGTCAGCCGGTGGCCGCCTCGACCCGGATTGCCTGCCGCCTGGTTGAGGAAGAGGGCCACGGCCTCGGCGACATCGGGCGCCTTCGGAAAGGAGGTGGCCGCGTGATCAAGGTAGATCATCATGGGCGGACGATAGACCCTGCTTCGGCGAGCCGGCCCGCGATCTCGAGCATGTCGGTGACCCGGCCTACGCGCAGTTGTTCAGAGAGTTCGAAGAAGTTGAGGCAGGTGCCGCAAGCGATGATCTCGACCCCTGCTGCCTCGAGCCCACGCAGATCGTCGAGCAGATACGAGCCTTCGCAGCACAGCTTGACGCCGTCGTTGTAGAACAGGATCGCATCAGGCTTTTGCTCGAGTTCGGCCTGGGTCTTGAGGAAGGAGCGGAGCAGCAGGGCGCCGAGCTCGTCGTCGCCCGAACCCATCGTACCGGCGGTGATCTGGACCACGCGCGGTCCGACGGTAGCCCGTGAGACTTCACTCACCATCACCGCCTCTTCGCCGGATCGGGTGCCGGTGGAGTCCCCGCTGGCGTTAATTCTGACGACGAAACTGCCGTCGCCTGGGTCTTCGACCTCGGCTTCGGCGTTGCGGGAAGCGGCGAAACGGGTGACGTTCGAGCGGCAAAGCTCGTCGGCCACGTGCATGGTGATCTCGCGTTCTCCCTCGTTCAGAAGCTCGCGCAGCTTGAGCACCGGGCCCGGACACGCAAGATCACGAACGTCGATCGTTTTCATCCACCCTCCCTTCTCGACAGTGTAAACACACCTTTCCCATGGTTTCTTCTCCTTTCTTCGGTTCGACTCGAATGAGGCGGACCGAGGAAAGAAGGAGTAAGATAGATCGCAGACCCAACAATAGGAGGTGACCATGCTCGGTCGAGGCGTTTTGAGTACTCTCTACACCCTCAGCCAACAGAAGACCTATACCCTGACTTTGTACCTGGACATTGATCAAAACAAACAAGCGAACAGACGTCGGGGCTATGTGGTACAGGGCGAGGCACTCATCAAAGGCCTCAAGGCGCAGCAGAAGCGAAGCGACCGCCTCGACTCCGCCTGCAAGCAGGCGCTATCCCTGGTTCGCAATCTCAAACCGAAGGGCAAGACCGCCCTCATTGTCGTCCACCCGGAGAGCAAGCTCCGCGAGCTGGTCCAGATCGAGCTCTCTTTTCCCATCTCCATCCACTGGCGGAGGGGCGCCTTTCTCCGGCCGGTGGTCGAGGCGATGGACGAGCACGAGCGCTACGGAGTTGTCCTGACCGACAATCAGCGCGCCCGCCTCTTCACCGTCGTCATGGGTGAGCTGACCGAGCATGAAGATCTGTTCTCCGAAACCGGTCAACGCACCCGTTCCCTGGGTGCTGACCAGATGCGTTCTCAGAAACGCCATGACCAGCGCCACCAGGAGGAGATCGCCTCGCACGCCAAGCGGGTGATCGACGCCCTCCACGACCTCTCCCTGCGCCAGCCATACGACAGGCTGATTGTCGGTGGCACCCCCAAGGCCAGCGGCCAGCTTGTCCGCCTGCTGCCGACCCGCCTCCGCGGCAAGCTCGTCGACACCGTCAGTGTGCGAGTTGGTGGCTCTCAGAAGGAGATCCTCAACAAAATCCTCGCGGTCCAGCTGCGGATGGAACGTGACCGGGAGACAGAGATTGTCCAGGGTGTCCTGGCCGAGCTTCATGATCGTGGCAAGGCGGTGGCGGGCTTCGCCGCGGTTCTCGACGCCGTCAACCAGGGTCGCGTCTGGACCCTGATCTACGGCAAGGGATACACCAACAAGGCCGGCGAGTGCGGCAGCTGCGACGCCTATTCACCCCACGCCAAGGGCCCCTGTGTCTACTGTGGCGAGGACGTCCACCCGCTCCCGCAGTGCATCGATCGCCTCAGCCAATCGGTGGTCGAGATGGGCGGCCGGGTCGAGGTCGTCGATGGCGATGCCAAAAAGAAGCTCGAGAAGCCGGGTGGCATCGCGGCGATGCTCCGGTACTGACGCTCTGCAAGTTTTGAGTGTTGAGTTATGAGTTTTGAGTTACGGACGCCCTTCGGGCCTCGTGACTCACCCCCGCCAGCGAGTGGCTGATGGCCGACCTCCGCCCACGCTTCCATTTCGGCCGTAAACCACAAATCGCTGCCGTGCGGGAGTTCTCGCCCGGTCCCCCGCTGCATGGGGGAGGGTGATCCTCAACTCAAAACTCAAAACTAAGAACTCAAAACTACGGTACAGGTATTCGTTTGATCAGTTTCGCGACGGTTTTGAATTCAGTGGAATAGCAGCGTTCGAGGAGTTCGAA
>JACXWA010000040.1 GCA_014764485.1 Candidatus Sulfomarinibacter kjeldsenii
TTTCTCTTCCTGTTCGTTAAAGGTTTCCGTGCGGAGCGGCCGTTGATCCTCGAGGACTGCCTGACAGCGTCTGAGCATGTCCGCCTCGCGTTCGAGTTCCGGCACCTTCCGGGTTCTGAGATCGCGGCGGATTCGCTCGAGTCGCTTCTCCACCACCAGCTGGTCTTGGAGGATGAACTCCTCCTCTATGTATAGGAGGTCCCGTTGCGGATCGATCGATCCCTTTGGATGGGCCACCGCATCGTTTTTGAAGGCTCTCACCACGACCATCAGCGCGTCGACGGCGCGAAGCTCCGGAAGGTTGAAAGCGGCCTCCTGGCGGTGCTCCTCGGGAATGCCGGGCACATCCACATACCTTACCGTGGCGGGGGTGGTCTTTTCAGGCTCGTACATCGCGCTGAGCGCGTCGAGCCGGGGATCCGGGACCTTGGCGATACCAATCTGGACGCTGCCATGGCGGGCTGTCGGCGCATCGGATGGCTGGCCAGTCAGTAGACCGAACAGGGTCGACTTGCCGCTCGCCGCCAGTCCCATGATGCCCACTTCCATCTTGAACCTCCTGCCATGGCGCTATAAACGCCAATGGCGGCATAAGATAGCACAATGCGGTCAACTTCGGCGCCTTGAAGACATTCTGCTATCTCAGTGTCCAGTATTGCGCCCGTTTTCAACCAACCTGGAACTGATGGTCTGTCCGAGAGGAGGCGATGATCCGCCCGCAGGCGATGGTGCGACCCGTCGGCCGGAGGCCGACAGCAAATCCGAAATTCGAGATTCGAAATCCCCGTCTATCCGATGACAGGTTGCCGGCGGACAAGCAGGGATGGCGCACCAACGAAACCACGACTGGTCTGGAACCAGCGCAAATCGGTGCCGACAGCCTCGATTCGGCGCAACAGCCGGCCAAGGCTCCCTCGCAGCTCGACCACCGGGTGCCAGCCTCGCACCTTGTGACCATCGAGCCATACTCCCGAGGCAATGATGCGGTAGGTATCTGAAGAGGGTTCGAACCCGATTGGGGCCAGGGGGCGTAGCAGGTACAGTGCATGGTCGGCCGATCCCAGAAGCTCGGTCGCCGCGACACCGCTGCCGGTGGCCACTTGGAGATTTGCGATGCCGGTCTCCGGATAGTCTCGGTATGAAAGCCTGAGGGCGCCGCCGCGTGAAGCTTCGGAGTAGCGCACGGCGTCCCTGTGGCTTGCGAGACGGTAGCGTGGTACACCCTCGTCGACCAAAAGGGTGCGCCTGGCGGGAAGCCCTTCGCCATCGCAGGGTCCTGTGATCGGAGCATTGGGGTCGGTACGATCGTCGACCAGGGTCAGCGCTGGAGCAGCCAGGCGACCCTCGCGGTCGACGATCTCCACTAAAAGATCATCTTCGTCGGAGGTCACGTAGAACAGCTGTGCGATCGCCGCAAGAAGTTCTGCCGTGACCTCTGGGTGGAGAATGAGATCACGGAGCCCGGAGTCGGTTGCAATCCTGCTTCTGGTCAGCAGGGCACGGTCCGAGACTTGGGCCGCAGCGGCCTCAATGTCGAAGGTCTCCGGGTCCGGTATGTGAACCCAGTCCCGCCACACGCCGCTGCGTTCTCCCTCAATCTCGACTTCAGCGAGAAGGGCGGTGCTGGTGTCCTCATGCCGGGCCACCCACCCGTCGCCGTTCGCCAGGATCCAGGCGAACGCGCCTTCCTGAATGATGGTGCGACGGAGCCGTGCATGACTGCCAGTGGCGCCGGCAAGAACCCGTGCCAGTTCTTCACCGACATGGCCGGACCAACCTGTGGGCGGCAGGGGGCGTGGCACCCGGACCTTGGAGGTGCCGAGTACCCGCGGTGGTGGTAGAGGGTCGAACGGGGTTGGCATTTCGTTGCCGAGTGCGCCCTCAACCGCCCGCCTTGGAGCTTCACCCTCGAGGCCCGAGGCGGCGGCGAAGCCGGACCGGCCATCGCGGACCGAGCGAACCGCGACTCCCGTCTCCTCGACGTTGATGACATCGAGAGGATTGCCGGGAGTCACCCCCACCTCGCGTGAGAAGGAGGCCTTCGCGAAGAACTCCCAGCGCCCCGTTGGCTGGTTCTCGAGTTCGGTCCGAGCAGCGTCGGCGGCGGCGTTCAAACGATCCAGGTAATCGTGGGCCCTCATAAGACCTCGAGACGTTCGACGAGCAGGGTGGGTGCCTCAGACCCCGTAGCTAACGGCAAGCCATCCTTGACGCACCATCCCAGACGCCAGTCGGCTGTCGGGTCCGAGCCGATGCGCGAGTCAATCCTGGCCAGGATCTCGAGGGCGCCGCCGGTGAGTTCGCAGGGGGCCAGGGGGCGGCGCCGACGGCCGTGCCGCACCTCCCAACCCCGCTCCACTCGCAGCACGGTCCTCGACGATACCGGATCCACCGTCGCGCCGCCGATTCGCGTCACAACGAGGGCGTGATCGAGGTCTCCCTCCAGCTCCTCAGGGAGGAACTTGCCGGGCGCGATGACGAGGTTCGATTGACGGGTGATGGGTGGCCGGCTCCAACCCGCGCGCCGGCCCCTCCCTGGTTCATCACCAAGACGCCTTCCACCCTCTCGATCGCACAGATAGTTCTGCAAACGCCCGGCCACGACGAGGTGCACGGGCTTTCCTTCAATGCCCTCGTCGTCGTGGTCAAATGCCCCGGCAAGGTCGATTCGTGTTGGGTCATCGATGATGTCGAGGGTCGAGGTAGTGATCGTCGCACCCTTCATGCCTGCCAGCGGCGATGCGGCGGCAACGACAAGGTCAGATTCGGCCATGTGACCGACCAGTTCATGCATCAGGATGCCCGCTGTGCCAGCCGTAAAGAGCACTGGCAGCTGGGACCCGGGACTCGGCTCCCAGGGTTTGACAGGTGGCGGTTCGAGAAACTCGGTGAGCCAGTGACCGAGCTGTGGATGGCCCCACACCGCGAGCAGGGCGGTCGGCCGATCACCGGATTGCTCGACGCGAACGAGCGGTGGACTTGCCACTCGCGCCCAACCGTCGCTCCGGACCACCGCCGCGCGACGACTGAGATAGCGAATGACTGATGGAGCCGGACCGAGCCTGCAGGCGACCTCTCGGGCCCACTCCAACCATCGTCGCGGTGGATCTATCTCCGGTGCCGGCAGCGGTCGCGAAGGTGGCAGCGCCACCCGATCTGCCTGCCGGCCGAGAAGTTCTCCAATTGCAGAGGTCGACAGCCCGGTGCGTGCGTGGAGAACCGTTCTCGACGGCGATCGCCATCGAGCTGCTGCTCCTTCGAGCCGGCATGACTCTATTTGCAGATCGTTGTCCGACGCGACCGCACGCACTTCGAGTCGTTGCTCGAGGTAGAGGTCCTCGAACCGGGCACCGCCACCCCTGAGGTCGGAGCAACGCTCCGAGAGCAGCTGCAGCCACTTGGGATCGAGCGGGGTCTCGGGACGCGGCACCTGGTGCATGCGTTATGGTACCTGCGCTTGTTACAGGTTGTGACAGTGGCCGCGGTAGAATGCCGGGGGCGAGTGTCCGGGAGGTCGGGGATGAGCCGTGAGGTTGTTGATCGATTGCGGAAACGGTTGGCCGCCAACCGCCTCGGTGGCGGAGAGGGCAAGATCGACCGCCAACACGAGCAGGGGAAGCTGACTGCCCGCGAGCGAATCGAGCAGTTCCTCGACGAGGGCAGTTTCGAGGAGACCGACGCACTGGTCGAGCACAGCTGCACAGATTTCGGAATGGAAGGGCGAAAGACTCCGGGAGATGGTGTGGTGGCTGGGCATGGCCGCGTCCATGGCCGTCCGGTATTTGTCTTCGCCCAGGATTTTACGGTCTTTGGCGGGTCACTGTCGGAGGCTAATGCAGCCAAGATCTGCAAGATTATGGACCTCGCTATGAAGGTCGGCGCGCCGGTTGTTGGCCTCAACGACTCGGGTGGTGCGCGGATCCAGGAGGGGGTCGCCTCGCTCGCCGGCTATGCCGACATTTTTCTTCGCAACACCCTCGCCTCTGGCGTAGTGCCCCAGATCTCGGCCATCATGGGCCCGTGTGCCGGCGGCGCTGTCTACTCGCCGGCAATCACCGACTTCGTGTTCATGGTCGAGGCCACTTCCTACATGTTTGTAACCGGTCCGGAGGTCATTAAGACGGTCACCCATGAGGAAGTCACCAAGGAAAAACTCGGCGGCGCAATGAGCCACAATTCGGTCTCCGGGGTGGCGCATTTCGCGTCGCCAGGGGACACCGAGTGCCTGGCATCGATCCGCCGGCTGCTTTCCTACCTACCGTCGAACAACGCAGAGCGTTCGCCGGTGGTGGCGACCGAAGATCCTCTCGATCGCGAGATTCCAGAGCTTGACGACTTCATGCCGTCGGATCCGAACAAGCCGTACGACATCATCAAGTTGATCCGCTGGGCAGCAGACGATAACGAGTTTTTCGAAGTCCATCAACACTATGCCAAGAACATCGTCGTCGGTTTCATTCGGCTCGGGGGGCGGACGATCGGGGTCATTGCCAACCAGCCGGCTCACCTGGCGGGGGTCCTCGATATCAACGCATCGGTCAAGGGCGCCCGCTTCGTACGCTTCTGCGATGCATTCAACATTCCGCTGTGGATCGTCGAGGATGTGCCGGGATTCTTGCCCGGCACCGAGCAGGAGTGGGGCGGGATCATCCGCCACGGCGCGAAGCTCCTCTTTGCGCTCGCCGAAGCCACGGTGCCCAAGGTCACCGTCATCACCCGCAAGGCGTATGGCGGCGCTTACTGCGTGATGGGTTCGAAGCACATCCGCACCGACCTCAATTTCGCCTTCCCTACCGCAGAGATTGCGGTCATGGGGGCTCAGGGGGCTGTCAACATCCTCTACGGCAACGAAATAAAGAACGCTGATGACCCCGAAGCGGAGCGCGGGAACCGAGTGCAGGAGTACCAGGACCTCTTTGCCAACCCCTTCGTGGCAGCCGAGCGAGGCTACATCGACGAGGTCATCATGCCGAGAGTCCTGCGTCGCAAGCTGGTGTCGGCCTTCGCCATGTTGCAGACCAAGAGAGATTCGATGCCTGCGAAGAAGCACGGAAATATCCCGCTATGAGAATTTGGAATTAGGAATGCCCCGAACCGTCTTATCAATTTCGGATTTCGGATTTCGGATTTCGGATTTCCGCCCGTTCCGACCGCGTTCCGTTCAGCGAGACACGGGCGCGCTCAACGGAGGTGCCTGGCATCCCGATTCGCATCGAATCGGCGTGCCTGGCATCCTCTCGGGTAGTGCGACCATAGAAGGCCTTTTAGAATTGAGGAGCGCAGCACAGGAACCCGGGCACGGTGGTGGGCGATGAAGCTCCTGATAGCAAATCGAGGAGAAATTGCTGTTCGCATCATCCGTGCGTGTCGTGAAATGGGAATCGGCACAGTCGCTGTGTACTCTGAGGTCGATCGGCTCGCGCCGCACGTTCTGATGGCCGACTCGAGCTTTCCCATCGGGCCGGCACCGGCCGCCCAGAGCTACCTCGACATGGACAAGCTGCTCGCAGTGGCATCCGAAAGCGGCGCCAATCTCCTTCACCCAGGTTATGGGTTTCTGGCGGAAAATGCAGATTTCGCGGAGCGCGTCGAGGCAGCCGGCCTGACGTGGGTTGGCCCACCGCCCGGCGCGATGCGGTTGATGGGATCGAAGACCGAGTCCCGCAAGCTCGCCAAATCCGCCGGAGCGCCTATTATCCCCGGGCTCATGGAGCCGATTACCAATATCTCGGAGCTCGAGACCTTCGTTGATGAGCACGGATTGCCGGTTCTGTTGAAGGCGGTCGCGGGTGGTGGTGGCAAGGGAATGCGGGTGGTGGCCGATAGAGATGAGCTGGCCGGCTCCTATGAGCGGGCGTGCTCCGAGGGACAGGCCTATTTTGGTGACGGCCGGGTCTACGTCGAACGACTGGTCGACTCGCCCCGTCATATCGAGGTGCAGGTGGTAGCTGATCGCGAAGGTAATGCGGTCTACGTCGGCGAACGCGAGTGCTCGATCCAACGCCGCCACCAGAAGGTGGTCGAGGAGTGCCCGTCGCCGGTGGTAGGGCCCGAGCTGAGGAAACGACTCGGGGAGGCTGCGCTGGCAATTGTCAAAGCCTCCAGCTACCACTCGCTGGGAACAGTGGAGTTCCTGCTCGATACGAACGGTGAGTTTTTCTTCCTCGAGATGAACACCCGTTTACAGGTAGAGCATCCGATCACCGAGGAGGTCTTCGGGGTGGACCTGGTCCAGGAGCAGATCAAACTGGCTCTGGGTGAACCCCTGTCGTTTCGACAGGAGGAATTGGTGCCGCGTGGCCATGCTATCGAGTGCCGGATCTACGCCGAAGACCCGCTGCGAAACTTTGCGCCTTCTCCGGGTCGGATTTCGCTCTGGGTGCGCCCGGGTGGGCCTGGTGTGCGGCTCGATTCCGGCGTCATCGCCGAGAGCGTGGTACCGCTCGACTACGACCCCATGCTGGCCAAGCTCATCGTGTGGGCACCTGATCGCGCGACTGCGATGAAACGCCTCCATCGTGCCCTGTCCGAATTCCAGGTGCGCGGTGTTTCTACGACTCTGACTCTGTTTCGGGCGCTCGTTGGTATGGAGGCATTCCGTAAAGCCGACTTCCACACAGGATTCCTTGACAAGCTCCTCACATCGGGCGACCTCGAGAAACTCCACGGCCAACAAGACCCGGAGGCGGAAAAGGCAGCGATGATGGCCGCCGCATGTCTCGCAACAGCGTCGGCTGGTCGCCTTCCAGACGACCTCTTCGCGCACGGTGATGACAGCTCCTGGTGGTACGAAGGAACCCGACTCCTGCACGGCAGGTTCCCGCGATGAGGTGGGTGGTCCGCGGCGGCCAGTCATCACACGAGGTGGAGGTGGAGCGCCAGGGCGATGAATTCACTGTTGAAATCGATGGCCAGCGCCACGAACTCGAACTCGTCAGTCTCGATGGTGCTGTGGCTTCGTTACGATTCCTGGCAACTGGTCGTAGCCTTCAAATCACCTACCATCACGGCTCTAACGGCAGCTGGAGGGTGACTGTCGGACAGCGAGAGTTCGATCTCGAGGTGCTGACCCCAGCGGAGGCAGTTGAGGCGGTGAGCGCGGCCCGCGACTCGGGACCAAGCCGCCTCATGGCGCCGATCCCCGGCAAGGTAGTTGGAGTCAAGGTAAAACCTGGTGATGAGGTGGAACCCGGACAGCCATTGGTCGTCCTCGAAGCCATGAAGATGGAAAACGAGCTTGCCTCAGACCAAGCGGGAAAGGTGGCGGCGATCCATGTTGTCGCGGGCGACACCGTCGAGGGCGGCGAGCTGTTGGTCGAGCTGGAGTGAAAGAAAGTAACTGCGACTGCCCGAATCGCATATTCTACGATCGAAGATGACAATTCAGCTCCATCTCGTTGTCCTGTGGGCCACCCGGTGGGAGGTCTGGGCTAAACTGTGGGGCCCATGACCCAAACTCGGTTCTTGATTCTGTTCCTGGCCGCCACAATGATTGTGGGCTTGGCGCCAAAGGCAGCCGGGTTTGAGGGGGAAGGAAATACAACTCCGCCCTCGTGCGTGCACGAATCGGTCTACGAGCCCTTTGCCGGCCTCGTCCTGATGTCGGTGACCGTTGCGGACTCGCCGCCTCTGGATTTTGTGATTGATACCGGCGCTACGTCGAGCTCTGTCACCGACCCTTTGCTCGCCTGGGCACTCGGTCTGGAGGTCAAAGAAACGGGCCTCGCGCGGGGAGTGGGTTCAGGCGCGACGCGAGTTTCGGTCGCAAAGGACACGTGCATCCGAATTGACGGTGTCGAGGTGCTGCGGACGTCGCTGGTGGTTCATGACATCGGCACCCGGCTCGCGGCGACGACTGGCCGCGAAATTCACGGCTTTATCGGTTCCGAGCTCTTCGAACGGTACGTGGTCGAGATCAATCCGGTTGGTAGCCGTATGTTGCTTCACGACCCGGAAACTTTCGACTACCGGGGCCCTGGGTTCGAAGTTCCGCTCGAGGTGGTGGACCGGCGTCCGGTGGTGAGCGGGACCGTCGTCGTTAGGGAAGGTGGGAAGGAAGTGCCCGTCCGGTTGGTGGCGGACACTGGCTCGGGCCGTTTTCTGGCATTGATCACAAAATCACGGCGACACCTCAAACCCCCTGCGGAACAGAGGGCGGGGGCGAGCATCGGTGTGGTCGGAGATACCACTGTGGCGTTGGCCTTGACCCAGCAACTGCGGCTCGGGTCTGTCGTTGCCAGGCGGGTCGAGACAGCGTGGATGGAGGCCTTCGGCGTGCCGGCGGTGCGCAACATCGAGAATCTCCACGGCATACTCGGTAATCAGTTTTTGGGCAGCTTCCGAACGTTTTACGATTACCGTGGCGGTAGACTTATCCTCGAACCGGTCGACCGGAGCGCCCGCTGAACGAATGCGCCCGGAAGAGCCTTTACTTTCCGGGATGAACCGCAGTGCTGATGGTCCGATACGAAACCTGACGGGTCAGGGGGTCGAGCAGGGCTATCGAGATCTTGTATCTTCCAGACTCCATCAGCAGTTGGGTATCAATCCCAAAGTCCTTGCTCTGCGCCGCCTCGTAACTGGCTGCCGGCACCCGGATTTCGTGCATCTGGCGAACCAGGTCGGATCGTTTTCCGTCGGTGTCCCGAGCGGCGATGAACAACACGATTCGAGCCACAAAATCGTCTCCCTCAGGGAGCATAGCGACACTGGTGATGGGGAAAGAAAGGTGGGTAGGTAGTAGCCAGCGATCTTCGGTCGCCGCGGCCGGGGTTCCGGTCTCGACAACGAGCCCCATCGGGTTTTCGTCGATTTCGAAGACCAGGCTCGACACCACCCTGTCCTGGACTCGGGTTTCGAGAGATTTCTCCACGAAACGAGGCCGGTAACGGAGCTCATAGTCTGAGAACGCCGGATTGTCACGCAGCTTGACCTTCACGCGGTGCACCTTGTCCTGGCCGCTGGCCTGCAAGGGATAGCCGATCGAATAGTAGGTCGCTGGCCTGCAAGGGATAGCCGATCGAATAGTAGGTGAACATGTCCTGGGTTATGAGCTCGAGTCGCGACTCAATGTCGTTGGTGTTGAAAATCGAGATTCCTCCGGTTTCGTCGGATAGAAACCGCAGCGAGTCGGTGTAGTTGTTGCGGCCGATCGAAGACATCATTGGATCGGAGGCGGTTGCGTACTCCGCTGATCCCATGCCGTCTAGACTCAGCCCGGATGCATCGACCGTGTAGAGGGTCACATCCTGTGCGTTGGCGGTAGCGGCGAGCTGCCTGTAAATACGCGACCGGTCGTATTCGAACATCCTCGAGAGGATGGTCGAGTCATTCATGCTCTTGCTTGCTTCGTAGAAGAGCTCCATGCCGGGAATCATGGGCAGGCCGTTGGAGACGTAAATGACGCCCTTTTTGCCGGGAAGTCCAGTGAGGCTGGTGATGATCTGCCGGAGCGAGTCGAGAGTGAACTGAAGGTCGTTGACGGACTCTTTGGCGTAGTTGTCGATCAGGTTGTAGATTTCGTTCCACCCGGCACCGCCCGATTGATTGCCCGCGCCCGACCTGGAGGAGCCCGCGCGCTGTTCGGACTCCATCCTCTGGATCCGATCAACAATGTCCTTGCGGGAACTATCCCGCTCGGTCCGTCCGCCGGTGTAGGTGCGCACAAGGCGCAACGCCTTCATTACCTCCGAGGGGTCGGAAGTGAACTCCTGCAGTACCTCGAACGAGCGCTGGTAAGCGACGACCATCATCTGAGCTGGTGGATGCAGGCTGGTACGGACGAAATCTCGGGTCTGAGACAGCACCCGATTGCGATCGAGAGGGTCGAGATTCTGGTTGTCGATGTATAGGACCAGGTGGACAGGTTGTGGTCCCGCCGCAGACGTCGCGTCCGGGATCGGGGTTGCCTCTGGGACATCGAGCCCCGTCGTCACCCCCAATTCAGAGCGGACGACCTCGCTGGTGTAAAGTTTGAAATTGCTGATTTGCTTGGGGTCACCGTCTTGGGAGATCTCAAAATCGTCTTTGGTCAGGGTGGTGACGGCCCGACCCTTCTTGTCGGTGACGTAGACGACCAGGTTGGCTATCGTCAGTGAAATCTCATCGACAAAGGTCAATCCGCCGACGGGACGCAGACCCTCCTGCTCTTCCTCGTCGGCAACGCCGGGCACCACTGGCAGTGTCAAAGCGGCGATGAGAAACCACACGATCAGACGGCTATTACCCACAGGCAGACCTCCGCGGCGAGTTTAGCAGAAGCAGCCCGACCGCCCACACATCCGCCTAGATACAAGATCC
>JACXWA010000042.1 GCA_014764485.1 Candidatus Sulfomarinibacter kjeldsenii
CCTCTGTCGAGGGCCATGAGGTTCTCTCGCAGCTGCTCCAGGTTCGCCGGGCCCGTCAGGGTCACGTCCACGTGGGGCGAGCTGAGGCAAAATCTGTAGCAGTCGCCCGCCGTCGGCATCGGTCCCTGCCATCCCTTGGGCCGGCGCAGCAGGTACCGCCAGCACGTCGCGGTGTAGGAAACCACGGTGTGGCGGCCCTCGGGCAGGTGCGGGAAGACGTCCTGCTCGGCGCCCGGATGGGCGGCGTTGTAGCGAATCATCAGCAGGTCGAGCGGCGAGCTGCGGGCGAGCTCCGCGGCCCGCTTCCGATCATGGATCGAGATGCCGATGGCCCTGACGGCTCCCTCGTCCCTGAGGGACTCGAGCTCGGCCACGATTCTCGGCGCCCACCTCGAGGTCTTGCCGAGCCAGAACATCTGCAGAACGTCGATCTGGTCGATGTCCAGCGTCGTGCGCACCTTGTCGACGTAGCGACGCAGGTTGCCGGACCAAAGGGCCGTGGTTGGCCCGGTGGCGACGGCATACAGATCGCGATCCCTCTTCAGTGCGCGTCGCAAGACCTCGGTCGCGAGCTTATGTCTTGGCGTCCAGAAGACGTACTGCATGCCGCCTTCGCCCAGCGCCCACTCGACTCCCGCCGCGTCGATCCCGAAGTTACAGGCAAGACCCAGACGCAGAACCCTCTTGTCGATGACCGGCAGCCTTCGGTTACGAAACTCCTCGCTCTCCATCGAACCATCATGACACAGGGGATAGGTGCGATAGCTGCCACGTACACATTTACACAGTTGTTTGTTGCCCCAAACCTAGGTAACAAATCAACAAGTGTGGAAGTGTGTACGTGGCACCCATGAGAGGTCTTCTAGTCTCGGATAGCCAAGGGTGCCACCCGTGGCACCCGAGCACCCGCGGACTGAGTGTCAATTATTGAAGAACAGCTTCAACCCGTCCGGGAAACTGTGGTCGGGCACGGTCTCGTGGTTCTCGTTCTGGTAAAGCATGTGTTCCCAACGCAAGGTGTCGGGCGCCTCTTCCTCCATGATGTGTACTGCCCTTTCCATGGCCTCAAGGTAGGTTGGGAAATCGTCGCTGCCGATGGCCAAGTAGATGAAGGTGTCTTGAAACCTGCCCTGTTTCAAAAAGCCCCCGAGGGACCTAACCATGAGATTGTTGTCCCAGGAAAAGCTGGGGCTTGAGGCAATGCTTCCCGCAAATAGGTCGGGAGAGTTGAGGAACGTGTAGGCACTCATGAGTCCGGCCAGGGAGTGCCCGCAGATGAGCCGTGGCTGTTTCGTCCGGTACGCATCGTCAACGTAGGGAACGAGCTCTTTCTGAATGAACAGCAGGAAGCTCTCAGCGCCCCCGCTTCCCGGATATTTCTCGACCTGCGAGGGCGTAAAATCCCTGAGTCGGGTGTGCTCGTCGACATTCTCGACCGCGACGATGATGAGATCTGGGATGCTTTCATCCTGGATGAGTGACTCAACCACGGGCGAGAACTTTTCAAAGCTCCATTCACCGTCCAGCAGATAGAGCACAGGGTATCGGTTTTGTGATCCTTCGTAGTCTTGGGGCAGTCGAATGCGAAGGCTCCGGCTTTCCTGAAGGATCTGGGAGTCGACCACATCCCGAGCGTGATCGGTGCCCGCGACTATCGGATTCGCCGCCGTGAGAAGGGGCAATACCAAAGTCAGTGATAGGGGCCAGAGTTGGCGTTTTCTCATGAGGTCTCCCTTCATCACCTACTTCTTACGTCGATTTCGTGCCAGCGGTTTTGGGAGCACCCCACATCACTACGGTGCGTTCACAATTACACAATTGTCTGTTGGCCCAAACCTAGGCGAAAAATCAACAAGTGTGGAAGTGTGTACGTGGCACCCATGCTGGGCGGCCGGTGGATCCAGGCGCGGGCCAAAAAAGACTCGCCTACGTAGCTTAAAACACGTGGAATGAGATAATTATGTGTAGGCGGGTTCTTCAGGGCCCGCCACTTGATTGATCGACAAGGCACCATGGAGCGGTCAGCCTGACTCAGTTGGATAGTTTGGTTCGGATGATTCGCTGAGCCGAAAGACCAGCAGCACGTTCCGCTCGAGGAAGTCTTCAACCGGAACGCGCTCGTAGCCGGCCTCGCGAAAGAGGCGGATGATCGTGCCGGGACCAAGGAAGTGGTCGTCGCCGGTGACTTCGGCGTCCTCGTCGAGTACGACCACAGTCGCACCCTTGCGAAGACTCCGAGCCAGGTTTTCGAGCAGGGCGACCCGTTCGTCGATGTCGTGGAACGCATAGACTATAAAGACCATGTCGAGCGCTCGGTCGGGCAACAACGGATCCACGTACTCGCCGAGCACTGTCTCGACGTTGTGGAGATCCTCCCTCCGGCAGCGTTTCTCCAGAGCGGCGAGGGCGCCGGAGTCGATGTCGTTGGCGAACACGCGACCGGTCGAACCGACGGCGCGCGCCAGCTTGACGGTGAAGTAGCCGCGCCCCGCACCGATCTCCCCCAGAGTCATGCCTTGCTCCACGCCGACCGCCTGGATGACTCGTTCGGGCTGAACCTGTTGGTCACGGTCGGACTCACTGCATGCTGCCGTGGAAACCCAGCAGAGCATCACGCAGCAACAAAGAAACCGTGCAGAACTCATTCTTTTCATCGTTGGGTGGTACGTCGCGAGCCGACGCGAGTTGCTTCCGAGATGTAAAAACCCGGTAACGTGCCTGGCATAGTTTATTATCCGTGACCCGATCCGGCGTCCTCTTCGGCGGGTGGTCGAATCAGTGCCGGGCTTTAGGAACTTGGGAAGTTGGATGGTCCTGATTCGATGTTCGAACTTCCTAAGATCCTAAAGCCTGGCACCGATATGTGGCACCGATATGATAATTCGGTACGTGGCACCCATGACACCCACCCGGCAGGAAGGAGGGTTTCAGTCCACCTCGACGTCACCGAGGTTCATGATTTCCTCGGCGTCATTCCTGGTCAGAGAGCCGGTGAGCTCCTCGAAGACCTTGCTTTTGGTGGTCTTGCCGGTGGCGGGGTTGGTGACCTTGACGAAGATGTCGGGCCGCGCCTCGAAGCCGGTGACTTGGCCCTGGAAGTCGTCCGAGCTGAAGGTGATGCTGAAGTGTCCATCCGCATCGGTGGTGGCCTCTCCGAGGAAGTCGTCCAAGACGAGGTCCTTGTCGTAGACCCGCACGGCTGCACCGGAAACCGGCTGGTGGTTCTGCCTCGAAACGACTCGCGCGGTCACGATCTCCTTGTACGGCATGCCAATCCTCCACAGATGTGCTGAAAGGGGGAGCGAGGGTCGTCCTCGCCCGGAGCCAGATTGTAGCATCGTCGCCGGGCTCCCGAAACCGATCACAACCCCCGTACCGGGCACCCATGCAATTGTGTAATTGTGAACGTGGCACCCATGATGAGGCAACAGTGGTGCAATGGTGAACGTGGCACCCATGATGCCCATGATGCGACCTGTGGCACCCATGCTCAACGAAACAACAGTATCCTCCAATGAGAGGTGACATGCTGAACGCGACCGTTGGCCCAGAGATGAAAAATCTGGTGGTGGTCCTCGGGCCCACCGCTTCCGGCAAGACACGACTCGGTGTGGAGCTGGCGCGGGAGCTGGGCGGCGAAATCGTGTCCGCCGACTCACGGCAGGTGTACCGCGGCCTCGACCTCGGGGCGGGAAAGGACCTGGACGAGTATTCCTCGGGTGGGTCTCCGGTGGCCTACCACCTCATCGACATCGTCGATCTCGATTCGGAGTTCAGCGTCTTTGAGTACCAGCAGAGGTTCTTCTCCGTGTTCGAGGATCTGCTGGCACGTACGGTGATGCCGATCGTGGTCGGTGGCAGCGGGCTCTACCTCGAAGCGGTCCTGAACGGTTATCGCATGGTCGATGTCCCCGCCGACCCGGTGTTGCGGGCGGATCTGGAGCCGTTGAGCCACGAGGCATTGGTGGATCGGCTTCAGGCTCTGCGGCGCGTGCACAACACGACGGATCTCGAAGATCGCGACCGCCTGATGAGGGCGATTGAGATCGCACAGTACTCCGCGCAGCACGAACCCGAACCCGGGCCCGACATCCATCCAGTGGTTCTTGGTGTGCGTTGGGACAGGGAGGTGCTCCGCGGACGAATCCGCAAGCGGCTCGGCGAAAGGCTCGAGGAGGGTTTGATCGACGAGGTGCAGAACCTCCATGACGCGGGTGTCTCGTGGGAAAAGCTCTCCTTCCTGGGACTCGAGTACCGTTTTGTCTCGGATTTTCTCCGGGGCGGCATCAAGAATAAAAACGACCTCAGACAGAAGCTCACGGCGGCCATCTGCCGCTTCGCCAAGCGGCAGGAGACGTGGTTTCGCCGGATGGAGCGCAGGGGAACCGAGATTCGCTGGCTTGAAGGAGGCGATGTGGATCAAGCACTTCAGGTCGTTGCGGATTGTGGGGGGCTGACGAACAGTCGCGAGGGTGGATGAGTGAGGAGACAGGCCCTCGACCGTGCGCACCGATTTCTGGCCAAGCGTGCCGGTTTTCTCCCAAACCGGCTGGTCTCTGGAGATCTGGACGGGATCCGCCGGGTGGTGGTGATTCCGGTTTTGGCCGAAGAGGAGAGACTCTTCAAGACTCTGGACAGCCTCGATCGCAACCCCGCCGAGGAGTTGGCCGAGACGCTGGTGATCTGTGTCGTCAACAACCGTGCCGAGCCCCACGCCCGACCCGAGCAGGTGGCCGACAATCAACGCACACTGGCCCACCTCGAGAATCTGGTGCACGGCCGTTCGGCAGCCACCCAGCCCAGGATCGACCCCGGCAGTCTGAGTCTCGCTTATGTGGACGCCTCGAGTCCGGGGTGCGAGATCGGGCCGAAGACGGGGGTAGGGGAGGGGCGAAGGATCGGTCTCGATCTCGGACTGTCGGTTCTCACGGAGAATGCAGAGGATCCGGGTCTCCTGATCTGCCTCGATGCGGATACTCTCGTCGAGGCTGACTACCTGAGCGAGGTGCAGAAACACTTCGATGGCCGGGACTCGTGGGCCGCTGTCGTGGGCTACGCGCACACCCTGCCGACCGAGGCGCGGGGACGAGCTGCGATCGTCCGCTACGAGAGTTTCCTGCGCTACCACGAGCTCGGTCTGCGCTCGGCGCGCTCGCCATATGCCTTTCCCACGATCGGGTCCACCATGGTGACGAGTTGTGATGCGTATGTTTCGGCCGGTGGGATGAATCGACGTCAGGCCGGCGAGGACTTCTACTTCCTCCAAGAGCTGGCCAAGACCGGCGGGGTGAGCCGGATCGACTCCACCACGGTCCACCCTTCAGCGCGGTCCTCGGACCGTGTGCCGTTTGGGACCGGCGCCACGGTCGGTCGCCACCTTTCGGGCGCGGATGACGGGTCAACCGTATACCATCCGGACGTATACAAGATCCTCGGTGACTGGCTTTTCTTGGTCGTCAACGACCTCGATCGCGGCGCCTCGGAGCTTCTCGCCGAGGCCGGCGGCATCTCCCCCCAGTTGAGGGAGTTCCTCGAGCTCAATCGGTTTGAAGAGATCTGGCCGCGCCTGCAACAGAATGCGCCGCATCACGCGGGGCTCGAACTCCAGTTTCACCGATGGTTCGACGGCTTCAAGACCCTGAAGCTGATTCACTTCCTGCGAGACCATCAGCTCCCCGAGTCTCCGATATTCGACGCCATAGTCCGCATCGAACCGAGCTGCTCGGGTGATGTGACGAGCGATCTCATCGACGACCTCGAAGCTCAGGAAACCCTGCTAGAGCACCTCCGACGCCGGTGCGCGGAGACGGATTCCGAGCGCTGACTTCGAGATTCTCTTATTCAGCAGAATTGATCGTCTCACCAATCAAACCTGCATTGTGAGGTGGTGATCAGTGGCACCCATTAGAGGGGCTCGTGTGGGTATTGCACTTGGCGCCCCTGGAACGAGAGGATCTCAGGCTTCTGGATCACGCCTGCGTCGATCACCACGGCCCGTCGAATCGTTTCATTCTGGTGCCAGCTCTCGCGGTCGGCCAACACGGTCGGCAGATGGACGACCAGGGCCGCTGAGATCGCCCGGGACGCGCTCTCCCACAGGTAGCTGGGAGTGTGATCTACGGCGTAGTAGTCCACCGATCCCACCTTGAACATCGGTTTTTCGAATGTGGTCGGCCCGGCAAAGGGAAAGCCCATTCCCTCGTCACAGCTCACATCGACGATGAGGCAGTTCCTCTTGAGGGTCGAGATTTCGTCCTCGGTAATGAACATCATCGGGTTATCCGGGTTCTGAAAGATCCCGTTGACGATGATGTCTGCTTCGCGGATCAGGTCGAGGAACGGCTGCTCGGCGCCATCGTGCTCCACCGCCAGCAGGCGTGCTTCACCCTCCTCGCCTCTCCGAATACGGACATAGTGGCAGCCGAGAACCTCCTCTCGCACCTCGTGGTCGGGACGCTGGATGGCAATGGTGATGTCCTTGAAACCGCGCGCCTTGAGTGCGTATATGGATCCTCTGCTCACGGCTCCGAAGCTGATTATGAGGGTCTTGCGTTGGTTTCCGTAGTGTCCGTCGATGCCTCTCAGTTGCAGGGCATGCAACACCGCGCAATAGCCGGCCAACTCATTGTTCTTGTAGAAGGTGTGGCGGCCGGCCTGTCCGTCAGGCCCCCAGACGAACATCTCCTCGAACGCGATGAGAGTCTGCTTGCGCTCGATCGCCACCTGGGTCAAGGCCCGCTGTTGTACGCAGTGCGGCCAACCCCAGAGAATGCCTCCTTCGCGGAGAGATTCGAGGTCCTCCAGCACAGGCTTGGGAAGGACGACCACGCCAAGGTCGGCCAGGAGTTCGTGCCGTGTCGCAATGCCGCCTGTCTGCGAGGCGATCTCTGTGTCCGTAATTCCGAATGGCACCCCATAGCCCTGCTCGAAAACCAGGTGCCGGCGAGTCTGCTCCTTAAGCCTCAGAAAATGATCCGGGTGGATCGGCATACGCCGCTCGTTTTCCTTCTTCGATGTTCCGATGACTCCGAGTGTCAGCATCGATCCCCCGACTCGCGCCACACTACGGCACGCTTTGGTTACGCGGGTGGAGTGCCGCCCGCAAACGCCCATTCTATAGGTGCCACTGATAACAACCTAACAACTTGACGCTCTAGCGATGCCGAAGATGTGAGGTTGTTATCAGTGGCACCGTTGCGCCTTCTAATGGGTGGCACCCATGTTGGCAGTACCCACGGCGCAGCCTCTCATGCGACAATTCGAAAAGCGCAGCCCATGGAGGCGAAATGAACACGACACGAATCGCGTCGATTCTGGTTCTGCTGCTCAGCGGTGCTTTCGCGCCGGCGGCGGAGGCAACGACCTACGACCTTTATTATCTCGGCGGCCAGTCCAACATGGACGGTTACGGGTACCTCGAAGATCTGCCTCCCGAGCTGGCTGGACCGGTGAAGGGCGTGATGGTCTTCCACGGCAACACATCGCCGGATGATGCCGTGGTCGACGGCCGCGGACTGTGGGCCGAGTTGCGGCCGGGGCACGGCGTCGGCTACACGACCGACGGCAGGACGGCCACCTACTCCGATCGATTCGGCGTCGAGCTCAGCTTTGCTCGCAAGCTCCGCGAGCTCGATCCGGAGGCAAACATCGCGATCATCAAGTACTCGCGGGGCGGCAGCTCGATCAATTGCGACGCCGCCGATGGTTACGGCTGTTGGGACCCGGATTACCCGGACGACACGTCATCCGGCATCAACCAGTACGACCACTTCCTGGCGACCGTCCGACACGCGATGTCGATCGGCGACATCAACGGTGACGGCCAGGCCGACACCTTGGTGCCGAAGGGCATCATCTGGATGCAGGGCGAATCCGACGCGGCGCACGGCAAGAAGATCGCACGTCGGTACGAAGACAACCTCGAGCGACTCATGGACCTGGTGCGCGCCGCCCTGCGGACGGACGACCTCCCAGTCGTCATCGGCCGGATCTCCGACTCGGGCACGGACGAGAAGGAGAAGGACGGCAAGGTCTGGAACCACGGCGAGATCGTCCGCGAGGCGCAGCAGTCCTTCGTCAGCAATGATCCCCGCGCGGCCCTCGTCGCCAGCACCGACGCCTACGGATACTCCGACCCGTGGCACTACGACAGCGCCGGTTACCTCGACCTCGGCACAGAGTTCGCCGTCGCGGTGCACGAGCTCCAGGAGGCCGATCGGCGATCCGCTGCTGGCGAAAAGAAACAAGACTAGGACGCGGCAGACGGCCCGAAGGTCATAAAGTGATACGTGGCACCCAAGGATTGCACCCAAGGATTGATGAGGGCTTAGCCATGACAATGCAACAAAGCGGAACTTGGCACCCATGGGAAGTGTGTACGTGGCACCCATGCAAGGCAACAATGGTGCAATGGTGAACGTGGGGTCCTATATAAAGAGAACGAGCACGGGTATGGCTTTGGGTGCCAGCCTGAATGGCTGTACGTGGATCGCCGCCCGTGCTCGTAAGCCATGCGCGTCGTCTGATAGGGACCTCGCCGAGATGGCTCATAGAGGCTCGACGACACGCGGCATGGCCATTGTACCGAGAGGAGGGCCATCAAGTGAAGGAGAGCGCCAGAATTGTCGGATTCGATTGCGCAGAGGACGAGCACGCTGCAGTGCTGCTGGACGTGTCCGGGGAATTCGAAAGACGGGTCGATGTCATCAATGAGAGAGGACAAATTCAGGAGTCTCTGGCCGAGCTGATGCTGTCGGTGGGGCCAAATGCACAGCTTGTGGTGGTGGTGGAGTCGAAGCGGTCTCATGGCCGGATCGTTGCCGACGTTGCTTCAGAGCTCGGCTGCGAGGTTTGGCAGGTCAACACGGTGGCGCTGAATCACTACAGGGACTTGGAGGGCCAGCCTCGCAAGGACGATGAGTGGGATGCCTACCTGGGTGCGCGCATGGTGTTCCTGAGGATGGGGGGCTGCCGAGAGGCGGTCGAGACCACATGTCGCACGGCTGCTCGCCGTTCTTCTGGAGCTGGCGCCTCAGATGCTTCATGCTTCGTGGGAGGGGCCGCAGCCGGGCAGCAAGGCGATGCTGTACCTGCTGGAGCGCTGGCCGGGATTCGAAGGCCTCGAAAGGGCCCAGATGCGCAGCATCGAGAAGATCCTGCACCGGTGTCGGTACGGATCAAAGACGCCCCATGTGGCGAAGCTGATCCGGAAGATGGCACGTGGGATTTCGGTCGCGATCGAAGAGCGGTCAGCCCTCACTTTGGAGCTTGGTCTCCTCGTGCAACAGATCCGGTTCTGCAATGAGTCGGCGGACCAGGTGTACACCAAAATCACACACCGCGTCGAGCATCATCCACTAGGGAAGAAACTACTCGAGATGCATGGAAACGGTCCTGTGATCACCGGGGTCTTGGTGTCAGAGCTGTTGCCAGTCGCTCGCACTTCGACCGAGCCGAAAAGCGCCACCTACGCAGGCGTCACACCGCTTTCGAGAAAAAGCGGGAAGAGCCTCGACAAAGACCGGCTGACTCAAGGGGTGAATAAGCGAGTTCTGCACGCCCTGTACACGGCCTCGGTGGTTGCGATCAAAAACAGCGCCGTGGACCGGGCCTACTACCAGAAGAAGCTCCGAGATTACGCCGGCCATCCAAAACCCCATGTCGCCGCATTCATCGCCTTGTCCCGGCAAAGGCACAAGCTGGTCTAC
>JACXWA010000043.1 GCA_014764485.1 Candidatus Sulfomarinibacter kjeldsenii
AGCGGCGACATATGCATAGCCTGGGGCGTGAACCCGCCGGCGGCAGCGAAACGTGGCCGAGGCCGGGGATCGCCGGCCATCGGCCACTCGCTGGCGACGGTGCGTCACGACGGCCAAAGGCCGTCCGTAACCCCGGGAACTGCGGTCCAATTAATATTTCGAGCCCCGGAGGGGCGACAGATTTCACCCGCGGCGTGGGCCGCGGGATCTTATGAGATGACGGGTCGACCGCCAAAATGACAGGGGTCATAGTCGTAACCGGGCGATTTTTCGAGCTTGTATTTGGATCGATATTTGCTACGGTGTGCCACTGAAGGCAACCCTGTGACGTTCAGTAAAGAAATTTCCGATTTGTTGCGGCCAATAGGAGGCGCAATCGATGATTGAAGTTGAAAACCTCGGCAAGACCTACGTTGACGAGCCGGTGGTTCGTGACCTGAGCTTCTTTGTCCCCGAGGGCCAGGTGCTCGGTTTCCTTGGTCCCAACGGCGCCGGCAAGACCACGGTGATGCGAATGCTCACCGCTTTCCTGCCTCCGACGACTGGTCGGGTGGTGGTGGCGGGTGTCGATCTCGACAAGGATCCGGTCGGGCTCAGACGGAACGTGGGTTATCTGCCCGAGAACGTTCCTCTCTACCCGGAGATGCGGGTCGTCGAGTACCTCCGCTTCCGGGCCGATGTCGAAGAGGTTCCGCGGGGCGAGGTCCACGCGAGGATCGAAGACGTCGTAGATCGGTGCCTCATCGGGGACGTCAGGCGCCAGGTGATCGGCACCCTGTCCAAAGGCTTCAGGCAGCGAGTCGGCCTTGCTGGAGCGCTGATCCACCAGCCGCCGGTGCTGATCCTCGACGAACCCACTGTCGGTCTCGATCCGAACCAGATCATCAAGGTGCGGGAGTTGATCACCGAGCTCGGGCGCGACCACACGGTGCTTCTGTCCACCCACATCCTGCCCGAAGTCGAGCAGGTCTGTGAACGAGTCTTCATCATCGATCGCGGTCGTGTCGTCGCCGACGGCACGCCTGACGCTCTGCGCACCAAACTGATAGGCAACCCGTCGTTGGCAGTAGAGCTCAAAGGTACCAACGGCTCCGCGCGGGCCGCCCTCGAGGCGTTGCCGGGGGTGGTCGCTATCAGCGATCGCGGGGAGGGCCGTTTTCTTCTCGAGCACGCAGCCGGTTCGGACCCGCGTGAAGCGGTCTTCAGGATGGCGGTGGAGAGGGGCTGGGTGCTGCTGGCCCTGACCCCGCAACGGGCGTCACTCGAAGACGTCTTTGTCCGGCTGACGACGCGCGAGGACGAGACGGTACCGGCTGCGGCCGGGGAGGTGCACGATGCGTAAGATCTGGGCCATCATCCGGCGTGAGCTGATCGCCTACTTCTCCTCGCCCCTCGCCTATATCGTGATGACTGCTTTCCTTTTGATGCAGGGCTACATCTTCTATCTCATCGTGTCCTTCCTCAACAATCCGCAGACACCGGCCATGACTCCGCTGAGGCTCTTCTTTGGTGGCACGATCTTTTTTTGGCTCTTTCTGCTTTTTGTGGTGCCGGTCATCACGATGAGACTGATCGCGGAGGAGCGGCGGTCGGGAACGATCGAGGTCCTCCTCACGTCGCCGGTCACCGAGGCGCAGGTTGTGATCGGCAAGTTCGTCGCCGCCATGGCCTTCTACGCCTCGCTGTGGTTGCCGACCGCTCTTTATGTACTGATCCTCAGACGACACTCCGAGATCGACATCGGACCGGTGCTCGCCGGCTATTTGGGTGTGTTCCTGCTCGGCTTCCTCTTCCTGGCGGTCGGGACCTTCTGCTCGACCCTGACCGACAACCAGCTGATAGCAGCCATCATCGCCTTTGCCGCAATGGTGGCCCTCTTCTCGATCGGCCTCGTCGAGCAGTTAATGATCTCCTCTTCGGTGATCAAATCGGCTCTCGGCCAGATGAACCTCTGGACCCAGATGGACGACTTCGCCAAGGGCATCGTCGACACCCGGCACGTGATTTATCAGTTGTCGGGGGGCGTGCTTTTCCTGTTCCTCGCCGCCAAAGCGCTCGAAGTGAAGAAGTGGAGATAACGGTATGAGGCAACAGGCCATTCGTTACACGATTTCGGGCGTTGTCGCGGTGTTTCTTGCGATCGCCCTGACTTTGATGGTCAACTGGCTTTCGGCCCGCCGCTTTACGCGTGCCGACTGGACGACAACCCAGATTTACAGCCTGTCCGAGAAGACCGAGAATATTCTCGCCGGCCTTGATGATGAGATCAGGATCGTAGTGTTTATGACCCCGCAAACCGCGATGTTCGACCAGGTTCAGGAGCTGCTGGAGCGCTACAATGCCGCCTCGGACAAGATCACAGTCGAGCACATCGATCCCGAAAGGGAACCTCTCAAAACCACCCAGTTAGCCGAACAGTTCGGGGTCCAGGTGGCCGACACAGTGGTCTTCATTTACGGAGATCGAACCAAGTACGTGACCTCCGACCAGATGGCGGAGATGGACTTTTCGGGTGCGCAGTACGGCCAGGGGCCGACGATGCGCGCGTTCAAGGGCGAGGAACAGTTCACCTCCGCGATACTGTCGCTGGTGGCGCCCGATGTACCGAAAATCTACTTCGTGACCGGACATGGCGAAGCGGCCTTAGGTGGCGCAGGTGGAGGCGCTACCGATCGCAGTTTGCGGATTCTCGAAGAGGCCCTCAAGCGCGAGAACATGGAGACTGCGGACACGATCCTGCTTTCGGGCGAGGTCCCGGACGACGCCGATGTGCTCGCCATCGTCGGACCGACCAGGGCCTACACCGAGGCGGAGATCGAGGCCCTCGGGGCCTACCTCGACCGTGGGGGCCGGCTGCTGTTGGCCTTGGATCCGCTGATCGAACCGGCCGGCACGATGCGGCCGACCCGGCTCGAAGCGATGCTCGGCGGGCGTGGAGTGGTTGTCCACGACGACCTGGTGGTGGACCCGTCACGGCGGCTGCCCTTCTACGATCTGTCCGCGGTCTATCTCGAAGACTTCCCTGCTCACCCGGTGACCCAGGGCCTCGAGGGATTTGCTGTGCTTTTCACAGTTTCCCGGTCGTTGGTGGCCGAGGGTGATGGCGCCACGGCGCTGGTCCAGACCTCCGCCGAGGGCTGGGGGGAGACTGACCTCGGCATGCTCTTGCGTGGTGAGCCGGTTGCCTTTGATGACGCCGATAATCCCGGACCGGCGGTCGTCGGTGTCGCTGTTGAAGAGCTCGCCGTGGCTGGTGATGACGAAGAGGCAAGAGAGGTCGAATATCGCCTGGTGGTCTTCGGCGACTCCGACTTTTTGACTGACCTTGATATTTCCAATGCAGGCAATGCGGTCCTTGCTGCCAACACCTTTAACTGGTTGACGGCGCGCGAGGATCTGCTGGGGATTCCGCCTCGGGATGTGGAGCAGGTCAGCCTCTTCCTGTCGCAACAGCAGATGCGCAATCTCGCTCTCCTGGTGCTGTTGGGCATGCCGGGCGCGGCCATCATCGCCGGCATTCTCGTGTGGAGAAGGCGCCGACACTGAACATGAGAATTCTGAATTCTGAATTCGGAAGTCGGAATTCCACCTGCCCGCCCGTGAATCGGGATCGGCATAGGGGTGGATGGTCGGTCATTCCGAATTCCGAATTCCGAACTCCGAATTCTATCCTGGGGCAGAAACGATGAAAACCAAGAACCTCATCATCCTCGCAGCAATTGTCATCGCGGTACTCGCTTACATCATGTTGTTCGAGCGTCACCGGCCGACCTCCGATGAGTCGGCGGCTGCGGCCGAGAAAGTCCTGCTGGACTTTGAGCGCGACAATGTCATGGGGATCGTGATCGAACGCGCCGAAGGCCGGGTACGGCTCGAAAAAGTGGGCGAGGAGTGGCGCCTGCGCGAGCCTTTCGATTTCCCGGCCGATGCTTCAGTGGTGAGTTCTACGCTAGGTTCGCTCGACAATCTCACGGCTGACCGCCGGCTGGAACCGGGTGAGATCACCCCGGACGACTACGGACTTGAGCAGCCGGAGACCACCGTCACGCTGAGGATGGCCGACGACAGCGAGCGTGTCATAGCTGTCGGGGACGAGCTGCCGCTGGGGTCGAAGAGGGCGCTGCGGGTCGATGGTAGTGACGGGGTCACGATTGCTGCGGGCTGGTTCATATCGGACATCGAGCGGGAGGTCGACGACTGGCGTTCTCGTGAGGTGGTTGAGTTGCTCGAGAACGATGTCGCCTCGATTGACATCGAGTCCGGCACTGACAGCATCCGTGCGGTGCGGTTCGACGATCGATGGCAGCTACTGCGCCCGCTCGAGGACATGGGAGACGGTTACCATCTGGGGAGCCTGATCTCAGACCTGGCTTCGATGCGGATTGTCGAGTTCCTCGATGAAGTTGTGGATCCATCCGAACTCGGCCTCAATGTGCCTGAGAGCGAAATTACTGTCTTCCGCACCGACGGTGGGGAGCCGCTTAGGCTTGACCTCGGTGCGACTCGTGAAGGCGATGGCGGCACCGAAGTCGCCTGCCGGCGCGGCGACGCTGAGTACTTCTGGGCATCGGAAAGAGTGCTGACCCGACTTGCGAAGGCGCCGGTCCTGTGGCGCTCGAAGAAGGTGATGCCCTTTGAAACCTGGGATGCAGAGGAGCTGCGCGTGACCACTTCGGAGTCGTCGACATCCTTGATTCTTGTCGATGGTTTCTGGCGGTTTGCCGACGACGTCGAGGCGAATATGACCAACGTTCAGGAGCGCCTCCGTGCGCTCGCCGATCTCGAGGCCACTGACTACGATCTGATGGCGCCACTGACTCGAGAGATGGGCACCGTCGAGGTGGTCTTCGAGGCGGAGGATGAGGACCAGGAACGGTCAGCACTCACCTTCAGCTTCTATGCTCCTCTCGAGGAGGGAGGACGGGCCATGGTGCAGGTGACGGGCCGCGGGACGGTGATGGGAATCGCAGCCGAAGGTGCCGAGGCCGTCCTCGGGAGTCTCGATGATCTCCGCCCGGAGCCTCCACAAGAATCCGACGCTGATTCGGAATAGCGGCTACAATCCTTCCCGTCATGGAAGACTGGCGTCAACAGTTCGACGATCTCAGACAGCGCCGGCCCGGGTTGGCCGCGCGCGTGTGCCGCCGCCTGCTGAGGGATCTTCAGAAAAAGAAGCTGGTTGATCTCGACGCCCTCGATGAGCTTGCCGCCGCCCTTAAGGCGGGCCAAAAAAAGACCCACGATCCCAACCGGCCGAAGCCGCGAATGACCAACGGCTCCAAAGAGGAGCTCTACGCCCTCGCCCTCGAGTACGCCGAGCGCTACCTCGAACCAGAAGAGATCACCGCCACCATGCTGTTGGTCGAAAAAAGGATGCTGGTTCAGGAAGGCGCACGTCTCGCCGAGGATCCCGATACGCCACTCGACATCCTGCGCGACAAGATTCATGAGTTCCTCGACTTTGCGCCGGGCGAGGCGGTGGCGCCTCCCGAGGATGTCATGGGTACCCGCGCAGCCCTGGTGCGCCGTTTTCTCACCGACCAGCTCGACTTTATCTCGGTAGCAAAAAATTTCATCCGGGTGCTCGACTTCGGTGAGGTCCTCGACCACATTCTCCCAACCGAAAGTCGTTCCGGGCGTCTCGGCGGCAAGGCCGCCGGCCTGATCCTCGCCCACTCGATTCTTCAGGAGGCCAAGCGCGAGGGCCGACTCGAGGCGGACCACAAGATCCCGAACTCCTACTTCCTGCCGTCAAACGGCATCCTCGAGTTCATCGAGCACAACGAGCTCGACGAGCTCATCAACATCAAATACAAGACCTCGGAGGAGGTGCGCGACGAGTATCCGCTGGTCGAGCGTCTCTTCAAGAGCAGTGCCTTCCCACCGACCATTCACAAGGGTCTGGAGGAGATGCTCTACCAGATTGGTGAGGTGCCGCTGGTGGTCCGATCCTCGAGCTTGCTCGAGGACCGCATCGGCCACGCCTTTTCGGGCAAGTATAAGAGTCTCTTCATCTCCAACAAGGGCACTCTCGAGATGCGTTTGGCGGCCCTCGAGGACGCCATCTCTGAGGTCTACGCCTCTCTCTTCCACTCCGACCCCATCGAGTACCGCCGTGAGCGGGGTCTGATCGATTTCCAGGAGCAGATGGGAATCCTCATCCAGGAGGTTGTGGGTCGTGAGGCTGGTGGCATGCTCTTCCCGGCGTTTGCCGGTGTCGCATTCTCGCGCTGCGAGATGCGATGGTCGCCGCGGATCCGCCACACCGATGGCATGGCGCGGTTGGTGCTCGGTCTCGGCACCCGCGCTGTCGACCGCACCGTCACCGACTACCCGGTGCTGGTCGCGCTCGAGCAGCCCGCCCTGCGTGCGGTGCAACGCCCCGATGAGGTATACCGCTACTCGCAGCACGATGTCGACGTGATGGATCTGCGCGAGAGCCAGTTCGAGACTCTGCCGCTGGCCGACTACATGCGGCGGGTCGGCCGCGCGATCCCGAACATGAACCGCATTTTCTCAATCTATCGGGACGACCAGATCCTGCCGATAGTCGGGATCCTCGCTCAGCTCGATCCCGACGAACTCGTCGTAACCTTTGACGGTCTGTTGAAATCTCCCTTCCCGCGCGAGCTCAAAACCATGCTTGACCTCCTCGAGGAGGGCCTCGGCGAGCCTGTCGACGTCGAGTTCGCGCACGATGGCGAGTCCTTTTACATGCTCCAGTGCCGCGCCCTCAGCCGGGGCGCGCTGGCGCAGCGGGTCGAGGTGCCATCCGATGTCAGCGAAGAGCATCAGGTCTTCTCCGCCAACCGGTACGTCCAGATGGGCCAGGCGAACGACATCGAATATGTGGTCCTGGTCGACCCGCGCGACTACGAGGAACTCCAGACGCGGGAGGAGATGCTGCGCGTTGCCCGCGCCGTCGGCGCGGTCAACAAAGCGCTGCCGCAGCGCCGCTTCCTGCTCATGGGCCCGGGGCGGTGGGGAAGCCGCGGTGACATCAGACTCGGTGTGCCGGTGACCTACGCCGATATCTGCCACACCAGTATCCTGGTCGAAATCGCCCGAAAGAAGGGCTCATATCTTCCGGACGTGAGCTTCGGGACTCACTTCTTCAACGACCTCGTGGAGTCCGGTATCCAGTACCTGCCTCTCTACCCTGATGACCCCGAGGTGGTGTGGAACGACACCTTCCTCAACGACTCCACCAATTGCCTGGCGGAGGTGGTTCCCGAGTTTGCCGATATGGAGCATGTTGTGCGGGTCATTCGGGTCGCGGATGCTGCCGATGGTCGACTCCTCCAGGTCGTCCTGGACGCAGAAGCCGACAAAGCCCTGGCGTTCCTGGCGGAACCCCAGGGCTAATTCTGAATTCTGAATTCTGAATGCCACTCACCCTCGGAGCTGGCGGAGGGTGGAAGGAAATTCCGAATTCCGAATTCCGACTTCCGAATTCGTTAGCCTAGGCTTCCCGCACCCAGCGAACGAGGTCCTTGAACTTCGGCTTTGATCCGTGCATCAGGATTCCGACCCGGTAGATCTTGGCTACGATCCAGGTACAGAAGAGAATCGCCCCCACCATCAACACCACCGACGCCGCGAGCTGAGTCAGCGGCACCTGAGTGAGGGTCATGCGCAGGAACATCAGCATCGGCGTGAAGAAGGGGATCAGCGACAGCACCACCGATAAAGTGCCGTCGGGTTGGTTGAGGATTTGCACAATCAGGAACATCGTCACCACACCCTGGAAGTTCTGTGCCTCCTGCTCGGTGTCGAAGGCGGCGCCGATGCCGGCATAGAGCGTTCCGTAGAGCAGGAAGCCGAGGACGAAGTAGACAACGAAGAAAAACAGAAGCTGGGCCGGGATTGCCGGCAGCTCCATGCCGCTGATGCCGACTGCCGCGACTGCACCGGGGGCCGAGATCGCTGCCATCAGCGCCGCCCAGATCAGGAACTGGGTAAGACCGACCGCACCGATACCGAGGATCTTGCCGAGCATCAGCTCGAATGGCTTGACGGTCGAAATTATCACTTCGACAACGTGCGAGCTCTTCTCTTCGAGGACGCCGCGCATGACGTAGATCCCGTACATCAGCACCGTCATGTAAATGATCATCATGAAGACGTAGGCGAGCATGAAGGTCTGGCCCTGGTCAGAGGTCTCCTCGCCGCCCTTGCCGAGCTTGAGGGTGTTGAGCCCGACCCGGCGGGTGAGCTCGCGCACCGCCTCGGGGTCGAGGCCGGCGTCGGTCAGCCGGTCGGCAACCATGACGTTGTTGACCGATCGCTCAATGACAGTTAACAGCTTGAAAGCGGCCACATTGGGCGCCACGTAGTCGGGCTGGCCCTCGTCGGGCATCGACGCGGGGATGACCAGGAGGCCGTCGAATTCTTTATTTTGGACTTCGTTCTTGAGTCTTTCACGGGTTGCCTCGATGTCGGGGCCCGGTTCCTGAGAGAGGAGCGTCACGCTGAGCTTCTCGTCGTCTCCAGAGAGCAGGCGACCCACTTCATCCCGGACTGGTTCGAAGAAGCGACCCGAAAGGTCGAGCACCGCGACAGAAAATTCACCGCCGCCGCGGGCGGCGAGCCATGCTGGGAGGATCATCACCGCACCGAGGAAGATCGGGACAAGAATGGTCGAGATCCAAAACGCCTTGGTTTTGACCCGCTCGAGGTACTCGCGACGGATGACTGCGAGGATGCGATGAACCTGCATGTCTCACCAGCTTTCGTCGTGAGGGCGGAAAGCTGTAGTGAGATGTGGTGTTTGCGACCTGAGGGCCGCGGAGCCGTACTTGAAGGTACGTCGAGCAGCCCGATGGGAGCAAACACCGCAGATTGCTGCAGATCTCCGGCCGCAGCAGACAGTTGGTGAGATATGTAGGTTAGCCATGAGCGCGGTCCTCCTCCACGGCGCGGATGAAGATGTTTTCGAGGTCCGGAATGAAGCGCGTAAAGCTCTCCACCTCGCTGCGGTCAACCA
>JACXWA010000047.1 GCA_014764485.1 Candidatus Sulfomarinibacter kjeldsenii
ATGCCGCCACCGAACATTTTGCGAACTCGGCGCGCCTCGGTGATGGTGTCTGCGGTGCCAACGAGGATCGATCCCACCGGTGCGCCGAGACCCTTGGAAAGGCAGAACATGACCGTGTCACAACCGGCGCTCAACTCGGCAGCCGTGATGTCGAGCGCCGCCGCCGCGTTGTGGATGCGGGCGCCATCGAGGTGGACGGGAAGGCCGTGGTCGCGAGCGACCCTAATCAGTTCGGCCATTCGCTCGCGCGTCGTCACGCGACCACCGGCGAGGTTATGACTATTCTCGAGCACAACCAGCGAGGTCGGCGTGCGGTAGCCGGCCCGAGGCTGAATCGCCGTCTCCACCTGTGTCGGCGTAAGAATGCCGTCAGACGTTTCAATGGCGCGTGGGAGGGTGCCTGACAGTGTTGCCATCGCCCCCATCTCGAAGTTGAAAACGTGACACCCGGCCTCGGCCACAACCTCGGATCCCGGGTGGGTGTGGAGGTGGATCGCGATCTGGTTGCCCATGGTTCCGGTCGGCACGAAGACCGCAGCCTCTCGTCCCATGAGCTCCGCCGCTCGCTCTTCGAGGCGGTTGATCGTGGGATCTTCGCCGTAGACATCGTCTCCCACTTCGGCGCTCGACATGGCCTTCCGCATGTTGTCTGTGGGATGTGTTACCGTATCGGATCGCAGGTCGACAATAGGGTTATTCATAAGGGTATTCTACCCGCTCAAATCGGCTTGACTTCTTGACTGCACAAAGTTAGGATTCGTTCTCATGAATGAAGACAAGTCCAATGATATCTTCATTTTCCCAAAATGGACGGGGGTCCTGCGACCCGCAGTTGCGGTCGGTGCCCTGGGTGGCGTTCTCTACGCCGCTGTTGTCGTTGCATTCGGTTTCTCTCCCCAGGCCACCGATGTCGGGTACGAGCCAGTGCAACCGGTGCCATACAGCCATGCCCTCCACGTCGGGCAACTCGGGATGGATTGCCGCTACTGTCACACCGGTGTCGAGGTGGCTGCCAACGCTTTGATCCCTCCGAGCCAGACCTGTATGAACTGCCACAAAACGGTGCGGGCCAACTCCGAGAAGCTGATACCGGTCTTCGAGAGCTACTCCACCGGTATGCCGGTCGAGTGGGTCCGGGTCCACGACCTGCCGGACTATGTATTCTTCAATCACTCCGCCCACGTACGGCGTGGCGTCGGATGCGTTTCGTGCCACGGCCGCATCGACACCATGGAGATTGTGAGCCAACAGAAACCGCTCAGCATGGGTTGGTGTTTGGATTGCCACCGGAATCCCGAAGAACATTTGAGACCGGCTGACTATGTGTTCCAGCTCGATTGGGTGCCAGAGGAGGACCAGCTGGTCCTAGGTGCTCGACTCCGTGAAATCAACGACATCAACCCGCCGCAGGATTGCAACACATGCCACCGATGAAGAACGACATTGAGACCGGCCTGACCTATTGGCGAAGTCTCGACGAGCTCGCCCGCACGCCTGAGTTCCAGGAGGCGGTACAGCGTGAATTTCCGGGAGACAACTGGGACCGGTTGCCGCCGGCAACTCGTCGCCAATTCCTCAAGGTGATGGGGGCGTCACTGGCCATGGCCGGGCTGACGGCCTGTCGTTGGCCGAAAGAAGAGATTGTTCCCTTTGCTCACCGGCCGGAAGGCCGGACGCCGGGAGTCCCGGAGCATTTCGCGACGTCGATGGAGCTCGGTGGCGTCGCCCTCGGCATGCTCGTGACTTCGTTTGATGGGAGGCCGATCAAAGCTGAGGGAAACCGGCTGCATCCCGACAGCCTTGGAGCGCTGACCGCGATTGCCCAGGCCGACATCCTCCAGCTCTACGACCCCGACCGAAGCCGTCGACTCCTGCTCCGCGAGAGCGGCCAGCAGTACGTCAAGACGTGGAGCGACTTCGAGGCCGTGGCCGTCGAGCATTTTGCCGGTGATGGCACCGGTGTGGCGGTTCTCGCTGGTGCCTCGTCATCGCCGACCCAGGCAATGGTGCGTGATCAGTTCCTGGAGGCCCACCCGGAGGCGGGCTGGTACGAGTACGAGCCAATTTCGAGGGACAACGAACGAGAGGGAACCCGCCTCGTCTTTGGCACGCCGCTTCGGGTGCACCCGAAAGTCGACACTGTGGGAGTGATCGCCTGTTTCGATGCCGACCCGCTTTTCGACCACCCGTCGTCTCTGCGCCTTGCGCGGGAGTTTGCTGCGGCACGCCACCCCGAAACTGGAACCGGTGCGCGCCTCTATGTCACTGAATCGAGCTACAGCCTGACCGGTGTCCGGGCCGATCACAGGATGGCGGTTCCGTCGAGCCGGGTTCCGGTCGTGCTCGCCCGGGTCGCCCATCTTCTGGTGGCCGAGCACCATCTCGACTTGCCTGCTGCAGCGGCCGGTTACGCTGGGGCTGCAGGGCAGGAAATCTCTGAACAGGAGATTGATTTCGCGAAGCTGTTGGCCACCGATTTGGCGGGTCATCGCGGCTCCGGCGTTATTCTCGTCGGCCCCCGGCAGGAGCCGGCAGTGCACGCCCTCGCAGCGGTGCTCAATCAGGTTCTCGAATCAACTCTCGACTACACCGCTGATCCGGATCCCGATCGGCCGTCGCACATCGAGGCCATCGGCGAGCTTGCGGCGGAGATGGCTTCAGGTTCGGTCGAGACCCTATTGGTCCTTGGCGGAAACCCCGTCTACGACGCACCCGCCGATCTTCAATTCGGGGAACTCCTGGCAAGGGTCCCGCTTTCGATCCACCTGAGCCTGTACGACGACGAAACATCTCAGCGCTGCACCTGGCATCTGCCACGGGCCCACGGACTCGAGGCCTGGGGTGACGGCACGGCTTGGGATGGCACGCTCACCATGAGGCAGCCTTTAATTGCGCCGCTTTACGGTGGTCGTTCCGTCATCGAGGTCCTTTCTCTCGCCTCGGGTTTGAACTCCATTTCGGGCTACGAGCTGGTGCGCGAGAATCTGCGCAAGTCGGCGTCCTCCATTGATTTCGAGGGTTTCTGGAGGCGAGCGCTGCACGACGGAACGGTCGAAAGTACGGCCTGGGATACGGTGCAGACCCGCCTCGACCCGGGCCGCCTCGCGGTCGCGGTCGACGGTCTGCGAGCGCTCCTCGTTTCGGATCCGCCGAGCGCAGATCGACCCGAGGTAGTGTTGATTGCCGACTCGCGGGTATGGGATGGGCGTTTTGCCAACAACGGCTGGCTTCAGGAACTGCCGGATTCGCTGACCAAGGTGACCTGGGACAACGCGCTCCTGGTTTCACCGGTGACCGCCCGTGAGCTTGGCATCGCCGACGGCGAGATCGCGGTTGTCGAAGCGGGAGGCACCAACGTCGAGGTTCCAACCTTCGTGCTTCCCGGACAGGCGAGGTCGAGCATGACTCTCGCCCTCGGGTACGGTCGTACGGCCGCCGGACGGATCGGTAACGGGGTCGGCGCCGACGCCTACCAACTGCGAACTACGAAGGCGCCGCACGTGGTGTCCGGCGCGACGGTGCGGGGGAGTGGGCGTAGCTACAGCCTGGCCACCACCCAGGACCACTTCGCGATCGATACGGCCGGCTTCAAAGAGCGCAACCGCCGGGTCGGTGAGCTTGTTCGTGAGGCTTCGCTGGACGCTTACAAGGCCAACCCTGAGGTCTTCCACGAGCACGAGCACCACCCACCGCTGATCTCGCTATGGAAGGACCAGGAGTACGAGGGCGAACAGTGGGGGATGGCCATCGACCTCAACACCTGCATCGGCTGCAACGCGTGCGTTGTAGCTTGCCAGGCCGAGAACAACATTCCGGTAGTGGGTCGCGAGCAGGTCCTCAACCAGCGCGAGATGCAGTGGATCCGGATCGACCGCTACTTCAAGACCGAGCCCGGCCTCGGATCCGACGAGATTGACAATGCCGAGGTGGTCTTCCAACCCATGACCTGCGTGCATTGCGAAAACGCTCCGTGTGAGCAGGTCTGTCCGGTGGCGGCGACCCAGCACACCGCAGACGGCCTCAATGCGATGGTCTACAACCGTTGCGTCGGCACCCGCTACTGTTCGAATAATTGCCCGCTCAAGGTCCGGCGCTTCAACTTCTTCAACTACCACAAGGAACTCGCTGATACCTCAAAAATGCAGTTCAACCCGGAAGTCACTGTGCGCGCTCGCGGGGTGATGGAGAAGTGCACCTTCTGTGTGCAGCGCATCGAGGCGGTGCGAATCGGCGCGCGAAACGACAACCGGCCGATAGCGGACGGTGAGATTGTGCCCGCGTGCGCTCAGACCTGTCCGACGCAGGCGATCACCTTCGGAAACCTCAATGATTCGAAAAGCTCGGTCTCCAGGCTACGCGAGGAGAAGCGCTCGTACGCGACGCTGGCCGAACTCAACATCAGGCCGCGGGCCCATTACCTCGGCCGTTTGAGCAACCGCGCCGCCGGCGCCGGTCCGGACGGCCACGGTGCGCCGCACGGAGAGGCGGACAGCCACGGGAAGGAGACGGCTTGAGATGAGTACCCCCGTGAGCTACCTCGACAATACTGGCGATGACCCGGCCGTCCGCGCGCGGCTGGTGGTTGGGGACAACGACTTCCACTCGGTCACCAACACGGTTTGTGGCATTGTCGAGCAGCCCAGACCGCCCAAGTTCTGGTGGGTCGCTTTTGCCGCATCTTCCAGCTTGACCCTGGTCCTCTTCGCCTGCATCGGCTATCTGGTG
This sequence comes from Candidatus Sulfomarinibacter kjeldsenii, assembly GCA_014764485.1. Lineage (GTDB taxonomy): Bacteria > Acidobacteriota > Thermoanaerobaculia > Thermoanaerobaculales > Sulfomarinibacteraceae > Sulfomarinibacter > Sulfomarinibacter kjeldsenii. The sequence continues at coordinate 4,726 of JACXWA010000047.1, forward strand.
ACGACCGGCATCGGCGTCTGGGGCCTCCAGGTTCCGGTCGGCTGGGGCTACGCCATCGTCAACTTCGTTTTCTGGGTTGGTATCGGACACGCAGGGACGCTCATCTCAGCGATTCTCTTCCTGTTGCGGCAGCGCTGGCGTACCAGTATCAACCGTTTTGCAGAGGCCATGACGATCTTCGCAGTCGTCTGCGCCGGGATCTTCCCCGGAATCCACGTCGGCCGTATCTGGTTCGCCTACTGGCTGTTCCCGATCCCCAATCAGATGTCGATGTGGCCGAATTTCCGGTCGCCCCTCCTGTGGGACGTATTCGCAGTCGGGACCTACGCCACGGTCTCTCTGCTCTTCTGGTACATGGGCATGATTCCGGATCTGGCTTCGATTCGCGACCGCGCCACAACAAAGCTTCGCTTCTACATCTACGGTGTGCTCAGCCTCGGCTGGCGTTCGTCCAACCGTCACTGGCACCGATTCGAGTTCGCTTACCTGCTGCTGGCGTCGCTCGCCACGCCTCTGGTCCTGTCGGTGCACTCGGTGGTCAGCTTCGACTTCGCGGTCTCGATCATGCCGGGCTGGCACACGACAATCTTCCCGCCCTATTTTGTGGCTGGCGCCATCTTCTCGGGCTTTGCAATGGTCGTGACGCTGATCATACCGACGCGTAAGTTCTTCGGACTCGAGGAGATCATCACCGCCCGTCACCTCGAGAACATGGCCAAGATCATGCTCGCGACCGGGATGATGGTCGGCCTTGCCTACTCGACCGAGTTCTTCGTCGCCTGGTACTCGGGCAACACATATGAGGCATTTACTTTCCTCAATCGGGCCTTTGGGCCCTACGCCTGGGCTTATTGGACAATGGTCACGTGCAACGTCCTCGTGCCACAGATCTTCTGGTTCAGGAAGCTTCGCAACAAAACCATCATTCTGTGGGTGGCCTCGATTCTGATCAACGTCGGCATGTGGTTCGAGCGTTTCGTCATCGTGGTCAGTTCGCTCAGTCGCGACTACCTGCCAACGAGTTGGGGCTACTACCGACCGACCGCCATCGATGTGCTGACCTTTGTCGGCAGCTTCGGCCTTTTCTTCACGCTCTTCCTCCTCTTCGTTCGTTTCCTGCCGATGGTGGGCATGGCGGAGGTCAAAGGCGTGATGCCACAGGCCCACCTCGACCGGCCCGGCCACCGAGGTCACGGTGATTATCACGGCGATATCGCCGGTGTAGAGGTGGTGTGATGAGCACCGGCAACACCACTCGTAGCGACCGTGCCGCCCTCTACGGCTATCTGGTGGCCTTCGACAAGGTGGACGAACTCCTGGTGGCGGCCGCCGCGGTTCGCGACGCCGGCTACACCCGGTGGGATGCCCATACACCATTTGTAATCCATGGCCTCGACGTCGCGATGGGGGTCAAGAAGACCGTGCTGCCCTATATCGTGTTTCTGGCTGGTCTTACCGGGGCTGCAGCGGGCATTCTCCTCCAGTGGTGGACCAACGCCGTCGACTACCCATTTCTGATCAGCGGCAAGCCTCTCTTCAGCCTGCCAGCAAACATTCCGGTCGCCTTCGAGACCACGATCCTATTCGCCGCGATCAGCGCTCTTGTCGGCATGCTCGCGCTCAACGGGTTGCCGCAGCTCTCGCACCCCCTGTTTTCCAACCGGTCGTTCAAGCGTGTGACCGACGATCGATTCTTCATCTCGATCGAAGCCCAGGACCCACTTTTCGAAGTTGCGAAGACCCGTGAGTTGTTGGAGTCCGTCTCAGACCAGCCGGTGGAAGAAATCGAGGAGCTGTCATGAACCTCCCTCGCTGGCTTCTCTACACCGTGGCCATTCTCGTGGTCCTGTCGTGGGTACCGCTGGCACTGATCATGCGTGCCCGCGTCACCACCTCGCCGCTGCCGCGGATCCATATCGTTCCCGACATGGACAGCCAGCCGAAGTACAAGGCCCAGTCGCGCAACCCGATGTTTGCAGACCGACGGGCCATGCGGCCGCCTGTGGCCGGTGCTGTGGCCCGCGGGGCGACACTCGGAGATTCGGCCCTGATGAGCGGCAAGGTCGGCGAGGACTGGGTCGAGATGATCCCCGTCGAGGTCGATCGAGGTCTTCTCGAACGCGGTCGGGGGCGCTACGAAGTCTATTGCTCGCCGTGTCATGGGCTTGCAGGTTTTGGTGACGGGATGGTCGCCAAGCGTGCCGATGAGCTTCTCGAGGGGACCTGGACGCCGCCGACGTCCTTCCATACCGATCTCTTACGAGAGCGGCCCGCTGGTCACCTCTTCAACACTATCTCGAACGGCATCCGCAACATGCCGGCCTACGGTCCGCAGATCCCGGTCGAGGATCGCTGGGCCATCGTCGCCTATGTGGGGGCCCTGCAGCGGAGCCAGAACGCCACCGTCGACGATGTCCCGCCCGACATCAGGGCGCAACTGCGATAGCGAGGAATCAATGCAGGGCAACGCACTCGATATCACGACCGAAACCCGGCATCTGGACGGGGTCTTACGACCCGCGTTGATCGTCTGCGGGGTTCTCGCAACGATCGGCATCGGCGGTTCGCTTCTGCTTGCCAAGGGCAGCGAAGGCGGTATGGACCACCTGCTCGAAACCTATCTAGTGAGCTTCGCCTTCTTTCTGAGCATTTCCCTCGGCGCACTGTTCTTCGTCCTTCTCCAGCACTGCACCCGTGCCGGGTGGAGCGTGGTCGTACGGCGGGTGGCAGAAGCATTGGCCGGAAATGTCTGGCTGATGGCCGTGCTCGCGATTCCGGTCGTTCTCGGGATGGATCATCTCTACCATTGGACCGACGCCGCGGCGGCAGCCCACGATCCGCTGCTCGCCGGCAAGCTCGGCTTCCTCAATCCAAGCTTCTTTATCGTGCGCTTGATCGCCTACTTCATCATTTGGGGCGTGATGGCGAGTTTTCTCCATCGCACTTCGATCGCTCAGGACAAGAGTGGAGATCCGGGCCTGACCTTGCGGATGGAGAGATTCAGCGCTCCAGGGATGGTGCTTTTCGCCCTCAGCCTCAACTTCGCCGCTTTCGACCTGCTCATGTCCCTCGATCCCCACTGGTTCAGTACGATCTTCGGGGTCTACTACTTTGCAGCGTCGGTGGTCGCCTTTCTGGCCGTGATGCCAAAGATCCTGTACGGATTGCAGACGCGGGGAATCCTGAAGAACGCCGTTACAGTCGAGCATTACCACGACTTCGGCAAGCTGCTCTTTGGATTCACCGTCTTCTGGGCCTACATCGCATTTTCTCAGTACATGCTGATCTGGTATGCCAATCTTCCGGAGGAGACCGAGTGGTTCCTCAAGAGGCAGACCGGCGAGTGGACGACGGTGAGCTTGATACTGATCTTCGGCCACTTCGTGGTGCCGTTCCTTCTGCTCGTCTCGCGGTTCATCAAGCGCCGGCCGCTGTTGCTCGCCCTGACCGGCGGCTACGTTGCTCTGACGTGCTGGGTTGATATCTACTGGCTGGTGATTCCCGAGTTCAGCCCCGGTGTGGCGCGTTTCGGCCTCCTCGATATTCTGTGCCTTTTGGGGATGAACGGAGTCTTCTCTGCTGCGGTGCTGTTCCGCCTCAGCAGGCACTCGGTTATCGCCGAGAAGGACCCCCGTCTCGAAGAATCCTTGGCGTTCGAGAATGCCTAGCATGAATTCGGAATTCGGAATTCGGAATTATGAATTTTTCCAGCCCACTCGGGATGAGGGGATGAGTTGGCGGCAAATCCGAATTCTGAACCTTGAATCACCTCCACTTTTCCAGGTGAAGGGGGAGGTTGAGCGGGAATTCCGAATTCCGAATTCCGAATTCCGAATTCAAATGGAGTTTGCCCGTGCGTTATGACGATCCAAATGTCGCGGCCTCTGCTGTAGTCGGGATCATTTCAGCGATCCTCCTCTTTGTGATCATCGTCGTTCTGCAGGCCTATTTCTACAGCGCTGAGAAGAGCGAACTCGAGAGAAAGGTCTGGTCGCAGCCCTACCAGGCCTTACAGCAGCTCGATGCCAATCAGCTCGAACTTCTCAACAGCTATGGGTGGGTCAGTGAAGCCGAAGGCACCGTTCATGTACCCATTGACCGGGCCATCGAACTCATCGCCGCCGAGGCCAAATAGGCCTCCACACTCCAACATATTTCGGATTTCGGATTTCGGATTTCGGATTTTCCGACTCCCAATGAGTGGTTCGCGGCGAGAGAAAGTAGATCGAAATTCCGAATTACGAATTCCG
>JACXWA010000049.1 GCA_014764485.1 Candidatus Sulfomarinibacter kjeldsenii
ATCGGCGCTCATCCGCCAGATCTGGAGCCTTTCTTTGCTCGACCGTCGGCCGGCAAAGAGGATCTGTCGGCCATCGAAGGAAACTGCAGGGTCGCAGGCGGCGAGGAAATCATCTGTCAGCGGTCGTTCGGACCCACCCGGTGAGAGACGGACGATCTGGCTTCGGTCGGGGCAGAGAACGGTGGCTTCGGTGGCGGCGGCGTCCGCAGCGGCCGCCGGTCGCTGCACGACAACGAGATCCTTAGAAAATGCCGAACCAACGAGGAGAAGCGCGAACGCCAGCGACCAGCCGCGTCGGAGGTATGTGGTGGGAACCGCGGCAGTCATCATCCGGATGGCCGCGCGATGACCGCGGTCGCATCCAGTTCGACCAGCAGATCCTCACGGCAGATATCCTCGATGGTGCACACCAGCGGCAGGTCCTCGAGACCACGCAGCTTGAGAATCCGGCGCAATCGCTCGACATCCTCAGGGAACTTGATGAAGGCCGAGGCCTGACAGATATCGTCAAAGCCCGCGCCACCGGAGGCCAGCAGGGATTCGATGTTGTCGATGGTCCGTTTTGCCTGGCGGTCGAAGTCGCCGGGATGGACCGTGTTGCCCTGCTCGTCGATGGAGGCCGTCCCCGAGACCAGGAAGTAGCGACAGCGGTCGGTGGCGACGCTGAGCCCACGCGAAAAAGAAGACCCGTACTCCGGGGCCTCGTTCTGGAGAGGGTTGCGAAGCCTCTCGACGGAGAGCTCCCCGCCATTCGCCGGGCGGGCCGCAAGCAGGTCGAAGGTGCAACGGTGCCCACGCGCGTTGCGTCCACGGATGCCGGTGCTGGCCGGGATCATGGTCTTTGGCGAGCCGTTGAAGAGGCCGAAAGTCTCGAAGACATGGTTCCGAGCCTGGTTGAAGTCGTCGTACCAGCTGAGAATGTCGTCGAGGTAAAACCAGGTCCGGCGGACATCGGCAAACGACCAGTCCTGCGCTCGCAGCATCTCCTCGGCGAGCAGCAGAGCCTCCCGGGCCTCGTCCGCAGGCCGGGACCGCATCTCGGCCGGCACCAATCGCGCCACATCAGAGAGGGCCAGATAACTGGCGTCGTCACCGACGACGCGGCGGCCACAGGGCGCACCTTTCCAGTCGATCGTTTCCACGGAGTCGGTGGTCGATGGGTGGGCCGCGATCACGTGGATGCCGGCCACTCCTTCTCCGGCGCACGGCGCGCCCTCGATATGGGTCGGAGGGATCGCAGCGTTGTCGGTGTCCTCTCCGAATACGGCAGCTCGAATATCAGCAACTGATGCGGCGGTCGAGACGTCACCGAAGACCCGTTCACTGAGGATCACCAGATTGGCCGCGTCGAGCCGCTGCCCGATCTCCTCGTAGGCGAGGCGGACGCCTCCCTCGCCGTCGCTACCGCCACGGTCGGCCGACCAGGTAAGGAACGAGAGGTCTCCAGGACCCGGATGTACCCAGAGCAACGCTACCCACCTCCGTAGAACAAAAATCGCCTCGTCGAGCGGGTTGACGGAGTCCGCCGGAAATCGCGATAGCCCCGCTTTTTGGCTGGCCAGTCACAACGGTTAACGCCCATGAAAGCGGGAGCGAGATCGAAAAATTTCGGCGATGACAGGCACGCAACATCTTCCCGCATCACCGGAACATGCTAGCCCAACCTCACCCGCTCTGCCAGCTACTGGAACAATAATGCGAAATGGTGTCGATCCTGCCGATAGTCAATTGGCAGTGCCCTCCTGCGAGATCCTCTACCACGAACCGCTAGTCGTCGAGGTCGTGACCGTGCGCATCGGCGTCGGCCAGTTGATCCTGGATCTGCGACAGCAGCGACTCGCTGTCGAGGCCGCCCTTCTGGATCAGACCCACCACGTCGCCATTGAGGCGCTGGCGATCCTCCTCGGTGAGGTCCTTGGCCGTCACCACCACGATTGGGATGGCGTTCGGGGCATTCATCTTTCGCATCTCCATCACGAACTCGAAGCCGTCCATCACGGGCATCATCAGGTCAAGCAGGATCAGCGATGGTGTCTGGTCGGCCAAACGCTCGAGGCCAACCTGGCCGTTCTCGGCCTCGCTCACCTGCCAGCCTTCATTTTCGAGGGCTCGGCGCAGCAACTCGCGGTTCTCAGCCTTGTCGTCTACCACGAGAGCGCGGCGCTCGGGGCCCCCCGTTGCATAGCGGTCGAGCAGCTGCACCAGCTGGTCGCGCTGCACGGGTTTGGTCAGGAACTCGGTGGCCCCGAGAGAGTAGCCGAGCTCGCGATTGTCGGTCATTGTCACCATGATGACCGGGATGTCGCAGGTTGCGTCGTCGGCCTTCAGCTCGCGCAGCACCTCCCAGCCATCCAAACCGGGCATCAGCACGTCGAGGGTGATGGCAGCCGGGTGGAGCGTTCGGGCCAGGGTCAGCGCCTCCTGACCGTCGCTGGCGGTCACCACCCGCACGCCGGCTTTCTGGAGCGAGCGCGCGATCAGATCGAGGGCGTTGGGATCGTCGTCGACCACCAGCACGACCCGTTCCTCGCCGGACTCAGGCGTTACGGCTGCCGGGGCTTCGGTTGCGGCGTCGGACTCTATCGTCGCCTCTTCCACCTCGAGAGGCAGCCGGATCGTAAAGGTCGAGCCCTCGCCAACGGTGCTCTCGAGCGTGATGTCGCCACCCATCAACTGGCAGAAGCGCCGGCTGATCGGCAGACCGAGTCCGGTGCCTCCATAGTCGCGGGTGGTGCTCTCGTCGGCCTGCGAGAACTCCTCGAAAACATGATCGATCTTCTCCGGCGGAATTCCGATGCCCGAGTCAGATACCGCCATCTGCACCCAATCCACGCCATCTTTATGCTCGCCGCGCACCACCAGGCCGATCTCACCCTGGTGAGTAAACTTCGCGGCGTTGCTCAGCAGGTTGAAAAGCGCCTGCCGCACTTTGGTGACATCGGCACGCATCTCGCCGAGGGACGGGTCCACCTCCACCTTCAGCCGGTTGTCGTTCTTTTTCACCAGGGTATCGATCGTGTTCACTACCTCGTCCACCAGTCGCGGAATCTCGAATGTCTCGAGGTAGAAGTCCATCTTCCCGGCTTCGACCTTCGCGAGATCGAGCACGTCGTTAATCAGCGCCAGCAGGTGCGTGCCGGCACTGTGAATCTTCTTCAAATCTTCGACCGCCCCTTCGTTGCCATCGTCCTCCGCATCCTCCATCAACATCTCGCAGTAGCCGATGATCGCGTTCATGGGTGTGCGCAGCTCGTGACTCATGTTTGCCAGGAAACCGCTCTTTGCGCGGTTCGCGTCCTCGGCAATCTCCATCGCGCGCCTCAACTCCTCGGTGCGCTGGGCCACTGTCTCTTCCAGCTCCGAGCTGTGCTGCTCCAGCTCGCGGTTCTTCTGCTGGATTTCGGCGATGAGCTCCTCGCGGGACTGGCTCTGAATGCGCCCGCGCTGCAACGTGACGAAGACGTCCGTCGCTTCGAATGCTGGATTGGGTAACTGCTTCGACGCGCGCAGACTGTGGAACCCGTCCTGTGGGCTCATCGATCTGAGACCATCGAAAAAACCAGCCAGCCCAGCGAGGTGCGGAATCGCACCACGGCCTTCGAAGTCGAGGACGAGCTGTGGCGGTGAGATCTCCATGGCCAGGGCCACCGCGATGCGCGGCTCACGGCTGTTGCGCAGCAACTCCCGGGTGGCTTCGGAGACGGCCGTGGCCAGGCGGGTCGCATCGATCGGGTCGTAGCCGAGGGCGTCGGCGAGGCCACGGATCTTGTTTCGGGCCTCGAAGATCGAACTTCGGTGCTGGAGGAGGATGAGCCCGAGCTCGATCATGCGTTGTACCGCACGGCGATACAGGCCGCGTCGTCGTAGTCCTTGCCGAAGCGTTCGACAATCGTGCGCGCCACGTCCTTCGGTGCGTGGTGGAAAATGCTGGGGTAATCGTCCGAGGTGAAGCGATCGCGCACACCGTCGGTGTAGAGGACGATCAGGTCCCCCGCCTCGAGCTCGAGCGTCTGTGGTCGGGGCGTCCGCATGTTCTGGCCCAGGACGCCGTCAAGCGAGACGAGTCGCGTTTCGGTTTTGCCGAAGCACCGGAGGACGGTGTTTCCGGTGCCGGCGTAGACCGCGCGTCCCGCGGCCTCATCGATCGCACACAGCCCGACGACAGCACCACGCGTGCCCTTGACGTGCTGGTGGAGGCGTTTCATCAGACCCGCGATGTCGGAGCTTGGGTAGCGTGACAGGTACTCGCCGATTATCAGGGCCAGTTCATGGGCCTCGGGCCCGTGGCCCAGCACATCCACGATGGCCGCAAAGAGGCCTCCCTCGAGCGGCCGGATCACCACGGCGTCACCACTCACCTTTTCGCCCGGGCACGGACGAATCATGCTCGAGTGCTCCAACATTCCGTTGACCTTTAAATCCACTTGACCGCCGTCACACGGGTGCCTTTTCCAGGCGCCGACTCGAGCGAGAACTCATCCATCAAACGTTTCACGCCCGGCAGACCCAGCCCCAGCGTTCCCCCGGAGCTGAAGTTGTCACGCATCGCCGCCTCCGAATCCTCGATGCCGGGGCCTCGGTCCACCGCCTCGATTTCGATGCCACGGCCTCTCCGGCCCTCGACCTTTCGCAGCCGGATCTCGCCGGTACCGGCGTACTTCAGGATGTTGCGTGCGAGTTCGGAGACCGCGGTGGCGATCATACGGCTTGGCGTATCGTCGAAACCTGCAGCCCGCGAATACAGGGTCGACTCGAGCGCCGCGCGACTCGCGTCTGGTTCGGTTTGGATTTTCAGGCACTTCTCAGCGCTCATTCTTCGATCTCCGGCGGCGACTCGATCTCGAGGAACAGATCGTCCTCCAGGTAACCGTCCGCCTCGGCTGCGGGTTCGGTCTCGTCCTCGGGTTCAGGCTGGGGCTCGAGCAGGTCGAAGGCCGCGTCCAGGTTGATGGCGGCCTTCAGGCCATCCACGTCGGCCCCCGCCTCGATCAGGGCGGAGACGACCCCCGGCTGCAGACCCACCAGCACCGACTCCGCTCCCATCAGGCCGGTCATTGCGATGATGCGGCGTAGGGCGGCGAGTTCCTCGGAATCGAGTGTCTCCAGGCCCGAGACATCGAGGATGACACCGCGACAGCCGGTTTCGTGGATGCGGTCCAACAGGTCCTGCCGAAAGCGGTCGAGGACGTCATCGTCGAGATCGACCTGGATCGAAGCAACCACGACGCCGCGACTCACCTGCATGGCGATCCCGGGGATGTCGGCGTACTGTGCCATCTGCCGTCCGGGTCACTGGTCCAGCAGTTGGACGAGTTCGAGATCCACCGGTCTGATGTCGTCGAGATGGGTGGCGCCTGCGGTTTCCTTATTGAACATGAGACTCCTTGCTCTTTGCTGTCATATGGTACCCGAAGTCGACCGGGACAGCCTACCGGCCAATCTGAATCTGGAAAATGCTATACCGAGTCTCATCTTTTTGCTACGCTACCGCCGACATTGATAAGCAAACGGTCGGCCGCGCCTCCGCGTCGGTCGGGCAGCAGCCCTCACGTTCAAGGAGAAATTTCGATGAGCAAAGCTGAGAAATCGACCATGGCAACTGAAGACCTTTCTGCCGTCTACGAAGCACTCGACAAAGTACAGGCGATCATCGAGTTCGACCTCGACGGAAAAGTGGTCAAGGCGAACGAGAATTTCCTCAACATCTTCGGCTATGACCTCGACGAGGTCGCCGGCAAGCACCACCGGATCTTCTGTGATCCTCAATACGCTTCGTCTGACGCCTACGCCGAGTTCTGGCAAATGCTCGGCCGTGGCGAATTCCACGAGGCGGAGTTCAAGAGGCTGGCAAAGGGAGGCAGAGAGCTCTGGCTCCGGGCCTCCTACAACCCGGTCTTCGACAAAGACGGAAAACCGGTCAGGGTTGTGAAGTTCGCAACGGACGTCACTGAATCCAAGCTCAAAACCGCCGAGTTCGAAGGGATGGCCCAGGCCATCGACCGTGCGCAGGCCGTGATCGAGTTCGACCTCGATGGCACAGTGATCACGGCGAACCAGAACTTCCTCCGCATCTTCGGATACGGTCTTGACGAAATCCGCGGCAAGCATCATAAGATCTTCTGCGATCCCGGTTTCGCAGAATCGCTGGCCTACGCCGAATTCTGGCAGAAGCTCGGCCGCGGAGAGTACGAAACAGACGAGTTCAAGCGGATTGCGAAGGACGGGACCGAGGTCTGGCTCCAAGCCTCATACAATCCGATCTTCGACGCTGACGGGAAGCTCCTCAAGGTCGTGAAGTTCGCGTCGGACATCTCCGACGAGGTTCAGAAGAGAAGCCTCGCCATGCTGGAAATGTCGACACCGGTAACAAAGATCTGGGATGGCGTATTGTTCGCACCCATCGTCGGAATCATCGATTCCAAGCGCTCCGTCGACATCATGAACAGGGCTCTTTCCAGCATCTCCGACACCCGTGCGCGCACTCTCCTGCTCGACATCGGAGGCGTCGCGGTGGTCGATACCGCGGTCGCGAATCACCTGATCAAGATCGCCAAGGCGGCCGTGCTGATGGGGTGCAAGACCATCATCTCGGGTATCTCACCGTCAATTGCTCAGACCATCACGGAGCTGGGTATCGACCTCGGTTCGATCCAGACGACGTCGACGATCGAGTCCGCTCTCCGGGAGTCCATTACCAAGCCCGGCGCTGGCGGCCGGACCACCGGCGCCTGACGACGCCGAGGCAAATAGAGGCGCCAGGCATCGATCTGTGCATTGATGGGAGTTACTGGCGCTGGTCGGCCGAAGTTGAGGGTCATGTGCGTGAGTGGCCCACAGGCTTATTCATGATTGAGGTCGATTTCCGAACTGAGGCGTCCGTAGTAATTGAAGTCTATGGGTGGATCATCGGTGCGGCCCGAACGATCGTTGCTGGTGCCGGATCGCGACACCGGTTTCGAATCGCCAACATGGAACTGGTTTAAGATACCTCCCGTACCGCTTTGCAAAACCATAGCTCGATTTTCACAAGGAGATATTTGATGTTTCCCTCGCAAATGGTCACGACGCGCCCCTTCCGTTCCCGTTCCGTTTTCTTCTTCGGTCTGCTGTGTACGACCCTGATTGTTGGTTCCGCGGCGACAGGCTTCGCGCAGATCACTCCGTCCAAAGAATCGTTGTCGGACCTCTATCCCGGCAAGGCATATTCGCCCTATGCCCAGCGCAGCTTTCCCGACCAGGTGCTCTGGGGTGACACCCATCTCCACACCGGCCTCTCGGTGGATGCCGGTCTTTTCGGCTGTCGACTCGGCCTCGACGAGGCCTACCGCTTTGCCCGAGGCGAGGAAGTGATGGCCTCCAGCGGTCAGCCGGCCAAGCTCGGCCGCCCGCTCGACTGGCTGGTGATCGCCGACCACTCCGATGCCATGGGCTTCTTCACAGCCCTCGCAAAAGGCGATCCAGACATCCTCAAGTTCGACCAGGCCAAACCCTGGTACGAGGGTCTGATGGCCGGCGGCGAAGCCTCGGCTGCGGCAGCCCTTGATCTGATCACAACGTTTTCGCAGGGCAAGATCGAGCCGGAGATGATCGCGGAATACTCGCCCGGCGGGAAGACCTATGCATCGATCTGGGAGAAGGTGGTCGATGCAGCCGAGCGGTTCAACGATCCCGGCCACTTCACGGCGCTGATCGGATTCGAGTGGACCTCGCTCGTCGCCGGAGACAATCTGCACCGCAACGTGATCTTCCGCGAAGGCGCCGAGAAAGCCGGCCAGGTCGTGCCATACACCACCCAGGCGCCGGTGGGCTCGACCGATCCGCTCGAGCTTTACAAGTACCTCGAAAACTACGAGGCCACGACCGGTGGCTCCGCCCTTGCGCTCGCCCACAACGGCAATCTGTCGAACGGCATCATGTTCCCGGTCGACGCCCAGTACACCGGCCGCAAACTCGACAAGCTCTACGTCGAGTCGCGGGCCCGTTGGGAGCCGATGTACGAGATCACCCAGATCAAGGGCGATGGCGAGGCGCATCCCTTCCTGTCGCCCGACGACGCATTTGCCGACTACGAGACCTGGGACGCCGGCAACCTCGATCTCTCCGAGGCGAAAACAAAGGACATGCTGCAGTACGAGTACGCCCGCGAGGCGCTGAAGAATGGTCTTCTGTTGGAGAAGCGGTTCGGCACCAACCCCTACAAGTTCGGCCTCGTCGGTTCGACCGACAGCCACACGGGCCTTGTAGCCATCGAAGAAGAAAACTTCTTCGGCAAGGCTACCAACGCCGAACCTTCGCCGACCCGCATGCAACATCCCTTCACCAAGACGAAGAATGGCGTCTTTGAGGGCTATGAGCTCGTCGCCTCGGGCTATACCGCCGTCTGGGCGGAGGAAAACACCCGTGCATCAATCTGGGACGCGATGGAGCGCAAGGAAGTCTACGGCACGACCGGCCCGCGCATTATGGTGCGTTTCTTCGGCGGCTGGGACTACACATCCGAAGACATCAACAGCCGCCAGCCCGCCTTCCGGGGCTACGAGAAAGGCGTGCCGATGGGCGGCGATCTCCGCGGTACCGGCGATGCGCCGACCTTCATGGTCTACGCGCTGCGCGATGTGATCGGCGCCAACCTCGACCGGATCCAAATCGTCAAGGGCTGGCTGGACACCAAGGGCGAGACCCACGAGAAAGTCTATGACGTCGCCTGGTCCACCGGGCGCGAGATGGACGCCAAGGGCGTGGTGCCGCTGGTCGGCAACACCGTGGACGTCGCCGCGGCCAACTGGAGCAACACAATCGGGGCCTCCGAGCTCGGCACGGTCTGGACCGATCCGGATTTCGATCCGAAGCAGAGCGCCTTCTACTACGCCCGCGTGCTCGAGATTCCGACCCAGCGTTGGATCGTCTACGACG
>JACXWA010000067.1 GCA_014764485.1 Candidatus Sulfomarinibacter kjeldsenii
TGATCACTGATTACTGACTACTTGCGACAGCAAGCTTTCCAGGGCCGCGGCGTATCCGTCCCAGGTCAGACGGGACCGAGCTTGTCGCGCGCCCGCGGCAAGCTCATCGAGCTTGTCGCTGTCGAGCTCGGTAAAGGCCCGTGCTAACTCGTCCACCGATCCAGGTTTTACGAGCACACCGTTGACTCCATCGTGCACGATCTCGGGGAGCCCGCCCACTCTCGTACTCAGAACGGGAAGACCTGCTGCCAGTGCGAGGGGCGCCACTGCCGATTGGGAGCCCGATCGGTAGGGCAGCACCACGAGATCTGCGGCCGCGAGCAAGAGGGGCACTTCGGGCTCCGGCACCCAACCGAGCCGCAGTTGCACCCGGTCTTCGATTCCCAGGGCGCGAAGCTGCCGTTCAAGGGCAGGGCCCAGGTCCTCCCATGCTTCCCCCGCCACAACCTGCAGCCAACTACTGTCCAGAGGCTGTCTCGAGATGGCCTCGAGCAGAAGATCGACCCCTTTGTAGGAACGGATGAGCCCAAGAAAAAGAGCCATCTTTCGATCGGCCGGGATATCGAGCTGCCTGCGCGCCTCTTCCCGCCGCGGGAGTTCGCCGATCTCTGGGGGCGGTAGCGGGTACGAGGCCGTGGGCACACTCGGGTAGGCGGCCGCCAACTCTTTCTCCAAGATCTTGGCGTGGGTGAAAACGGCATCACATCTCTGCAGCACCGAGCGCGCCGCTGACCGCTGCAAAACGCCGGCCCCGTGGTCCGCCGGGTTGTGGGCTACTGCCACCACCGGCGGCCTCCGGCCGCGAAGCAACCACCGATACAGACCGGACCAGGCCCAGGTCCAATAGGGCAAGATCCACACGTCGGCCTCATGTTCCAAAGCTCTGCGCCTGCTACCTTGCCACGAAAAAGGCTGCAGCGGGTCGAGCATCACTTCGGCACATTCGAGCCGGCGACAGGCGTCCGGGTCGCGATCACTACCACCGGGGAAAAGCCACTTCGGATATTGGCGCCGAGGAGTGAGGAAGAGCAAGTCGTGGCCACGTGCCTGGAGGGTTTGTACCAGGTCGGTAGTGGTACGGGCGATGCCTCCTCGATAGGGGTGGCCCGAGCCGAACACAGTCAGGCGCATCGAGAGTGTCTACCCTGGCGGAGAGTTCGTCTCACGAAACCAGATCTCGAGACGTTCGCGCACAGCGTCCGGAACCAGACCCGTGACATCACCGCCGAGCGTCACAACCTCTCGGACCAGCCGCGAGGACAGGTAGAGAACCTCTTCCTTGGGGGTCAGAAAGACGGTCTCGACCTGCGGCCAGAGCCGGCGGTTCATGAGGGCCATCTGGAACTCGTACTCGAAGTCCGACACCGCCCTCATGCCGCGAATGATGATGGTGGCGTCCATTTCCTGCATGAAGTTCACCAGCAGGCCGCTGAAAGACCGCACCTCCACCGCCGGCGTATCACGGTAGTGCTCGCGAATCATCTCGGCCCGCTCATCCGCACCAAAGACAGAATCTTTCCCTGTGTTTTGGAGCACACCGACGATCACCTGCGGAAAAATCCGCAGGGCGCGCTCGACAATCGCCACGTGGCCAACGTGGAAAGGGTCGAATGATCCGGGGAAAACGGCTAGCGGTGCGTGGGGTTCGGTCACGGAGGGATTGTAGCACCCGACTTCTGTCAGCCACTCACCACGGTCGAACCGATTTCGGATTTCGGATTTCGGATTTCGGAATTGCCGGCCGCCCCACAGATCCCTCAACTCGCTCGCTCCGCTCGCTCCCTCGGGATGACAGCACAAAAAGGTCACCCCGAGCGGAGGGATCCGTTCGACTCGTTTCGCTCGCTAAGGACAAGCCTATGGAAATGCAAGGGAGGCGCGACTGCCGATTGGGCCAAAATTCCTAATTCCTAATTCTTTATTACTCTTCCACAGCGCCCGCTGTGGCGCGATTGTGCTGGCGATCCACCACGCGAACCACAATCATGTGGCGGCCCGAAACAGCCGGGAACTCGAAAGTCTCCTCACGGCCATCGAGCAGCCCATCCGTCGGCGCCAGGGATGTCCACTCGCTTCCGTCGCGAGACCACTCTGCGCGTACGATCGGACTCAGATTGTCTTGCACAGTCACGACCCATCGATCACCGGTCCGACGCAGGCTCGCTTTCGGCGCGGTGTTATCGACTGCGAACCAACGGCTGGCCCGGCTGACCTCGATCGCTCCCTCCGGGTTGCCAGGTGCATCAGTAGCGGTGAGTCGGAAACGATAGGTGCCGTCCGGAAGGGCGTGGGTGTCGACTCCGAGCTGGGTGCCCGCAATCCGCTCGCGGACGTTGAGGTTGAATCCGTTGCGGTCCTCGATCTCGAGACGGTACTGCAATGGATCTTTGTTGGGGTCTGAGACCTGCCAGCTCACCGTCCGGAATCCGGCCCGATAGTACTTCTTGCCTTTGGTCGACCCGTTTTTTTTAGGGGCCGAGTCGTCGATGACCGTGAAGATGCCGTTGACATCGGGGTGAACCGCTTCGATCACCGGCCCGGTCGGCGGCGGGGCCGAAAGGTACACCACTCCGGGTTCCTCGACTACGAGCATCTTCATCCGCGGCGGGAGGTTGACCTCAACCACCGCCACCTCGACTCTGTCGACCAGAGGCGCCGTTTTCGCGTCGGCTGGGAAGTCCACTTCCCACTGCAGCGAACGTGCCGCCGGCAGGCCAACCCATCCTCCGGACGCCGGCATCCATTCGGTCCATGTCAGCCAGGTCTTGTCGGGATCGGCGGAGACTCCAGATCGGAACCGAATCCGCAGATCGTCGGACACCGGTTCGACGCGGTATTCGCCAAACCGCACCGGCTGTTTGAACTGTTGTGCTTTGGACCGGAACCGACCCGCCCGGGCGCCCTCCATCCGCCGCCAAAAAACGCCTCCCGGGCCCTGCGTGAGGAGGGCTGCGCCGCCATCGACAACTCCTACAACCTGCACCGCATCGATGGTCGCGACCCGGGCGCCGCCACTGTCGACAAAACGCCACACCTCACCTTCGAAACCGGTGCCGACCAGCAGCCCCTCACCGTCCCAGGCGATGGATGTCGCCACTTCACGGGTAAATCGATGAACGCTGAGCAGACCGCCCTCGGCGGTCAGCTTGAGGATTTCCGAGGTTGCAGTCTTGCCGTTGATCTCCGGCAACTTGATATCGGTCGTCACGGTGACCTCTGTTTCGACCTCTCCGTCCTCACCGTTGTCACCGTTGCTCTTTTTCTGCCGGGGGGTCGTCACCGGCTCCCCAACCAGGGCCGCCGCCCACACCACGCCGCCGCCCGCTGCGAGATCGGCGATCTCGGTGAACGGACTGTCCGCAAGCACACCGAGTTTCCCGGAACCGTCAATTGTCAGTATCAGACCCTTGCCCGAGGTCCCGACGAGAAGCCGGTCACCGTACGGTTCGAGGCACCGTGCGTGGACATCGGGAAGCTCAACCCAGCGAACGAGCCCACGCTCGGTCACCTTGAAGATCGACGCCGGCGGGCCGCCGGCCGCCACGACTTCTCCATCGAAAAGGGCCAGATCCCAGATGCCGCCCTCACCCAGCCGCCCGATTTCTTCCAGCGAATCGCGGTGCCACCGGTAGAGCACGCCGGGGGCTACTGTCGCCACCAACACGTCGCCATTTTTGGTCGCCAGCAGAGCGGTGATCTGCTCGGCCTCCAGATCGGCCAGCAACTCTGCCTGATCACCACGCACGCGATAGAGGCGCGCCGGAAAGCCGGTGCCGACAATCAGCGATCCATCGCCAGCGCCCGCCGCAGCCATCACCACCGCCTCCTCGAAGTCCGGTCCGGCAGCCCAACCCGCAATTCGCTGTACGGTCCCATCGGCGGTGACCTGGACATCACTGCCTCGGCCCTCGAGTAATTCTTCGGCCGTATCGACGATCCATCGGTCGGTCCTGGTAGCGGACACAGACCCGGTCATCAGCAGCATCATGGCAAGCCAGGAAAGGAAGCGGCAACGATTCATCGTGTCTCCGATTCTCTAGAACCGGCGCGCACCGTGAGAGGAATACGCTGCGCGCCGGAAATGGGGAAAGACATCTTCGCCTCGACTTTGGCGACGACGCTGTAAGCGACAGTATCGAGGTTGGGACCGAGGGCCGCCTGCATCTGGATCACAACACTCGGAGGCGCCGACACGGTGCCGCCCGCCACGGCCACCCCTACATCGCGCCGTTCGAGCACCGCCACCAGGGAAGTGGCTCCATCGAGTGAGTTGACCAACCGCACCTCATCGGCAAAGTTTGCCGGTCGAAGGGGGCGCATCTGCAGATCGTAAGCGGTCCAGGCAGCGCCATCGGCGCCGACCAGATCGATGCGGCCTTCGGGGATTCCCTCCGGGACGCGAACCTTAACTGTATGGATTATCTCGGCACCACGATGGGGACGCAAACGGAAGTGCACCGCCAGTTCGTCCCCAGGGTGCACGACTCGGCGCTCTGGGACGATATCGAGGATGGTGGCGGTTTCGAGTCCCTCAATTGTCTCGAGCGATATCGCAATTGATTCGATATCGGGTACTTCAAAAGTCGAGCCTTCGAGGTAGGCGACCACCGCAGTAGAAAACGCGCTTGCTTCGGCCGCCGCCTGGGAGCTTGCAACGGTCGCCGAAACGGTCGCCGTCTGATTCCCCGGGTACCTCACGGACACCTGAACCGCAACTGTTTGGTCGCCGAAGCTGCGGCCACTCACACCCTGGCTTGCTTGAGACAAATAACCGGTGAGCAGCGGTAAAAGGAGCGGGTGGCGGACCGAACGGTATGAGTACTTGCGGTCATTGACCGTAACGGAAATCGGCACCATCGGTGCCTCAGCGCCTAGACGGCCGAGGATTCCGTCGCGCCGGTCGGCCACGATGGCACCGATCGGCTCGCCGATGGTGAAGAACTTGAATGAGTTCATGAGATTCGGCAACACCGCCACCACTTCCGCTCGTGCCAGCGGCATAGCTATCGAACCGGCGCCGAGAAAAGGGTGGCCAAACGCCCACAGGCGATCGCCTCGGACCTCGGTAACGGTACCGCCCGCGGCCAGGGTCACATCGCCATCTACCATCACGGCAGCAATCATCGAGCCCGGACCGATTGCACCGGTGACTCGGGTATCCGATTGGCCGCCGCCCGCTGCCGCAACCCAACCCAGACGCCGACCGCTCTCCGCCAACCAGGTCCCACCCGACGGAGTCTGCCAACCGGCGACGGCCAATGGAAGCGCCCGTGGTCCCTCAGAGCTCTCCGGGACGAGCCAGTCGACCACCAGTTGACCGAGAGTGCCTCCACGAGCGGCGGCCAGAATCTCGCTCAACTGCGGGCGTGACGCAACAACGCTCGCCGGCGGCGATGGCTCCACCTCCAACATGCGGACAAACGGAGTCACGCCTCCAATCGGTTCACTGGCGAAAGCCCAGCCGTAGGCCAGCGCACCCAGCAGCTTGCCATCGATATAGACAGGCGACCCACTCATGCCGGCGATAATGCCAGTCTCCCGCATCCGTGCGTGATCGAGGCGCACGAGCACGATCTCGCCGTCGGGCCTCCCCGAACCGACCGTCCCAAGCACGGTGAGGGGGATCTCCACCCGCTCGCCACCATCCATTTCGGTGATACACACCCCGGTCTGCCCGGGGATCGCCTCGGCGAGGTCGAAACCATCGATAGCCCAGGCATTGATTCCACCCGTGACCAATCCGAGAATCGCAAGCAGCAACTTCATCCACTTCATCAGAAGGCTATTCTACGCATATCCACCGCGAGAATCCCGACGCAGATCGGGGGTCGTTTCTTTGTGAACCGCTAAAAGTCGAAGATGAGGAGCCAGCACCCTGCCCGAGCCCGATCCCGAAACGGCTCAGTATTTCGGAAAAACTGTGATCAGAAACCTCGTGATATTCGGCTCTACGCGCCGATCTCCCGCACCACCCGTTCATTGACTCAATCGCGCCGGTTTGACCTTGGATCGGGGTATTACCTACAATGGGTAGTTGGAATCCTCTATGGACGACTCGATACTCCCCCATCCATCGATGATCGACCGCCTGGTCGAGGTCGCTCGCCGCCTGCGTTCGATCCGCCGACCCACCGAAGCGGCCGAGCTTCTGGAGATCGCAGCCGCATTCTCGCCCCACGGAAGCACTCTCCGCGAGGAGGCTGAAAGAGTCCGCGGCGAGGAGAGCGTCGACGATTTCGACCGCGAATTCAAGCGCCGCAACCTCGAGGCCTCACACGCCCTCGGCATGGCCCACATATTCGAAACCCGCGGCGAATTCGCGCGTGCAGTGGACATGATCGATCTCGCAAAACTGCGTACCCCATTCAACTACCTGGCCTACGCGGCCGCCGGCTTCCTCCATCTCCGCCACGACGACACCGAAATCGCCCTCGAGGAGTTCATCCAGGCCCGCAGGCTCAACCCGCTCGATTTTCGGCTCGCCGTGGAGACATCACGGACCGCCCTCGAGAATGAGGAATTCGACGCTGCCCTCGAGGCCGCAGTTGACGCCATGCTGCTGGCCAGCTGGCGCTCCGAACGGGAACAAGAACAAGAACGGCGGCGAGTCGAGACCCTGGTCCGCCTGTGTCAACGTGAACCGCAAGCCGTGGAGCAGCTGATTTCGACCCGCATTTCCACGCTTCAAAAGGCTTGTGATCACGTGGCCCTCAGCCACGCAAAGATATTCTCCCACCACGACGCGCCGGCACGGAAAGGACGAGCCCCGAAAATCGGCAGCGAGGACGACGATCTTCTCCGCCGCGCCACCGAGCTTCGCTCGATGGCTCTCTTCCGACATTTCTCGGATGAGCTGATCATTCCTCTGGCCAAACTGGCTCAACCCAGCACGTTTGAGAACAACGACATTATTTTCGCCGAAAGTGACCCCAATCGAGATCTCAAGATCGTTCGGGAAGGCACGGTCCGGATTTCGCGCACGACGCCGGTCGGAATCCAGGTTCTTTCAAGTCTCGATGCGGGCGCCCTCTTTGGAGAGGTTTCGTTCCTCGACGGGATGCCGCGTTCCGCCACCGCCTTCGGAGTCGGAGAGGGAGCCCTCTACACCATTCCAGCGATAGCACTTGATGCCGTCGTGGCCACCGACCGTGAACTGGCCGTGAGTCTGCTGTGGGGTTTCTGGCAGACCCTTGCCGAAAAGGTACGCGCCGCCAACGCACAGATGAGTGAGCTCTTTGGCGCTCCGTCGGAGCCCTTCCAACTGGAGCGCGGCGAACAAGGGGCTGGCGATCGGGTACACATCGACGAGGAAACCAAGCTCGACATTCTGCGCGAGCAGGGTCTGTCGGCACAGGAGCTGCGGCTGCTTGCCAAGTACTCGCGGGAACGGCGTTACGTGGCCGACGGCCTGATCTTCGCGGAGGGCGACCCCGGCGATTGCCTCTACATAGTCGTCGAGGGCGCGGTCCGGATCTCGCGCATGGTGCCCGGCATGGGTGAAGAGTGCCTGGCGATTCTCGAGCGTGGCGAGGTTTTCGGTGAGTTGGCTCTGATCGACGACCAACCGCGATCCGCGGACGCCCGCGCCCATCGATCGACGACCACGGTGTTTTCCATCAGCAGGTCACTGCTCGAGGAGGTGCTCTCGATGGACCCGGATGCCGCCGTCCAGTTTCTCAACCTGCTCTGCCGCTTGCTCTGCCGCCGGCTGCGGGCGATGAACGAGCGGCTCGTCGCCTGGCGAGTCATGGCAAGTCACGAGTGAATTCGGAATTCGGAATTCGGAATTCGGATTTTCATCCAACCCTCCCACTCATCTCGACGCAATTCAGGGAAGGGGCTTAACTCTTTACTCTTAGCCCTTTACCAACTTCAGATTCACCTGCCCACCTGACATTCGTAACCCTCGGTCCGAATTTGGAAAAACGTCGATGGAAGAGACCTCGCATATACCGTTGTTCTCCTGAATAGAGAGGAGACCTGATGCACGGCTCTACATTTGAGAATAGTCCCAAGGCGCCACCCCCGGAGACGGTGGACGTACCCGATGTGATCCCGATTTTTCCGCTGCCGAAGGTTGTCCTGCTTCCATCGGAGGTATTACCGCTGCATGTTTTCGAGCCTCGCTATATAGACCTCGTGCGCGATACCGTAGCCTCCCACCGGGTCATCGGTATGGTCGAGGTGCTTCCGGGTCACGAAGATGAACTGCCACAATCACCTCCGGTGCGCGAGGTTGGCTGTGTCGGATTCATCGCCTCCCACGAAGAACTCGAGGATGGCCGTTTTCTGATGTGGCTGCTCGGTCTCGAGCGTTTCAACATCGAGGAGGAACTCGAAGTAACCACAAGCTATCGCCAGGTGCGGGTCCGATACAGGCCGACCCCCGATTCGCCGAAGCGACTGGCGGGGATCCGCCCCCTGCGGCAAGAATTGCGGACCCTCCTCCCGGATTTTGTCGATCTCGACGAATCCTCGCGCGAGTTGTTCGCCCGTCACATGGCCGAGGTCTCCGACGCCCAGCTCATCGCCCTCGCCTCACAGATCCTGGAGATCCCGAGCGAACGCAAACAAATCCTGCTCGAGGCGGAAAATCTCTCCGAGCGTTTCCTGATGGTGTACGAGGATCTCTATCGCCATCTCGACACCAACCCGGAATTTGGGAGCTTTTCGCCAGACGAACTCAATTTAATTCGGATTTCGGATTTCGGATTTCTGATTTTCCACCCACCCAGCCGGCACGACCCGACGACGATGGTAGGGTGTGATTTTCTAACTCCTAATTGAGAATCGAT
>JACXWA010000127.1 GCA_014764485.1 Candidatus Sulfomarinibacter kjeldsenii
CTCGGCGGCAACCGCAACTGGCTGTGGCTCCTCGGCACCCGGAGGATCGGCAAGACGTCCGTGCTCAAGCAGCTCGAATACCTTGCACTGAACACTCCCAACCTCGGTTTCCTGCCGGTCTTCTGGGATCTCCAGGGCGCTGACCGGCCGGAGGAGCTCCATCTCGATTTCGCCGATGCGTTGCTCGACGCCGAGGAACGCCTCGAGCAGGTCGGGATCGATCTGACAGAGGTTCGAGCCGACGACTGCTTCGACTCTCTTGGTCGTCTGAGGCGTAAGCTGCTTTCGAAAGACCTTCGACTGTTGCTCCTGTGCGACGAGGTCGAGGAGCTGATTCAGCTCAACCGGAAGGACCCCTCCATCCTCCGAAAGCTTCGCCGGGCCCTCCATTCGAGGGACGGCATCCGATCGGTGCTGGCCTCGAGCAGCAGGCTGTGGCAGCTGGCCCAGACCGACGAGGACACCTCGCCGTTTCTCGATGGGTTCACACCACCGCTAACGATTGGTCCCCTTGGCGACGAGGCGGCTCGGCTGCTCATCCGGCAGAGCCAACTTCCAGAGACCGCCCACCCAAGTTTCAGCGACGACGAGGTCGAGCAAATCCGTTGCCAGTGCGGAAATCATCCCTACCAGATCCAGCTACTCTGCCGGCGGGCCCTCGATCGGGGGGATCTCGACGACGCCATCGAAGAGGTGGCACACGACCGCGCAGTCGGCTTCTTCTTCTCGGTCGACTTTGAGCTGCTCAGCAACACGGAACGGACCATCCTTCGATTTCTCGCCGATCAAACCGGCGCCACCCTGGAAGAGATCAGCAGCGACGCCGGAGACGTTTCCGATTCCGTCGCGACCAACCTTTCAACGCTCCAGGAACTGGGCCTCGTCAACAGGGATCTTGACGGTCGGCATGAGATCGCGAGCGATTTTTTACGTCGCTGGCTGTTTGAGGGAGCGGCCGCTCCATCAAACAGCGCTTTGTAACACTCGTCCTCAAGAAAAACGGAGGTCAAAGGTGCCCGCCCATCATCTGATTTCGCCATTCGTTGTGGTCACGACCGTGCTGATGCTCGGAGCACTGCTGGTAGCCTCGACAATTTCCAATGCCAATGACGACGATCAGCCAAAACAGCTCCTCGTAAGGTGCGACGACGTCGGCATGTCGCACACCGTCAACATGGCAGTCCGAGAGCTTATCGCGAGTGGTCTTCCGTTCTCCACCTCGGTGATGATCGCCTGCCCCTGGTACCTGGAGGCGGTTGAGATTCTGAAGTCCAACCCGCAGATCGGCGTCGGCATCCACCTCACCCTCAACTCCGAGTGGCAGCACTACAAGTGGGGACCGGTGCTCGGGGCGGCGAAGGTACCGTCGCTGGTCGACGCCAACGGCCACTTCTACGCTTCTGAGGCCGAGTTCGCGGCCGCCGATGTGGATCTGGCCGAGGTCGAGATGGAGCTGCGTGCCCAGATCGAAAGGGCCCTCAAGGCCGGGCTCCGCGTCGACTATCTGGACTACCACATGCTGACTGCGGTTTCGACGCCGGAGCTGCGGGCGATTGTCGAGCGGCTTGCCGACGAGTACAGCTTCGGGCTTTCCCGTTACTTCGGCGAGGCCTCGGTATCGATCTGGGGCGCAAACCCCGAGGACAAGCTCTCGAGCCTGCTCGACCACGTCCATGACGCACAGCCAGGACTCAACCTGCTGGTGATCCACCTCGGGATGGAGACCCCTGAGATGTCGGCAATGGTCGATTTGAACAATGCATCCGACCCCTACCGGGTCGCCGTCCACCGCCAGGCCGAACTCGATGCCATCACCTCGCCTGCGTTCCGCGCGGCAATCGAGGGGGCCGGCATCGAGCTGCTCACGTACAGAAACATCATCAAAGAGTTGGGGCTCGAATCAATGTCCCCACCGGCCGACCTCACCAGCTACTCCTCGAGCTTTGACCAAGAGAATTGACTCTGGTGGCGAAAACGGCCGTTCAGCCTCGCCTACCGACCCCAATCTCACCACCAAGACACCAAGGTCACCAAAACCACACAAAGATAATCCTTGGTGTTCTTGGTGACTTGGTGGTGAACCTCCGTCTCGACGCGCCCCTCTTTCAGTCTGTCACGTCGTCAGCGAGCTTCAGCATTTCGCTGCCAGCGAGGAGGAAAGCGCCAGTGCCGTACTCTATGCTGTCGTCGGCGGTGACCGAGCGCGGGTCATAACCGATCTGCTGCACCCAGCCGAGCCGTCCATCTGGCTGTTGGGCCCAGATCAACCCCTCCCAGCCTTTGTGCACCGCCGGCAGATAGGCGTCTGCGTCCAGCAGGCCGTTGTTCACACCCCACGCAAGACCGAAGGTGAAGAAGCCACTGCCGCTCGATTCAGGGATCGGAATTTCTTCAGCGTCGAGCAGACTCGACCGCCACAGTCCATCCTCCCCCTGGACGGCGACCAGGGCGACGGCCATTTCGCGAAAGAGCTCCACATAACGCGCACGGTCAGGGTAATCCTCAGGCATGTGTTCGAGGACCAGCGCCAGACCGGCGAAGACCCAGCCGTTGCCCCGCGACCAGAAGATCTTCTGACCGTTGGTGGTCCGCGGCCCCGAGCCATCTTCCTGGATCACATAACGGCCGTCGCGATACCAGAGGTGTTCCTCGCGATCGTAGAGATAGTCGTAAGTCTGCCACCACATGGTGTTCATGAGATCGAGGTAACGTAGATCCCCGGTCGCCTCGGCGACCAGCACCATGGTCGGTGGCGCCATGAAGAGGGCGTCGCACCACGACCAGTTGTCACCTTCAGCCCACCCTACCTCCGAACCAGGACGAGGGTCGTCGATCATCTCGTCGAAGCGCGCGGCGGTTGCCTCGATCATCCGGGGTTCGCGCTCGATGAGAAAGACCCTGGCGTAGGTCTGGGCGATGCAATGGTCGTCTGCGTGGCGTGGCCGCGGCCCAGGCTGCCAGGCATTCCGCTCGGAGATCTCTTTCGCGGCCTCGAGATACTTCGGGTCGCTGGTGGCTTCGTAGGCCGCCATCACTCCTGAAAAGAACGCACCACGCACCCACTCGGTGTCGCTGACGTCCTGGAACCCACCGTCCGGCAACGGCGCCTCGTAGACGATATTGTCGATCTGCCAATCGAAGGCGCGAACCATGGCTGTGTTGATGTATTGGTGGGAAAAGACGTCCGGGCCACGCGCCGGTCCCCCCGCCGGTTGATCAGCACAACCAGGAAACACGACCACCACCAGCATGACCAGAGCGAATCCGACCTTGGAATTTGTGATCTGCATCAGGCTCCCCCCCTCGCTCGTCGCTCAGCATAACTCTTCGGTTCGATGTTGCGTCCTCGATTTGCAATTGGGCAGGCCCGGGGTCGTGCGATCATGTCGACGGATGTCCCGAGATTCGCGTCGGTCATTCGACACAGGCGGAGGGGAAAGCATGAACACACCAGATCAATATTCACCGGTCTCGGGCCGCTACGACTCGATGACCTACAACCGCTGCGGGCGGAGCGGTCTCAAACTGCCGGCGGTTTCACTCGGGTTGTGGCACAACTTTGGTGGAGTCGACTCTGTGGACAACGCCCGCGCAATGTTACGGCGCGCCTTCGACCTGGGCGTCACCCATTTCGATCTCGCCAACAACTACGGACCGCCTTACGGTTCCGCGGAGGAAACGTTCGGAAAGATCTTCTCGCTGGACTTCTCGACGTTCCGTGACGAACTGATCATCTCCTCCAAGGCCGGGTGGGACATGTGGCCAGGGCCCTACGGCAACTGGGGTTCGCGCAAGTATCTGGTTGCGAGCCTCGACCAGAGCCTGGCCCGTATGGGTCTCGACTACGTCGATGTTTTCTACCACCACCGGCCGGATCCCGAGACGCCGCTGGAGGAGACCATGGGCGCGTTGGACTACATCGTACGTTCGGGTCGCGCCCTCTACGCCGGCATTTCAATGTACCCTGCGGACCTGACACTCCGAGCCACTGAGATCCTGAACTCGCTCGGTACTCCGTGTTTGATCCACCAGCCCAATTACAGCCTCCTCGACCGTTGGATCGAGGACGGCCTCCTCGAGGTGCTCACAGAGGAGGGCGTCGGCTGCATCGTCTTTTCGCCCCTCGCCCAGGGCCTGCTCACCGATCGTTATCTCAACGGCATCCCGGAGGGCTCACGTGCTGCGCGTGACGACAGCTACCTGTCGAAGGGGCAGGTGACCAACGAGATGCAAACCACCGTTCGCCGTTTGAGCGATATTGCGTTGTCCCGTGGCCAGTCCATGGCCCAACTCGCAATCGCCTGGGTCCTCCGACAGACGGCGGTGACCTCCGCCCTCGTTGGCGCCAGTCGGACGGCCCAGATCGAGGACGCGGTTGGCGCTCTCGACAACACGGATTTCAGCGCCGAAGAGCTCGCGGCCATCGACGAGATCCTCGCGGTCTAATCGCAGGGAACACCGCTCTCCACCGCCGGCTCCAGCCTGACATCGGCGAAACGCAGAGCCAACGAGCCCTCGGTGGCGAGCAAGAACGGCGTCGTGACGTGGCTGAGGTCAGCGCCGCCATCGGCGAAGTGACGCAACCGGAGCTTCATTGTCCGCCATTCCCCGACAGTGCTTTGTACCAGGGCTTCCGTGATATCAATACGGCCCTCGCAGTCCTCACCGCAGCGCATCGCCGCGTACACCGGCGCGCTCGGCGGCTCCTCCACCATCACCTCGAAAGCGAGCACCTTGCACTCTGAAGCTTCGGGTGTCAGATCAACCGCCTGCGCGGCTTCGAGATAGACGTGGGCGAGGTCGTACCCGGCCCAGCGAGCAGCGCGGGCGTCCTCCTGAAGCTCGCGATCGACCGCGGTGACCACCAGATTGTCACGATCCCATGTCGAGGCATTTCCGCCGACAGTCTTGACGGCCCAGAAATGCGAGTCACCGACAAAGAGTTGCCACGGCACCACAGGCCCGCCGCGGAAATAGACGGTGCGGCCGGCGTCGGGAATCGCCCCTCCTGGATCCTCCGGAAGATCGTCAAGATCTCTGTCGTCGGCGTGCGTGAGGCCAAAGCCGTAGGCGAAGAGCGGATCGTAGCCCTCGTCACCAATATTGAGGGACTCCTGCACCGCGGTTTTCGGCCACGAGTGAGCGAGTGTTCCTTTGAAGTCGTGGTGGATGGCGCCATCGGCGAAGTTGAAGATCACCTCCGCGACACCATCACCTTCGGAGCCCGGCAGCCATGCAGCGACGAATGCATCCGACGCGTTGAGCTCCGGGTTGACCCACATCGGCCGACCCGAGAGGAAGATAGAGACAACCGGGACTCCGGCATTATTGAGTTTTTTCAGCAATTTCAGATCGTCCGGCCGTGAAAACCCGTAGTCGAGAGTCTCGCGGTCACCCTGGAACTCGGCGTAGGGCTCCTCACCGAAGACAACCACTGCAACGTCGGGCTTCGATCGAAAAGAGCCGTCCTCGGAAAGGATGGCCGTGCCACCGGCGTCTTCGACGACCCTCTTGATTCCATCCCAAACTGACGACGCACCTGGAAAGTCCTCGTTCGTGGTGTCGGTGCCTTGCCAGGTCAGGGTCCAGCCGCCGCTCTGTTTGCCGATGTTGTGGGCGCCATCGCCCGCCACCAATACCGTTTGCGACCGTTCGAGCGGCAGCAATCCACCGTTATTCTTGAGCAGAACCAGCGACTCGCGCACCGCCTGCCTCGCCACCGCCCTGTGTTCGGCTGATCCGAGGTACTCGGTCTTTCCGGCCATAGGACGGCTCGAAGGCTTGCCCTTGTCGAAGAGGCCCGTCCGCATCTTGACCCTCAGAATGCGACGCACCGCGTCGTCGAGGCGCTCCATGGAGATCTCTCCGGACTTCACCTGGTCGATCGTGTTCGCTCGGAGCGCTTTCCAGTCCTCGGGTGCCATGAACATGTCGACACCGGCGTTGAAAGCGGCCGGGCAGCTCGAATTGCTGCAACCCTCGACATCGGCGTGGCCGTTCCAGTCGCCGACCACGAAACCATCAAAACCCATCCGACCCTTGAGGACATCGGTGAGAAGACCTCGATTTCCGTGCATCTTGAGCCCCTGCCACGAAGAAAACGAGGCCATGACCGTCTGTACTCCGGTCTCGAGTGCTGAAAAATACCCAGCGCCGTGAATGTCACGAAGCTCCGCTTCGGTCGAGAGGTTGTCGGCACGATCGACGCCGTTCAGAGTTCCGCCGTCACCGAGAAAGTGCTTCGAACACGCGACCACGCGATCAACGGCCAGAAAATCTCCGGATGCCGCCTTGCCCTGAAGACCGCGGACCATCTCTCCGGCGTATGAACGGGCTACCTCAGGATCCTCCGACCAACTCTCGTAGGCCCGGCCCCACCGGTCATCACGAACCACCGCAACGGTCGGGCTGAAATCCCAGTCGAGGCCAGACACCGCGATTTCGAGCGCGGTGATCCGCCCGATCTCGTGGATGAGCTCCGGGTTTCGGGCAGCGCCGAGACCGATGTTCTGGGGAAAGACAGTGGCCCCAAAAACGTTGGTGTGGCCGTGGACGGCATCCGTTCCCCAGATGATAGGAATCGCCAGACCACCGTCCGAGGTGTCCATCGACGCCTCCCAAAAGGCGTCGGCTAGCTCCAACCAGTCATCGACCGAGGCCCACTTCTTGCCGAACGGTTGCACACCGCCGCCGTTGAGCACCGAGCCCAGGCGATATTTGCGGACATCCTTCGGCTCGAGGTGACGGATCTCGCCCTGAACGACCTGTCCGACCTTGTCTTCCACCGACATCCGAGCGAGCAGATCATCGATCCGCGCCTCGATCTCGGGATCGATGGGGACCGGGCTGTCGATCGCCGGCCAGATCTCCGGATGAACGGTTGGAGAATCCATCTTTTCGGCGCCCCTTTCCGCATCGTACGAAAGCCCGCAACCGCATATCAACACCGCCCCGCACGCCAGACTCACCGAAACGAAGTCGCCGATTCTCATTTCACCCCCTGGCGGTCTCATTCAAAGGAAATACTAACGTGCACTCAAGGAGCTTCACCACTTTTTCTTGCTGACGCCCTTGCGCCATTGCCCACATCGGTCTTCAAGAGATCGGCCGGGCGTCGCGACCCCCCTTCAGAACTGGGTGATCCTAAGCCGTCCACCCGCCCTTTCCTGCACCCGGCATTGCGACCCCCTCGGCAAGGATCACAACCCAGTTCTGAAGGGGGGTTGACAAATAGTACGATTAGTATTATAACTATTCGTACTATGAAGAAAGACATCACCATCTCGCCCCTGCGGCTCGCGATTCTCGGGTTGGTCGCGATGCATCCCCAATCCGGTTACGACCTGAAAAAGGTCTTCGAGACAACACCGATGGGCAATTTCAGCAGCAGCCCCGGCGCCATCTACCCGGCCCTCAAAAGCCTGGAAAAAAAAGGCTGGATTCGAGGTGAGCCAGAAAACACGAAATCTCTCCGTCCCCGTCAGGTCTACTCGCTCACGGACGAGGGTGACGCCATTCTCAGTTCCGTACTCGAAAAACCGGTCACCCACGAGGACTTGATCTGGCATTTCGATCTGGTGATGCTCAGATTCGCGTTCATCGACCGTCTCGGAAACGAGCAAGCCCTCCGCTTCCTCAGAGAGTTTCAGAACGAATCCGAAGCCTATGTCAGGCATCTCGAGGAGATCCGGGGTCAGATGCAGCAGAACATGTCGCCTTCAGGGCGGCTGGCGCTCGAGCACGGTATCCAGGGCACCCGCGGAAGTGCCCGCTGGGCTCAAAAAGCTATCGAAGAGCTCTCGAAGCTCGAAAAGAAATAAGGAGGCCCAAAATGAAAACTCAATCTGCGAATACCACCATGAGCTGGCTGTGGAAGATCCCGCTGATCGCCGGCACGTATTTCATCGCGACCACTGTCAGTGGAGGGATGATCATGGCCATGGGGATGCAGTTCCCCGATTTTCCTGGGCAGACCTATAGCCCCATCCGCAGCTTTGTTGCCGCACTGGTCCTCGGAGCCGCCGTGTATCTCCTCGCCCGAGGCATCAGCGGGAGCACAGCATTCCGGTTCTTTTCAATTTTCGCGTTCACATACGTCTCTTTCTGCGTCAACAATCAGCTTGAAGGTGCAATCTTCACGACTATGGGCGGTCACGACACGATGCTCGTATTTTTCGTCATCCCCTGTGCAGCCATCGCTGCAGCCGCTGTAGCCCTTGTCAAACCTCCGGAGATCAATGGTGTTCTGACGACTGTGTTTTCCGGCAGTTCGATTTCGACATGGTGGTGGCGCGCCGCCATTGCATGGTTGTCGTTTCCAGTCATCTACTACATCTTCGGTATGTTGATCTACCCGTTCGTCGCCCACGGGTACGAGGGCGGAGAACTCGGTCTCGTCGTACCGAGCCAGGGTGTGATTCTCGGCGTCGTGAGTATCCGCAGCCTGCTCTTTCTTATCGTCGCCGTTCCAATCCTCACCAATTGGTCGAGGTCTCGAAGAACCCTCTTCGTCGCCCTCGCCGCAGCTTTCACGGCGATGGTCGGAGTGGTCGGATTAATCGAAGTTAACTGGATTCCGATGACGTTGAGAATCGTACACGGTCTGGAAATATCCGCCGATTCCATCGTCCATGCCTGGGTGTTGGTTGCGTTGTTGGTACCGAAACCGAAGACAGAGCTGGCTGAACTCGAGTCAAGTAATAAGTGATCAGTAATCAGTGATCAGTGGTCAGTAATCAGTGATCAGTTCGAACGCGCAGGTACTGATCACTGATAA
>JACXWA010000014.1 GCA_014764485.1 Candidatus Sulfomarinibacter kjeldsenii
TAGAGGCAGCGGGTTCGAGGCTGCTAAACTCCCGAGATACGGGCCGATCGCCTGACGAAAAATGCTGAGACATTCACTCTTCCTGCTCGGCGAGTTCACACGCCGCGATTTCAAAGGCCGCTACGCCGGGTCCGTGATGGGCTTTCTGTGGTCCTTTGTGCAGCCGCTGTGGAGTCTCGCTCTCTTCACTTTTCTGTTCAGCACGATCATGAAGGTGTCGCCGGGCATCGGTGAACGTACGGAAAACTTCGCGATCTTTCTCTTCTGTGGGCTCCTACCGTGGATGGCGGTACAGGAAGGGATCATCCGCGCCACCACTTCGATCACAGAGAATGCCACGCTGGTGAAGAAGATGTCCTTTCCTTCCGGGCTTCTGGTGTGGGCGGTGGTCCTCGCAGCGTTGCTCCATGAGGCCATCGCGCTGGGACTCTTTATGGTCGTCCTCGGTGTCACAGGTCAGCTGTCGCTTTCGGGTCTGTGGATCCTGCTGATCGCCGTGCCGCTGCAAATTGCCCTGACGGCGGGAGTCGGTTTTCTCGCCGCGGCCATCAACGTTTTCTTCCGCGACACTGCCCAGATCAGCTCGATGCTCCTCCAGGGTTGGTTCTACCTGACGCCGATTGTCTACCCGCTCGGCCTGGTTCCCGAGCGTTTCGGCAAGTACCTGGCTCTCAACCCCCTGACGGCGCTCGTCACGCTGTATCGCGAGGCCCTTCTCGGCGGAACGATGCCCCCGGTCGGAACGCTGATCCCCCTGTTGATCACCTCGGCGCTCGCCCTCGTAATCGGCATCGTGGTCTTTCGGCGGCTGAAACCAGTCTTCGCGGACGAGATTTGAGGGCGGCATGAACGGCCACCTCATCTCTGCTCGCGACCTCTCGAAGACCTATAGGGTCTATGCCCGGCCTGTCGACCGGCTCATTGAAGGTCTCCTGCGCCGGCCCCGCCACACGCCCTTCCGCGCCCTTCAGGGAATCGATTTCGAAGTGCCCCGGGGCGAAGGGCTCGGCATCATCGGCGAAAACGGCGCCGGCAAGAGCACTCTGCTCAAGATCCTTGCGGGGATCACCGCGCCGACCTCGGGGAGTTTCAGTGTCGAGGGCTCGGTGGCCTCGATCCTCGAGCTCGGCTCGGCCTTTCATGGCGAACTCACCGGTCGCCAGAATATCGTCCTCAACGCGGCGATGTTCGGTCTCGACAGGCAGCAAGTTGCCGAACACACCCCGCGCATCATCGAGTTCTCGGAACTCGGCACCTTCATCGACCGACCCATCAAGACCTATTCCACCGGTATGGTGATGCGCCTCGGTTTTGCGATCGCCATCCAGGTGGGCCCGGATGTGTTGATCATTGACGAGGCACTGTCGGTCGGCGACGGCTATTTCCAGAAAAAGTGCATGGTCCACCTCAAGAGATACGTCGAAAACGGCGGCACCCTGCTCATCTGCTCGCACGCCATGTACTACATCTCGGCCTTCTGCAAGCGCGCTCTGTGGATGCGGGATGGACAGGTCGAGATGTTGGGCCCAACGGCGACCGTGGTGCCTCGCTACGAGGCGTTTCTCGATGCCAAGAGCAATCGTCTCGAGGAACCGCGAGAGATCGTCGAGTCGACACCCTCCTCACCCGCGAGGCTGACCGACGTGCGCCTGCTCAGCGGCTCCACGTACCGCCAGGGAGACCGATTCGAGCTCGAGGTGCACTGGACCTGTGATGAGCCCGAAACGCAGTTCCATATCTGCGTTGGTCTCAACCGTCCGGATGAGGTGGAGGTCGCCTCCTTCCTCTCCCACCGCTCCGGCGTCGGGCCCTGGACTGGCCGCACCGACCACAGCATCCGGCTCGAGATTCCCGATTTGCCGCTGGTCAAGGGCAGCTTCAAGCTTTACGTCTTCCTGCTCGCCGAAGACGGTCTCCACATATACGACACCCGCATTGTCGACGATGCGGTGGTTGTCGAGTACGAGGACTACCCGTTCGGAATCGTCACCATTCCGCATAGCTGGCGGCAAGGCGAAGACCGTTGACGGCCGACAGCAGACTCCGCGGTAACTGGTCGGCCAGCCCCTACCTGCACCTGATCGAGAGTGGCATCTACAACCCGCACACCGGGCGGACATTGCCCGTCGACGACCCCCGGTACACGATGCTGCGCAGACTGGTGGAGGAGCGGTCAGCGCTGACCGATCTCGACGGAGATCAGCGTGGTCTCGCCGATGACGGCTGGCTGGTGGCCGCAGGAGAAGACCTCTCCCGCTCCTACCGTCTACGGTACGTCTCCCTGGAGACCCACACGGTGTGCACCCAGGCCTGCTCGTTCTGTCCGGTCTCGATCGCTCCCCGGAAGCCCGAGTACATGCAGACCGAGCTTTTCGAGCGTTTGGTAGCGGAGATATCGACTCACCGTGACACCCTCGAAGGCGTCACCCTCAACAACTACAACGAACCCACCGCCGATCGCCGATTCGTCGACCAGGTGCGGACCCTCCTCGACCATGAGCTGCCGGTTGCGGTGCTCTCCAACGGATCGACCTTCAGCCCCGACAAGGTCGACGCATTGGTGGCAATGGGCCCAATCACCTATCTGTCGGTCAACATCTCGGGCCTCGACCGCGAGCGTTACGCGGCGGAACGGCAGCGCGACCACCTGCAAATGGTCCTCGAGCACCTCGACTATATGAAGGACCGACCGATCGCCGAGACCATGGACCTGGTCGTGCTCGGTCACCAGGACGAGCAGCACCGGGCCGACACCGCGGCGCTCGCCGAGCGCTTCGCCGGCAGCCGGTTCAATGTACGGGATTTCGAGATCATGGACCGGGCCGGATATCTGGCATTCGGTCTCAAACCGGATAGGCCGCACAACCTCCTGCGGGGCTGTGACAACCTGGGCTCCCGCCCGATCGAGCACGTTCACATCAACCCGGAAGGGCGATGCATTCTGTGCTGCGAGGACTACGACGAGTACCACGTCATCGGTGACCTCACACGGCAGAGCCTGCACGAGGTCATGACCGGCGACGAGATCGCCCGTTTGCGGCGGATGGTCTACGGGCTCGAAGAGGCGCCGGAGGATTTCATCTGTCGCAAGTGCGTCTTCGCCCTCTGCGGAGCAAGATAGTGTCTGCGAGTCTGCAGTTCGTAGTACCGACCTCAGAGTTACACGGCGGTATCCGGGTGCCGTTGGAGCTCGCCTCCTGGCTTGCCGACAGCGGCTGGCTGAGCCGCGTCGTCGGCCCCGGCGTTCGCCCCGACTGGCACGAAGCAACCGTTCCCTGGATCTCGGTTGACCTCGAACGGAAAGGCGCCGTTCCCCGAGCCGATATCACGATCGCCACATTTCACACAACGGTTGCACCAGCGATCGCATCCGGCTCACCCCACGTCTTCCACCTTTGCCAGGGATACGAAGGGCTCTTCAGCGAGTACGCCGATATCAAGGATGCAATCGACACCGCCTACCGGGCGCCCCTGCCCAAACTCGTGGTTTCACACCACCTCGAAGCGGTGCTCGCCAAGCACTATCCCGAAACCCAATGCCACTTCATCGGCGAGGCGGTGGATCCCAGGATCTTCTTCCCGCTCGGTTTTCGAGAAAACGCCAATCCGCTCCGGGTCGGCCTCGTCGGCACCTTCTCGGCCCGCGTCAAGGGTATCCGCGAGGGGCTCGAGGGTCTTCGTCGACTGCGAGATCGCGGCCTTGCAATGGAGATCCACCGCGCTTCCGTCGAACCAATGCAGGGCGAGGAGTCCGACCTCGGTATCACCGACCGCTTTCACCATTCCCTGCCGACCGAAGGAATGCCCGAGTTTTATTCCGGCATCGACGTCCTGCTTTTTCCCTCCACAGAGCAGGAGGGCTTCGGCCTACCGGTGCTCGAAGCCATGTCCTGTGGAGTGCCGGTCGCGCACAGTGACATTCCGTCGCTGAAGGTCATTCCCGAAGGCGCTTCCCTGCGCTTCGAGCCGGGAAACCCGGATGCGATTGCCGACACCATCGGCCGCCTCACCGCCACCGACCTGCGCCGGTCGCTCCGCATCGAGGGCCTGTTCGCCGCCGAAGACTACCGGCCCCTGGTTGTCTTGAGCCGCCTCGAGAAAATCTTTGCCCACGCAGGATGTTCGCTGCCGGAAGCGGCAGTGTGATTTCGGCGCCACTCCGATCCCGACCTCGACGGACCAGTGCGTAAACGGTCAAGAGTCAACGGTTCAGACTTTTCAACCGTGTTGAACTTGAATCGTTAACTCACTCTACAAGATTGAGTTATGGGTTTCGAATCACGACGTAAAAGCCCTGGGTGGAGAGGCTCTCGGCGTCGACTTCCAACTCCCCTGGCAGATCGTCAATCCAGGACGGTGGCTCGGTGCGTTGGGGAAGGATTTCGATATCGGTAAAACCCGCAGCGCGGATTGTTTCCTCAAGGCTCTGGCGGGTGAAGAACCGGTAGTGGGTGAAGCACAGGAGTCCGACCGGCAGGTAGTCCCAGCGGCCAGCCAACAGGTCCTCGACGACCGCATGGTGGCCGACGTTCGGGACCGAAAGCACCGCCCTCCCACCGGGTCGTAACCACGAGCGTAGTCGATGGAGAAAAACCTCACCCTCGGCCAGATGCTCGAAGAGCTCGCACGCGACGACGGCATCAAAGGGTCCTCCAACATCGACCACGACAGCGTCGCCAACCACCACTCGGTGGAGGCGCTCGGCGGCAGATCGCGCGACCACCGGGTTGAGTTCGACGCCGGTGACGCGGCAACCGAGGCGATCCTGGAGGAACGCACCGGTGGCGCCCCGACCGCATCCGATCTCGAGGACCTCGCGGCACTCAGCGTCAAGATAGGGCAGAATGTCCTCCCGAACCTCGCCATAGTAATCAATGAACTCGTGGCAAAGTCCAGCGGTCACGGGATTCAAGGAAGGACCTTCACCGGCGAGGATCGAGGCGGGTGACCCGCCCCTCTGCCGCGATGCCCCCTCGGGCGCCAGGAGCAACGCCGGGTGGGGTGCCGATACCGGCGCCATCCCACGTGTGGTGCTCGAAAGGACCGCGTTTTCCGCGAGCTCGATGCCGCGCAGAGTACGAATACGATCGAGCCCGGGCAGACCGGATTCCGCGAGGCGGCGGGGCACAGCGGCAATCGCTCCTTCCGCGAGAGACTGACGCATCGCCGCGAGAGATCGTCGGCCCAAGAGACAGCGCTCGCCAACAATCAGCGTCTCCGAGGCGATTTCGCCCGGCGGAAGGTCCTCAACGAGTTCCACTTCGTCCCACAAAGATTCGGCTTGAACCCGCACCCACGCCTGCAGCCACCGAAACTCCGGAGCTTCCCGAAACTCGGGCGTCCAGGCCACGGCCAGCGCGAGTCGAGACTTCACTGCCATCTCATCACACCAGGTCCGCGTCGGCCATGGTGGTGTAAACACGGCCAGGTGCAAAGGAATCGGCATTCAATTCGGGATCGATAAAACGAACGACCCGCACCACGCCGCTCGGGTCGGGACCGCCCTCGAAACCGAAGAGCTCGAGCCACTGCGCGGCATCTGGATCACCGTCCAGCCACAGTTCCTCACGATCGGCGCCGGTCTGCTCGGTCAATCGCCGCGACAGGTGATCGACCAACTCGAGAGCGCCAGGCCGGCCGTCCCACACCAGCTCGACCCAACGGCAGACGCCACCATCGGTGCGGAAGGCAACAAAGGCTGCAGGCGTTGACGACCATCGCGGCGTGATCAGCCAGCGATGATATCGGACGGCAGGGTGACCGCTGAGCCGGCGCCGTACGTGATTCGCGTCTCGGATCACAGACACCGGGTAACGGTCCTGGGCCCGCTCCCACAACCGATCGAGCGCGGACGCACTGCCGTCGACCAGACGTGCCTTGAAGAACTTCGATGCCATGGATCTGGTTGGAGGACGCCGCCGTCGAACGAGGAGGGGGATCCGGCGCGGCGACACCGAGTCCCAATGCGCGCGCGCGACCATGTGACTGATGGCCTTCCCACCGGTAAAACCGTAGAGCAGCGAGACCCCGAACTGATCGGCTGCGATCTCTCCAAATCGATCCATCACCTGCTGCCACGAGCCGCGCCACTCCGGCTGGCGTTCGGCCACCGCCAATGAGAAGGTATCGGCCCCCTGCAGGGCCAGAATGCGGCGGCCATCGACCTGATAATTAGCGGCGATGCCGCCGTTGTGGGCGGCCAGTCGATCGCCGTCCCATGCCGCG
This sequence comes from Candidatus Sulfomarinibacter kjeldsenii, assembly GCA_014764485.1. Lineage (GTDB taxonomy): Bacteria > Acidobacteriota > Thermoanaerobaculia > Thermoanaerobaculales > Sulfomarinibacteraceae > Sulfomarinibacter > Sulfomarinibacter kjeldsenii. The sequence continues at coordinate 6,226 of JACXWA010000014.1, forward strand.
ACGATCGGGCAGGGGGGTTCTCCGGCCCGGTACTTCCACGCCCACTCCTCGACATTCCTCTGTTTGCCGAAAACGCGGTTGAACGCATCATTGATGGCGATCTCGTCACCCGACCGGTAGAGGCGGACCTCGGTCACTATGAGACTTCCTCTATATCCGCTGCGGTCAGGTATGCACCGCCGATTGCGTTCGCAGAATCGGGATCACCAGACAAAGAACGAATGACGACCACATGTGACAGCTTGTTCTGAATTCGATAGCCGCGCCTCAATAGTAACGACGATGCGGCATCATCGCCGGCCAGAAATAGACGCTCTCCCCCTCTCCCCCACTGTGAAACAAGCCGTCCCGAGATGTGGGTCAGCAACTCGAGCGCTCCGGGGTGTGCATGGTCCCAGAGAAGATCCAACCAACAGCAGTTGGACCCGTCGTCGGCAAAGACCGCGAAGGCGACAGCCCTGCCCGAAAACCTTGGCAGAACGAGAAACCGATGGTGACGCACCGTCGGATGGCCGGCAAAGTGCCTCAGGGCGTGATCGGCGTCGCGAACAACCGCTACTGGATACGAACGTTTCGCACGATCCCACAAATCATCGAGCCGCGGCTCCCAGTCGCGAGCCGGTTCGGCTCGATACAGAAGTCTCCTGAGAGATCCCCGCACGGGCTTTTTACGAACAAGCACCGGCAGGCAGAGGTTCAGCATCTGGTCGTTCTCGTCATGCGCACGATTTCCAAACTCGGTCGTCTGCATCATCGGCCCCACGTCCAGGCGCCGGTAATACGCCAGTCATTCGCCGAGCGCGAAGCCGAAGCCACCACCCATCGCCAGGCACGGCAGAACTCGAGGAAGGGCGCCGACAGAGCACCCGCGCGAACGGCGCCGAGGGCAGGCATGAGGTGGGGAAAGGGTGACGCCAACCAGAGATCGTTCACGGCCTCAGGGACACTGGCTTCATCGTCCAGACGAACCACCTTCATGGGTTCGCGGCTGCTCGTGCCGCTGGCTCGCAGCATCCATTGCCACAGACCTCCGTAGTTACGAGCCACAAACCGACGCCGCGACATTGCCTCACGATCGGTAGCGCCCTCGCTCTGACCGGTGGCATGTCCCCAGCGGTGCTGGACCCTTGCGCCCGCCGCGAGACCGAGTCGCGCACCGCGGCGACGTGCCCGCCACAACCACTCGGTTTCCTCGTAGTAGAGGAAATACCCCTCGTCAAACGGTCCGAACCGGCCCAGGGTCTCCTTGGTAACGGTGAGCAGCGCACCGCGTAAACCGGCAACGGCCAGGGTTTCCTCAGCCGTCCAAAGCCTCCAGGTCTCGTCGAGCGATCGGCCAAGTCCTGCCGACCACACTCGAGGCGAACGTCGGCGGATGGCGCGCCCGAACTCGGCGTGTGGCGCCGGGTCTTCGGCCGCAGGTAACAGGACCTGTCCGTCTTCGTCCCAGACAAATTGTGGACCGACCACATCGAAATCCCGCTCGACACCGTTGAGCAGCGCGCCGACACTGCCCGGAAAGAAACGAATGTCCGGATTGGCCAGAATGAGGACATCGCCCTCGGCCTCTGAGGCGCCAGAATTGAGCCCGGCGGCGTAACCGCGGTTGGGCCGTACGAGCAATCTTTCGACTCCGATGGCCTCGACTTTCGCAAGCTCGGCGGCGTCCTCCGAATGCTCGACCGCGACCACCTCTGCCTCAACGCCTGCCGCTGCCGCCTCACGACGAAAGGTCTCAGAACACGTTGGCAGCACGCGAGATGAATGATGGCAAACGACGACGAGTGAGACTTTCATTGCCTGGACGGAACCTACCACAACGGTTTCAGGAAATGGGTTCGTCCCACCCCGGGAAGGAGATCAAGCGGAGCCGGCGCATTGCCCGCAGATAGCCCCCAAGTCGCTCCTCGAGCTCATCGCAGCTATCCGGAAAGGCGTCACGCATGACCCCTGCCAGGGCCCGCACTTTGGTCGAACCATCCAGCCTCCGCCAGGCGAAGCTTCCGATTTCATCAAGCCGTATCCGCCGTGGTGCCAGCATCCAGCCCGCGCGGCGGAAGAGACCGCCTAGGCCGTTGATCGGTGGTCGTGGCCGGTCGATCACGACCCTGCCGTCGTCCCGCTCGAGCCACGGAACCCTCCGCATGGGCGTGAGTTCGAGCAAATCGACGACCTGTGGGGGGCGGCCAGGACTACCCATTGGTGGAGCGAATCCTGCTCAGCGGCAACCACACCAGCAGCCCGAGCAACAACGGATAGACCAGGAGACCTCCCCAGAAGCTGTTGGCGAAGTGGGGCAGCAGGTGTTCAGTGTCCGCCATGCCAAGCTTGGCCTGTTCGTAGAGGACAATGAAGGCCAGCACAACGGCCATCAAGCTTTGGCCGGCAATGAGACCCGATGAAACCAGGATTCCGGAGTTCTCCGCCTGTTGCTTCTGGTCGTCGGTGGCTTCCTTCTTCTTCAGGATCCAATCGAGGATGGCGCGCATCACACCACCAACGAAGACTGCCGCTGTGGTGGAAAACGGCAGGTACATACCGACTGCGATCAGCATCGGCGCCGGCGCCTTGATGAGGATCAGGGCGACGCCGAGGAGCATACCGACAATGACCAGCGGCCACGCCATGTCGCCGCCGACGATGCCCTGGGCCATGAGCGCCATGAGCCCGGCCTGCGGTGCCGGCAACTCGGCCGACCCGATGGTATAGGCCTGGTTGAGAACCATCAGGAGTACCGGCAAGGCCAACGCCGCCGCCACAACACCGACGAGCTCGCCGACCTGCATCTTCCACGGCGTGCCGCCGAGGATGTGGCCGACCTTGAAATCTTGCATCATATCGCCGGCAACGCCGGCGGCGCAGCACACCACACCGGCGACTCCGAGCACCGCTGCCACCCCAGCGACTCCGGTGATACCCATCAGCACCATTAGAACTGCGGCGATCACTAAGGCGGACAGGGTCAGGCCGGAGATCGGATTGTTGGAGGCGCCGACAAGACCGACCAGATAACCGGCAACCGCAGCGAAGAGAACGCCGAGTACCAGCATGACCACTGTGAGCACCAGGGCTCCCCCGGTCGAAGCCGAAAAATAACGATAGAGGAGGAACATCGGGATCGCCATGATGCCGATGGCCACCAGCACCCACTTGAGGTTGAGGTCTTGCTCGGTGCGCTCGATGTCAGCGGAGGCGCTGCTGACCCCAAACACGGCGAGGACTTTCTGGATACCGTTCATGAGCGAGACACGTAGCGTGTACAGGGTATAGAAGGCGGAAACGATCATGGTACCGACCGCGAGCGGCCGAATCTGTTTGAACCACACATCCCATGCCAGGTCCGCGTACCCGGTCTCGGCGCCGATTGCGGCGAGCGCGGGGTTGAGGAAGATGGCCAATGGCACCAACACCAACCAACCCGCGACCGCACCACAGAAGACAATCGACGATATGCGGAGACCGACGATGAAGCCCACGCCCATGACCATGGGAGAGGCCTCCGGTGTCGACACCAACATGCCGCCGCTGTAGTCGATCCTTCGGCCCAGAATTTCGATGGTCGACCGCCCGAAGTGAATAAAGTGCTGGGCCTGATCCTGGATCAGTTGCACCCCTGCGTTGTTTTTGAATAGCTCCCACAGCGCTGCGATCCCCATCGAGCCGAAGACCAGGCCGGCCCCGGTCTGGCCCTTCTGGCCCGCTTTGACGATCTCGGCCGCCGCCACACTCTCGGGGAACGGGAGTTCCGCCTCGACCACCAACGGCCGTCTGAGAAGGATCACGAAAAGTACCCCGAGCACCCCGCCGACGCCCATGATCAGCATTGCGTCGCGGAGATTGAACTCGGACCAGGCGCCGGAGATGATGAAGGCGGGAATAGTGAAAACTGCGCCCGCTACCAGCGCTTCGCCAACCGACGCTGTCGTCCGGGCCAGGTTCTCCTCGAGAATACTGCCCCTGAAAACGCGCAGGACGGCCATCGACACCACTGCCGCAGGGAAGGTGGCGGCCACCGTCATCCCGACCTTCATCCCCAAATAGGCGTTCGCGGCACCGAGTACGATCGCCATGACAACGCCGAGGAAAAGCGCTTTGACGGTCAGCTCCGGCATCGTCGTCTCCACGGGAACGTACGGAACGAACTTCTTCTCGGCCATCAAAGCCTCCCCCTGGAAATGGACGCTATGATTCTAGCCGATCCCGAGGCGATATCTGGGAGTGGACGCAAAACCGTGGAAAGTGTTGAGTTTTGAGTTATGAGTTTTGAGATATCCCTCACCGACCCAAACAACCGGGGAGGTCGGGTGTCAACTCAAGACTCAAAAACTAAGAACTCAAAACTGGATCGGATGGGTGGGCGTACGGAAATTCCTAATTCCGAATTCCGAATTCACTCTCTGAGCTTCTGCTCTAGCAGCTCGCCGGCGATGAACATGAGCTGGCTTTCGGTGAGCACACCAACCAGGTGATCTTCCTTGACCACCGGCATGCAAGCCCACCCGTTCGTTCGCATGAGTTCGATCGCATCAACGGTCGGTGTCTCCGGGGTGACGGTGACCGGATCGCTCTGCATGATTTCGCTCACGGGCATCGGATCGTCTCGCTCTTCGGGGTGGTAGGTTCCAACCAGGTTGAGGAGCTTACGCTGCGAAACGAGGCCCACCAGACGGTTTTCCGCATCCTCGACCATCACGTGGCGGATATTCTTCCAGACCATCATTTTGGCCACCAGGTCGACGGGCTCGTACTCGTTGACGGTGACGATGTCGGTATCCATACAGTGTTCTACCGTCGCGTAGCTCTGCTTCCAGCCAGCGCCCTCTTCCAATCGGGCCAGTTCCCAGGTTGAAACGGGATTCCCTTCCCGTTGACGAGCTGCGGTGGCCGCAGTGACGGCAGAAAGTCGTTCCGCGAGCGAGCCCTGGTTGGCGAGGCTCGCCATCGACTGCAGGAGCCACTGAGCGCCGGTGCGCCGCGAGCTGACTCTCTCTTCGATCACACCAAGATAGAATTCGATGTTCTCAGCATCGAGACCGGCGGTTTCGAGCCCTTCGCGGGCCAGGGGGAGAAACTCATCGAGAATCAACCTGTCGGCCGGCGCTGGGTCGCGGCCGCACCATGTGAGCTGGGCATCGATACCATGACGGGCAGCGGCCAGGAAGTTGCTGCGCGCATCATCGAAGGGCATATGTTCGGCGATGTCTCCGTAACGCTCGAGGACCCCGCTAATGAGCCCGAACCAGAATGCCGCGTTCGCCATTTCATCGCGGGTCGTTGGCCCCGAAGGCAGGAGTCGATTTTCGATCCTGATATGAGGCAGGCCATCCGAAATGCCGTAGCAGACCCGATTCCAGCGGTAAACGGTACTGTTGTGAAGCCGCAAAGCCTTGAGGCTCGGTGCGCGACCTTTTTGCAACTCCTCGAAGGGATCGTCCTCTATTTCCGTCGACAGCAGAGCCCTGAATCGAGTGATGTCTTCCTGGAAGATTTCCAGCGCAGAAGACTTGATCCACTGACGACCGAAGCTGACGCGAGGAGTCTGCTCGCGCAGATGCGGGGTGCTGCGGCGGGTGTCGATGGACTGCTGGAAAAGACCGATCCGTGTCTCGGCCCACAATCTCTTGCCGAAGAGCATCGGCGAGTTGGCAGTCGAGGAGAGCAAAGGTCCTGCCACCGCCTGGGCCGCATTGTAGAGCCGCGCGAACTCGTCGGGTGAAACCTGAAAGTGAACCTGAAAACTTGTATTGGCTGCCTCGAGGAGGATCGAATCGTGGTGCAACTGGAGCTCATCGAGCCCCTGGAGGTAGAACTCGTATGCACCACCACGGAGCCGGTTCATCGCGTCGTTGAGCGCATAGTATCGCGGGTTGGGCGTCATGTTGATGAGCTCGAGGTCGGTCTTCTTGAGTGTCGGGAGGATCCCGGTCAAGACAACGTCACCGCCGCATTTCTGTGCGGCTTCCCGGGCTTTTCCGAGCAGCTCGCCGAGCTGCCACTCCATGTCACGTAGACAGGAACCGCCGAATACGTGTGGATCGAGATTGAACTCGAGGTTGAATCGCGCGAGTTCGGTCGTGAAATGGGGATCGTCGACCGCTTCCAGGACCTCGGTGGCAATCGGCGCCGGACGCCAGAGCTGATCAACCAGAAAAAGTTCCTGCTCGGCCCCGATGCGTCGCACGCCGGTCTCGAATCGCTCCTCTTCGAGCATCTGTTCGAATGCCCGCACGTCCTTCAGGAGGTGCCGGAGAAAGACCCTGAGCTCCTCGGCATTTGACTGTTCGCGAACGTCTTGCTCACCCATCGTTGCTTACGGGACTCCTTTTCTCCCGGGAGATATTGTACCCCCTGTAGGTGAAGATGTGTCGACAGCCTGCGGCCATCGCGACTTACCTCACAACGCTGTAGGGGCGGCATATATGCCGCCCGCGAGCTGACGCCCCATCCGCCTTCAACACGGGCGGGATATATCCCGCCCCTACGAGCCATCCGGGAAGACAATGCGAGGTCATCAATTATTTGACAATCAAAGTATCAAATCTTTGAAATAGATACTTGACAATAGAACACTAAGATATTATCTTATCTACAGGCCTCACAAGCCTTTCCATTGAGGAGAACTTGAATGAACGATAAAAACCAATACACAGTCAAAGCGTCGGAGGCGCTTCAGGAGGGCCTTCGATCCGCAAGCGCTCGCGGCAACCCCGAAACCACGCCAACCCACCTGTTGCAGGCATTGATGCAGCAGGAGGCCGGCATCGTTCCACGCCTGTTGGCCAAGGTCGGCGTGCCCTCTTCGCAATTCGAGTCCGAGCTGAAAGACGTTCTCGATCGCCTGCCGGCGGCCGAGGGAGGCGCCGACCCACAGCCCTCGCGGAGTCTTCGCAAGGCGCTGGAACAGGCACAAAAGCTCGCCCCGCAATTCCAGGACGAATACGTCTCGGTTGAACACCTCCTGATGGCAATCGTATCGGTGCCCGATTCGGCGGCCGCACGAGCACTTCTGATGCACGGAGTGACGAAAGAGTCGCTACTGACCGCAATTCAGGAGCTGCGTGGATCGCACCGCGTGACTGACGCCAATCCTGAGAACAAGTATGACGCCCTCAATAACTATGGCCGCGATCTGACCGAGCTCGCCAACGCCGGCAAGCTCGATCCGGTCATTGGCCGCGACGACGAGATTCGACGTGTCATGCAGGTGCTCACCCGGCGCACCAAGAACAACCCGGTGTTGATCGGCGAACCCGGGGTTGGCAAGACCGCCGTTGCAGAGGGTCTCGCCCAACGCATCGCTTCTGGCGACGTCCCCGAGATCCTCAAGAACCGCCGCATCGTCTCTCTCGATATGGGAGCCCTGATCGCCGGAGCCAAATACCGGGGCGAATTCGAGGACCGGCTCAAAGCGGTCATCAAGGAGGTCGTCGACTCTGACGGCGAAGTCATTCTCTTTATCGACGAACTCCATACCCTGGTCGGTGCAGGCGCGTCAGAAGGTGCCATGGATGCCGCCAACATTCTCAAACCGGCGCTCGCACGCGGTGAGCTCCGAGCCATCGGTGCCACCACCATTACCGAATACCGTAAGTACATCGAAAAGGATGCCGCCCTCGAGCGGCGCTTCCAACCGGTGATGTTGGACGAGCCGTCGGTTGAAGAGACGATCGCCATCCTGCGCGGCCTCAAAGAGAAATACGAGGTCCACCACGGCGTCAGAATTGCGGACACGGCTCTCGTAGCTGCAGCCGCGCTCTCGAATCGCTACATCACCGATCGCTTCCTGCCCGACAAGGCCATTGATCTCGTCGACGAGGCGGGTTCGAGGCTGCGCATCGAGATCGACTCGATGCCGACCGAAATCGATCAGTTGGATCGGCGCGCCCTCCAGCTCGAGATCGAAAAACGAGCGCTGGCCAAGGAAAAGGACAGGAGCTCAAAGGAGCGGCGCGCCGCCATCGAACAGGAGCTCGGCGGGCTCAAGGAGGAGATCTCGGGCCTCAAAGCCCAGTGGCAGAAGGAAAAGGAACTCATCTCGCGGCTCCAGGAACTCAAGGAACGCCTCGAGGGAACGCGGGAAGCAGCCGATCGCGCCGAGCGGGATGGAGATCTCGAACGTGCTGCAGAACTTCGTTACGGAGAGCTCGTCGATCTCGGTCAGCAGCTCGAGGAGGCTTCCGACGCTTTGAAGGCACATCAGTCCGAGCATGGAACCATGCTCGCCGAAGAGGTCGGCGAGGAGGACATCGCGCACGCGGTTTCGAAGTGGACCGGCGTTCCGGTGTCGCGGCTGCTCGAGGGCGAAAAGGACAAGCTCCTCCACATGGAGGATCGGATCGCCGAGCGGGTGGTGGGCCAGGAGGAAGCGGTCACTGCGGTGGCGGCAGCGGTCCGCAGAGCCCGTGCCGGTCTCAAGGACCCTAATCGGCCGATCGGCTCATTTCTCTTCCTCGGTCCAACCGGCGTCGGTAAGACCGAAGTCGCGCGGTCACTGGCCGAGTTCCTTTTCGACGACGAACGGGCGATGGTCCGCATCGACATGTCGGAGTACATGGAGAAACACTCGGTGGCACGGATGATCGGTGCCCCTCCAGGTTATGTCGGCCACGATGAAGGCGGCCAGCTCACCGAAGCCATTCGGAGGCGGCCCTACTCGGTGCTGCTCTTTGACGAGATTGAAAAGGCCCACCCCGACGTCTTCAATGTTCTCCTCCAGCTCCTCGACGAGGGCCGGCTCACCGACGGCAAGGGCCGGACCGTTGACTTCCGCAACACGGTCGTCATCATGACGTCGAACATCGCCTCCGGCATCATTCAGGAGCTGCCGGAATCGGAGCGCGATCGGATGACGACCCTGGTCGAGGCGGAGCTCAAGCAGCACTTCCGGCCCGAGTTCCTCAATCGCATCGACGAGATCTTGATCTTCCACCGCCTCTCCGAGGAGGACGTCGAAAAGATCGTCCACATCCAGCTCGCCAACCTCAACCGGCTGCTCGCCGATCAGGGCCTCGAGGTAGGAGCCACGGACACCGCCGCCAGGTTCCTGGCCCACGAGGGCTTCGATCCGGACTTCGGCGCACGGCCCCTCAAACGCACCATCCAGCGTCTGGTCCAGGACCCGCTGGCGCGAATGGTGCTCTCTGGTGAGGTCGGCCCCGGAACCCGAATTCAGCTTGACGTGGAAGGCGGAGAACTGGTGATCCACACATCCACCGTCGAGGCAAAAGAACAAACCATCGAATAGTTTTGAGTGTTGATTCATGAGTATTGAGTTATTCCCACCCGCCCTCCCGCCTTTTCCATTGGGGGGCAGGGTGGAAATTCATAATTCCTAATTCATAATTCCTAATTCGGATTGGGGTACACTGCCGACCGTGGTCTCTCCATACAAACTCACAACCGACCTCGAAGGGGAATGAAAATGGACTCTGATGAACCTCGTGTGATCGATATCGGCAATTTCCGACCCGGGAAACCGCCGATCAAAGTCGTCCTCATCGGCGTACTTGTCCTGATCGGACTGGCGATGGCGTTCAGCGTCGTCTTTACGATTCAGCCCGAGGAGGTCGGCATCGTCCTCCGCTTCGGGAAATATACCCGCACCGCCGATCCGGGACTCAACTTCAAAATGCCGCCGCCGATGGAGCAGGTGCTCAAAGTACCGGTCCAACGCCAGCTCAAACAGGAGTTCGGATATCAGACCGCGGAGGCGGGAATACGAACCCGCTATGCGGATCGTGATCTCCGGTCTGAATCGCTGATGCTCAGCGGCGACCTCAACGTTGCGGATGTCGAGTGGATCGCACAGTACCGGGTCAATGATCCATTCAAGTATCTCTTCAAGGTCCGCAACGTCACCAAGACCTTCCGCGACATGAATGAAGCCGTCATGCGGTCAGTCGTCGGGGACAGGTCTGTCGACGAGGTCATCACCGTCGGCCGGTTGGAGATCGAGAATGAGGTCAAGCTCAAGCTGCAGGAGCTCTGCGTCCGCTACGAGACCGGAATCGTCGTCGACCAGATTGTTCTCCAAAACGTCAACCCGCCCGATCCAGTGAAACCGTCGTTCAACGAGGTCAACCAGGCCGAACAGGAGCGCGAGCGATCGATCAATGAAGCCCGTGGCGAGTACAACCGCGTCATACCGAAGGCGGGCGGAGAGGCGGCACAGGTCATCGAACAGGCCCGCGGCTATGCGATCGACCGCGTCAACCGCGCCAAGGGTGATGCCGCACTCTTCGAGGATGTCTACTCGGCCTATCGGCGGGCACCGGAAGTGACCCGGCGGCGGATCTTCCTCGAGACGATGGAAACCATTTACCCGGCGATGGAGCGCAAGATCCTGCTCGACAACAGCTTGGAAGGCGTCTTGCCGCTCCTCCAATTGGGCGGGACGGAGGTGAAACCATGAAACAGATATCGCTCCTCCTGATCGCCGTATTCGTTCTGCTTGCAATCGCCACGATCGGTGGCGCCTTCTTCGTCGTCAATGAGGCACAACAGGTCATCATCACACAGTTCGGCAAACCGGTCGGTGAGCCCATCATGACGCCCGGCCTCAAGGTCAAGACCCCCTTCGTCCAGAAGGCGAACTTCTTCGAAAAACGCTTCCTCGAGTGGGACGGTGAGCCCAATGAGGTACCCACCAAGGATAAGCGGTTCATCTACGTTGACACCTATGCTCGATGGCGCATTACCGACCCCCTGCTGTTCTTCCAACGCCTTCGTGACGAGCGCGGCGCTCAAAGCCGCCTCGACGATATTCTCGACGGGGAGACCCGCAACACCATCGCCAATCACAATCTGATCGAGGTCGTGCGCTCCACCAACCGCGAGTTCGAGGTCTCGTCCGCTCTCGAAGAGGGAAGCCACCAGATCACTTTTGGCCGTTTGGAGCTCGAGGAGGAAGTCCTGAAAAACGCCTCCACCCGCACCGCGGTTCTCGGCATCGAGATCCTCGATTTTCAATTCAAGCGCACCAACTACGCCGAGGTCGATCGTCCGAAGGTTTACGAGCGGATGATCTCCGAACGGAAAAGGATCGCCGAGGAATACCGTTCCGAGGGCGCCGGTGAAGCGGCCCGCATCATAGGCAACAAGGACCGTGATCTCCAGGAGATCACCTCCGAGGCCTACCGCCAGGCGCAGGAGATCAAAGGTAAGGCCGACGCCGAAGCGGCTGACATCTATGCCGGTGCCTACAACCGCGATCCTGATTTCTACCGGTTCTTGAAGACCATGGAGGTCTACACCCGGACAATGGGCGAAAACACGATTTTGTTGCTTTCCACCGATGGGGAGTTCCTGAAATACCTGGAGCGCGACCGGTAGAGAAAATTTCGAATTTGCGGATTTCGGATTGCGGATTTCCGCTCGCCCACCAAAAAAGCCTCATGGCCCAGGGGTGGGTGGAAAATCCGAAATTCGAATTCCGATATCCGAAATCAACCGGTTGACTTCAATCGACGCATCACCAGCTTGAGGTCTTCCCAGACCTCCCGCTTGGCCTTTGGGTTACGCAGCAGATAGGCCGGGTGGAACACAGGCATCAACGGAGTACCGCGATAGGTGGACCAGCGACCGCGAAGGGCGCCCATCGGCTTGTCAGTACCGGTGAGGCGCCGCGACGCCGGTTTTCCCAGCGCCACGATGATCTCGGGTTTGATGAGATCAATTTGGCGGTCGAGGTAGTCGGCGCACGCCGCCACCTCGTCATCCTTGGGATCCCGATTTCCAGGCGGCCGACATTTGACGACGTTGGCGATGTACACATCCTGACGCTCGAATCCCATCGCAATGATCATCCGATCGAGTAACATCCCGGCCTGGCCCACAAAAGGTCGCCCGGTTCGGTCCTCCTCGGCACCGGGACCCTCGCCGATGAACATCACACCCGCTTTCGGGTCACCTTCGCCGAAGACAACGGTCTGGCGCTTTTCGCTGAGCCTGCACAGGGTGCATCCGGCAGCGTTGGTGGCGAGACCTTCAAGGGAATCTCCGCCGGCCGACGCAATCGGAGAGGGCGAGGCTTTTGATTCTGGGGGAATCGGTGACCGGCGCCAGCCTAGATCTCCAAGGTACCGATTGAGATCCTTAGCCCGCATGGTCATGCATCTCGGCACGTCGCGGCGGCTTCCACCGCCATCGCTGACTGAAGAGAGGGTTAGCCCTTCTCCTCATCGCCCGATGCGTCCTTGGCCGCGTCGTCGCCTTTGTCCGCATCTTCCGCCGCCGCCGCACCTGCGTTCCGCGTCATCCCGAGCAGACGCTGCAGCCTGGCCAGCTCGTCATCCTTCGCCTCGTCCTTGCCCGCAACCGGCACCACCTCGGCGGTCGGCAAGACGTCGGGGATCGGTTCCGTGCTGGGTTGTTCGCTGGCGGCATCGACCTCGGCACGAAATTCCTCGACCAGGGCCTGACGGTGGGCGTCGAGCTCCTCCTGGGTGAGAATGCGCCAGGTGACCTTGCCTTCCTCGACATCGTCGCGCGCCTTGAGCGTCGGTTTCGCGAACCTGCTCTCGGTGCGCGGCTTGGCGCCGTTGATGATCTGCTCGGCGCGCTGCGAGACCACGACAATGTAGCGAAAAATGGAGTCAAACTCTTTGGGCAACTCAATCATTGGGCGAAGTCCTTCTCAAGCGATTCCTGGAACGCCTTTCGAATAGCGTCCAATCGGGCGTTCATGCGTGTCGGTTTCTGATGTTCGGCGATGCAGATGCCGAAAAGGGCATTCACAGCCTCCCCGAGACGGTCGTTGATAATAGCATAATCAAACTCTCCGGCGACCTGAAACTCGCGCAAAGCCCATTGCAGCCGCTTTTGTATCGCCTCGGGCGGATCCTGGCGCCGTTTTTTGAGACGAGTCTCGAGGACCTCATATGACGGCGGATAGACAAAAATCTTCACGACCTCTGGCATCAGGGTCTTGACCTGATTGGCCCCCTGCACCTCGATATCGAGGAATACGTCGCAGCCTGCCGCCAACTGCTCCTCCACCGCCCCGCGGGAGGTTCCGTATCGGTAGTCGGCGTACTCCGCCCATTCCAGGAAATCCCCCCGCTGGACCATGCTTTCAAAGGTTTCGTCATCGACAAAGTGATAATCCACGCCATCGGTTTCAGCGGGCCGCGGCGGCCGGGTCGTGTGCGAGATCGAGAAGTGGCCCACAATGTCGTGTTCAGCCAGCCGGACGATGGTCTCGCGGATTAGGGTTGTTTTGCCGCCTCCCGAGGGTGACGAGACAATGAACAGAATGCCGCTGCGGTCAAAAACACGCATGTCTCACCACCTTTCGTCGCGAGGCCGGAAGGCTGTTGTGAGATGTGGAGTTTGCGACCGGAGGGGCGCGGACGCGTACTTGACGGTACATGGAGCACCCCGATGGGAGCAAACACCGCAGATTGCTGCAGATTTCCGGCCGCAGCAGACAGTTTGTGAGATATGCGTGTTCAACAATCGATCCTCCCCGCAGGCTGCATTCTACGCCATCAAACACTGGATGATGTGGGCGAATCTGAGCTACACTTTCTTCGCTTCATATATCGAGTTCGGGTGTCTCGTCGCAAGCGGCGCGCCGCATCGAAGTTTGATCGAGCGAGGAGAGGAGAATTATTTGAAACGAGCCATCACGTTGTCTCTGCTCACGGCCGCAGTCCTTTTTGTCGCGGCATCGACTCCCGCATGGGCCCAGAATGAAGGTGTTAGCCTCACCGACAGGGGCCACAAGCTGCCCATGAAGTGGGGCCTCGGATTCACGCTCTACAACCAGAACCAGCCTTACGACATCGTCACCCTCGAGGTACCGCTCGCGGGGCTCGATATCGGCGCGGCCGAGGGCCTCGAGATCCAGAACAACACCGACAGCTATCACCTGAAGTTTGACTACTGGGTGTTGCCGTTTCTCAATATCTACCTGCTCGGCGGCCAGATTGACGGCACCACGAACGTGAAGCTGAGCGACGTCGACCTCGGTCTCCCGATCCTGCTCAACGACATCAAAATCGATTACAGCGGCATCATGTACGGCGGCGGCGTGACCCTCGCATTCGGGGGCACGGGGTGGTTCACCACCCTCACCTACGACATCACGAGGACCAACCTCGATGTGACCTCTTCAGCGGTCCAGGGGTGGCTGGTGACACCACGGGTCGGGCTGGTCTTCGATGGCGCGGCGATTTGGGTCGGCGCCATGTACCAGCAAACCGAGGAGACGCACGAGGGCATCTGGGAGATGCCGTACCTCGGTCTGGTGCCATACTACGTAGAACTTAAGCAGGCGGAGCCGTGGAACTACCAGATCGGCATGACGGCCGGCCTCAGTAAGCACTGGAACCTGGTCCTCGAGGGCGGCGTCGGCAGCCGAAAGTCTGTACTCGCCCACCTCGAATACCGATTCGGAAAGCGATAGCGCTACCGGTGATCCGTCCGGTGACCGCACTGGTCGTCGGGCGCAGCTTGTCGTGGCCGGCGGTAGGGGTTCCAAACAGCGCCCATCAACTTTTCCTGAGTGATGAGCGATTTTTCGTTCGACCGGGTCTCTGACTCCTGGGGATGACGTTCCGTCCCCACTCGATGCCATGGTTACCACTGTCCGGAATACTGTATTGGGCATTCGGGTTCCCGAAATCAGGAGCTTTGGTACATCGAACCCCGCGTGCACCTTCGGTAGGTGTGCCGGGCACGTTTTTTGCTACTTCTTGCGGCGAGGCAAACAGTGAATCCACACGATCACCGCGATTCGCCAGCGCGGCCGGAGGACCGGGGATCCCTCGATTCCATCAAGGAACGCCCTCGGGTGGTCATTTTCGAGTTCGACAACGGCCCCCGGGTAGAGATCCTCGAGCTGCCGGAGTCAGCTACGCTTGGCGACAGCTTCTGCCATAGCGGCACCGAGTGGCAAGTCATGGCGACACGTACTGGTGACCGCGTCCTCATCGCCCGCCCCGTCTCCGCCTGAATTCCTCCCCTACCAAGGTTCAATGGCGGCATCCAAATCGAGTGGAAGGGAACCGTCAAGAAACGAGCTGGCGTTCTCGCCCTGCTCCGCTGATCGTCGGCCTCGCGGTGATCGCGTTCCTCTTTGTCCGCGCATTGGGACAAAAACCAGGCTAGTTCGCCCACTCGACAACAGGTCCTAACCATTCCGACTGCGGACGGTAAAAGGCTCCGTGCCCACCGCCAAGTTCGAGGATGATCTCTTTCCGTTCACCCTCGCTCGTCGTCCGAGCAAAAAGCTCCTCGCACGAACCGACCAGATCGTCGGACTTCTCGCGGAGTGCTAGCAACCGTCCGTGAGGAACGATCTCCGGTCTCGAGTCCAGCCACGGCCCACACGCGCCCATGAAGACGAAGTTGAGCCTCTCTTCGGAGAGGATCGACGACGCCGTGATGGCGATCCCGCCCCCCTTCGAGAACCCGACGACCGTGATGTGCTCGGGCGATACGCCGCCTTTCATGAGGGCGCCCACCTGATCCGCAACCTTCTCGGCGTAAACCGCCCCATTGGTGCCGGCCGGGCGCGCCTCCGAAATCACCACGAAACCCCGCCCGGCAAAGATCTCCAGAATCTCCCGGTACTCGTAGACCCCGAACTTGGGATGCGTCGGCCGGACACCAGCGTGCTCGATGATCGCCCCGTGAAGGTAGAAAAGATACCTGGAGTTGGGGTCGATCTGGACTGGTAGGTCGGTGAAGATCCGGAGTGCGGGATCAGACTTCGGATGATCCTCCGCTCCGCAGGTTGATGCAACCAACACGAGACACAAGACGATCGGACCATACCGGTTCCAGGACATCGTTCACCTCGTCGCGAAATGGTACATCGGGTTGTCTGGACCTGCACTATCGTACGGGCGCTCGATTGGACAGAAAAACCCGCGCTCCGAAGAGCGCGGGTCGTGAGAGGAACTCTCCAGGCTCGTGAAAGCCGGGATGACTAATTCCTGATTTTCGATATGGTCGCCTTGCCGCCGGGCTTACCACGACCGGTCATTTGACGGCGCGTGGTCAACCGCCTCGTGGCACACACCCCCTCGCCAACTACGTACGAGTTGTTGACCGCGTCGACCACCTCCGACCAGAAGTTCAGTTGCTCGTCATCGTCGCCGGCTAAAAGGCTATCCTCGGCTGCCAGGATCAAATCCTCAACCGTCATCGCGGGCACTGTTCCTTCGGGCAGGATTTCGTCACCCATGCAGAGATCACCCAGGGCCTGGTCCCGATCGAGTCGTTCGCTGACGACGTTCAGCCACAGCGTCAGGAGGTGGCGCGTTAACCGGTCTGCAGCGCCCTCCGCATCCTGAGGCCTGCACAGGAGATTTGCGGCCGCAAGGAGGCTGGACACGGGGTCGTCGACCACGACATCCGGATAGAACTCCCAAAATACAGCGGATTTAATATCTACATCTTCCAACCACGCCAGCAGCTGGTCGCCGTCCACTGGAACCTTCGGACGGTCTTCGATCACCCATCTCACAGCGTGGCAGATCGGAAGA